>JBPBQB010000035.1:0-9262 GCA_050954545.1 Janthinobacterium lividum | reverse complement strand
ACATGCGTGCATCAGGCCACCTCGTTGGCAAGAGAGGTGGAGGCGGGCTTCAACTCCGGTCTGAAGACCGGGGCGGCCTGCCCGCGTCGGTGCAGCGCTAATGCTTCCGACATCAATCTTTCCGTGTCTGTGCGCGTTTTCCCTGCTGCCACACAGCCGGGTATATCGGGACAAAACGCAGACCAATTGTGTTCACCTGGCTCATAGATAACAAGATAATTTTTCATCGTATATCACTCACACAGGGTTGAACCCTGTATACCTTTAGCTTGGTATACTGGGCGTCGGTGGAACTGCAAGGAAAATGGCGATTTCACGTTGAGCCGTTGTCAGTTCCTTCAAGTAGGCTTTGCTCATGCTTTCGTATTCCTGAGCGGAATGAGCTGCACGGAGACCAAGCAGTATTTGCTGAATGCGGTCTGTATATTCTTTAACTTTTTTGTATTCTTCCATCGAAGAGATCATACCATTATCTCCATGATAATTTATTGACTGATGTTACGCACGCTCAGTTGCGGGGGACTACGAGGAGTTGAAAACTACTCGCTCGGAGAGGCACTCTGCGAGTGAAAAATCAGCCCCAAAAGATCAGCCCCGGTGAAAGATCAGCCCCGGAGGCCGTTTCTTCGTCCGGCAGGACGCTTTCCCTAGCGAGTAGTTTTCAACTACTCGATCCTACTGCGTAACAGCAGTTATTGACCTTAACTCAGAAGGCGGTCGGCAGGTCTGTTGCGGCGTTGTCTGGCGCGTTCTTTTTCGGGATCGGCTTGCCGTTTTTGTCCTTTGGCACCGGCGGGGGGAGAAGCTCGATGGCAGGGAGCTGGGTGCCGCTTGGGTGGAAGGGGACGCGGCTGAGGCAGAAGGTGTCGATGGCAAGGACGTAGCGGCGGTCGGCGGGGCGGGGGCCGATGACGTTGATTGTCAGCTTATGGGAGCCACGGCTGAGAGTGACACTGCCAAGCTGGTTCCAGACGAACTTTCCGGCGTAGAAGTCGCCTTCGGAGCGGGCGTCCTGAGCGGTGTTCGCCCCGCCATCGTCGATGGTGTAGGTGAACGGCGAAGAGGTGTTGAGCGGACTGCTTGAAATCCAGAGCGCGTAGCTCCCCCCGGCGTTGACAGTGAAGGTGTAGTCTGCCTGGTAGCCTCCCCCGCCGTCGCCGGTGGAAGAAGGAGGCTGGCGGTCGGTGTCGAGCGAGAGATACGAGCCGCCGGAGGCTTCCGAGTCGGAGACGAGGGAATCGAATGTGTAGGAAGTCGCGCTTTCAGCTTCAAGCCAGACGAAGGGCTGAAGCACCTGGGTAAGAGAATTGATCAGACGGGCAAAGGCATTGTAGCGCAGATCGGAGTCCTGGGCCGTGGTAGGGATCGTATTGCGGGTCTGGAACAGGCTTTCCTGGAACATATCCGTCGCCATGCCCTCGGATTTCGCGAGAGCCAGCAGGCGGACGGCTTCGGCATCGGCGGCATCGGCGGCATCGGACGGCAGGGGCACACTCGACAGATGGGTTAGGATAATCGGGTCCGGGCCGACCGGCACAACCCACTCGCCCTTTTTCTTCTGGACATTGAGCGGGATACCGGCGGCATCCGTGATCTCGACCGGCGAGTCTTTGGGAAACGGAAAACTGACCTGAGACAGACCGCCATGCGGGGACCAGACGACAAAGCGCGGCAGGAGGCCGTCGGGATCGTTCAGCTTGTAGCCGTGCAGGAGCGGGCCGAGCGAGAACGAGTCCCCAGACTGAAACAGGTTCCCCGCCCGATAGGACGGCAGCCACCAGACACCGTCGGGCAGATGGCGCAGTCCGACATTGATGCCGGGCGCTCCGGCAGGGTACGGCAGAATGCGCGGGCGGTCTGTGAGATCGCGGGCCTGAAACGAAATCGAAGCGCCGTAGTCCCCTAAACGCCGGGCATCCTGAGTTGTATTCGCCGTGGCGAAAAAGCCGCGTGCCCCGATGTTTTTGAGGGCGTCCCAATCCGTGTTCAGTGTGGGCCGAGATGCATCCGCGCCGTCGGCGATCAGCCAACTGGTTCGAGGCGTGTCTTCGGCCTGAGCGAATGCGTAGACGTCGGTATCCGCGCCGGTCATGCCGAGGCCGTCAAAGCCGCCATGTGTCTCGGAATTGGTAAACAAGGCGCTGCGCCCGCCCCAGGCGTAGAGAACGGGGACATCGGCGACGCCTTTTTTCAGGACATCCGCCATGCCGTTCATGTAGCCGCGCACGGATTGGACGCGAAACTCTGTAAGGTCATCCCAGACATGGCCGCCGATGTGCGGCTTGTTCAGAACAGCGTAGGTAGCTTTTTTGAGTGGATCGTAAACGGCAGGAACGCCCCGGCTGCCGGACCAGAGCGGCAGGCAGCGGGCGGCAGTGGCGAAGTCGGGCACGTCATGGTCGGTGATCCCCCACCCCCGGTTGAGATCGTCGACGTTATGGTTATATTTCTTGTTGAGCCAGGCCTGGAAATCCAGTTGGTAGCCATCGCTCGTCGGAATGACATTGTCGACTTCCCCGGCAAACCCGATTTTGTCCGTCAGCGGGTCGAGAAAGAAGCGCAGGCCTGGCCCAAGCTTGACTTGACTGAACAGACCAAGCAGACGGTCCCGGTATTCATCGTACCCTTCCCAGAGATCCGGCAGGCGGCTTTCGGGCGTTCCCGCCGGGTAGGCACGCTGCGGATAAAGCAGAAGGACATCATCAGTGACCTGCGTTTTCAGTGTCACCTGCGCCGTTTCGCTGTCGATTATCTGTGCAGTGCCGGTTTCGTCGACAGTGCCGTCGTGGGGCGAGACCAGCAGATAAAATGCGCTAATCAGCCCCGGAATATGGCTGAAGCGTGTCGGCCCCGAAGCCGACGGGGAGGGATTGCGGTAGACGGCAGGCTTGACGACGGTGCCGACCAGCAGATCGGCAGGACGATCAGCGATCCGAAGTCCATAGTTAAAATGATTTGCTTCTAAATAATCCACAACCCGCTGAACGGCGGCAGGCGAGGCATGGGTCAGTCCTTTATCCCCTGCCGACAGCAGAATGTCATGAACGCCGCGCTTGCTCAGCATATCCATCGCGGCTTTGTCGAGCGCCCAGTTTGCATCCGTCGGCAGGTCAGTCCAAGTGAGGGGTACAAAGCTCGCGCCTACTGGAAGATAGGGAGTGCCGTCCCAGGTCAGCCCATGTGCCTGCCCGACGCTCCATGCATGGCTTGCGCCCGCGCTATCTTGGTAGACGCCGCTTGCCTGCGGTTTGAGCAGCACAGGCGGGGGAGTGTAGACAATCGGCTTTTTGTCTGCCGCCAGCGTGATATGCGGCAAAAGCGCAAGTGTCAGGAGGAGTGTAGGGAGGTATTTCATAGGTGAATTAGCGTCATAAAACAGAGATCATGGGGTAGGTACGGATATTAGCATCGACCGTGAGAAATGTAAGACCATGTCGGAGCGATTGTGCTATCAGAAGCCGATCAAATGGATCATGGTGAATTGATGGTAGCTGTGCAACATAAGCAACATCTGTTTCATCTACCGATAGCATATTGATCTGATGCTGTATCCGCAGTCTCGGAATATAGATTTCCGGTGCTTCCGGCAACGGCAGCTTGCCAGTCTGGTATTTGATAATTACTTCCCAGAACGAGACAACGCTGAGGAATATCTGGTTTTGCGGGTCTCGAAGCAATTCTACCCAAGCCGTAGGAACACGCCGACTATTCGCGATGTACCGGAGAAAGATGTGCGTATCAAGCAGCAACTTCATCGCCCCTCGAACAATCTCTGAAGTTCGTCAGGCAAAGGGTCATCAAAATCATCTGGCACAACAAATTCGCCGTCAGCCAGTCCAATCGGGCGCAATGCTTGCTGGACATCAGGCATGACGGATTTCACTGGGTTGATTTCGGCAACTGGTCGCCCTGCCTGAGTAATCAGCAGTGTCTCGCCTGCTTGTACGCGGGTCAGATAGCCCGCCAAGTCATACTGTATTTCGTCGATACTAATAGTTGTCATTGTTATTTTACATCCGTTCTGGTGCGGACAATCCCAGCAGAGACAGAGTGTTCCGCAGGACGATCTGTGTGGCGTGAACAAGAACAAGACGGGCTTTGAGTGTTTCGGGGTCGTCGCAGACGACGCGGAGGGCGGGGCTGCGGTTTCCGGCATCGTAGAAGCTGTGGAAGACGGCTGCCAGGTCACGGGCGTACTGGACGAGGCGCTGCGGGGCGTATTCGGACGCCGAGAGAGCAATCTCGTTCGGCAGCTCGCTCAGCTTCTTGATGAGATCGGCTTCGGTGTCTTCGGTCAGGAGCGACAAGTCGGCATCGGCAGCAGACGGGACACTGACGCCTTTTTCTTCGCGGGCGCGGTCGATGGCCTGGACGATCCGGGCATGAGCGTACTGGACGTAATAGACGGGATTGTCTTTTTCGGTCTTGCGAGCCAGATTGATGTCGATGTCAAGCGCCGAGTGCGGAGAGCGCATTAAGAAGAAGAACCGGGCGGCATCTTTCCCGATCTCGTCGATCAAATCGGCTTTCAACTCCAGAATGTTGCCTTTGCGCTTGGACGACATGACAAGCTCGCCGTTTTTGACGATGCTGACCAGTTGATACAGCAAAACATAGAGGCGATTGGGATCGTAACCGAGAGCGGCAATGCTAGCTTTGGTTCGGGCGACATAGCCGGCATGGTCGGCACCCCAGACATTGATGGCTCGGTCAAAACCCCGATCAAACTTGTCTTTGTGATAGGCGACATCACCGGCAATGTAGGTCGCGGTGCCGTCGGCCCGCATCAGCACCCGGTCTTTATCATCGCCGAACTCGGTGGATTTGAGCCAGAGTGCGCCGTCTTTCCGGTAGGTGTAACCACGTTCGGTGAGCGTGTCGATGGCGGCGGCGACCCGGCCATCGGCATGGAGCGTGGCTTCGCTGAACCAGGTGTCGAACGTCACTCCGAAGGCCTCTAAATCGAGCTTCTGCTGAGCGATCATACCGTCCTGAGACAGATCCCGGAAGGTGCGGACAGTCTGTGGGTCGTCCCGGTCAGCATTCTCGAACTCGTTGCCGTGTTCCGTCAAAATATGCCGGGCGACATCCGTGATGTACTCGCCCCGGTACATTTCTTCCCATTCATCGTCTTTATGGCCTAAAAGCTCCCGGTACCGGAAGAAAACGGACAGGCCGAAGTTGTTCATCTGGACCGAGTTCAAAGCGTCATTGATGTAGTATTCGCGGGAGACAGTGTAGCCAGTCGCGGCCAGCAGCGAAGAGAGCGTATCGCCGAGAGCGGCATTGCGCCCGCCTGCGACCGTGATGGGACCGTTCGGGTTGGTGGAGACAAATTCGACCACAACGCTTTTGCCCATGCCACCATCTGTCTTGCCATAATCCGCGCCTGCGGCTTCGACTCGGCGCAGAATATCGCCCAGCCAGTCGGGGCGCAGGGTGAGGTTGATGAAGCCCGGCCCGGCGATCTCGGCGGCGGCGATGATCGAGTCGCCGCCGATAGGCAGATGGCTGACGATCTTTCCGGCGACATCGCGCGGGTTCATGCTGAGTGTCCGGGCAAGACCCAGCGCGACACTGGTGGCCCAGTCGCCGTGTGATTTCTGCTTGGGCATTTCCAGGGTGACGGCGGGCAGCGTGTCCAGGGTGAAATCCCCGCTTGCTTTTGCCGCTTCCAGTGCCTGCACGATAATTTCCGCTAACTGTTCCTTGATCATGTGTATCCTATGTGGTGAGTAGACTCTGACGTAAGACCCCTCCCGCCTTGCTTCGTTCATTCTTCACTTCGCAGGGTCCCTCCCCTGTTAGGGAAGGGCCTCGGAACGTGCAGGAGTAAAACAATCTCCAGAGGGAGGGGTCCTTATTCCAGCCAGTGCGACAGGCCCGGCCAGACAAGTTCGAGGACGGTGAGCACGGCGACAACTGCGGCGTAGCCCAGCAGGATCTGCCCGATGCCCATGGTCCAGGCTCGGCGCAGCGGCATGAAGCGGAGGCGTCCCCCGCGCTCCATGCGTCGCTGATGCCGGGACAGCACCTGCTCGGCGGCATGGATCGCACCGGCGATCTGACTATCTGTTGCAGGCCGGGTCGCAAACCACTGCTGGACCCAGCCGCCGATACGACGCCAGTAGATGAGCGTAAATGGACCGGCGACTATCGCGGCCAGTGTCACAGAATCCAGGAGCTGCCACCGTGCCGCCTCTGTCGTGCAGAACACGGCAAGAAAGGTCAGCAGGAACAGAGTGAACCCGGCAAAGAGATTTGTGCCGCAGCGCGGATGAACCCGAGGCATGGCGCGAACTCGGCCCGGCACCAAAGGCTCGCGCCGCTCAACACAATGCACGACTTGATGCTCTGCGGCGTGAATACCGGATAAAGGGACTAAACGAAGCAGTAAAAAGACAAACGGCAGCGGAAGCCAGGGCGAAATCGCGGAAAGCCAGAGAGCCAGACCATACGGCAAATGGTTTTCCCAGAGGTCGAGCATCGGAACATGCCTGGATACAATATGGCTTAGGTCATGTGCGGAGGCCTGCGCCAGCAAGGCAAGGCAGCTCATGGTCATGCCGGTCAGTACAAGGCCCCAGAAACCCGCCCCGCCACTGGAGACGCCGTCATGGAGGTAGACACCCAGCGGTGTCGCCATTCCACCCAACCGAGGCGGCGCGACAGAAGGAAGAGTGTCAGGCCGGGATAAAATGGCGACTACCCGGCCCGTCTCAGGGTCATGCAGAGGCATCGAAAGCTGACCGGAAAGGTGCAGCGCTTCGAGCATACTGTGCAGGCTTGTTTCAACCACCGGCTTCTGTACCGGCAGCACTTCATTCTCCATCAATTTATGATACCAGAAAATAAGGAAAAACGTTTGTGGGATTGCCCTAAAGAACACGGCGGCACTTCCCATAATAGAAATGTACGAAGTCGCGGAGGCGCTGAACTTGCCGGGGCTAACAGGGATTGCAACTGACCTCACTTGAGATTTAGAGTGCGGCGGAACCGATCACCTAGCACGCCTCCACCGTCCTGGTCGGAGATCCGCAAACGCTGACATCCTGCATCGTCGGGATACCGTACAAAGTCAGTGGCAGGAAGCCACTATTATTCGACACACCGTCCTCGGTTCAGACAGCCGAAGACATCAGGGAGGAAAATTATGTCTACACGTATTAACACCAACACGACCGCTTTTGACGCATCCGTCAACCTGAGCAAAAACTCAGCCGCACAGGCCACCGACATCCAGCGCCTTTCATCCGGCCTCCGGATCAACTCCGCTGCCGATGACCCGTCGGGCTACGTCCTTTCCCAGAGCCTTCAGGCTCAGTCGGGAAGCATCACACAAGCGACGAACAACACGAATGATGCGATCAACGTCGTCAAAACAGCCGAAGGCGCTCTGACCCAGGTTCAGGCCCTTTTGGTCAACATCCGCCAGACAATCGTCCAGGCCGCCAACGTCGGTACCAACAACTCGACAGCCCTGACAGCCGATGCTCAGGCAGTCGCTGACTCAGTCGCTTCGATCAACCGGATCGCCAGCACAACTCAGTTCAACGGCAAGAACCTGCTGGACGGCTCGGCCAGCGCCGGCGGCGCCGGTGTCACTGCCGGAGCAGCGACAACCACAGCGACAAACTCGCAGGTTGCGACACTGGGTGTCACCAACAACGCCGCCAAATATGGCACGACAGCCGTAATCGGCGCCACTGTCACGTACAACGCCGCTAAATCAGCAGCTTACACGGTCAACGGCGACGGCACGAATGCGATCTCCAGTGCGAGCACGTTCACCGGCACACTGAAGGTCAACGGCACGTCGATCAATCTGGGTTCAACAGGCCAGACCCTGGACCAAGTCAATGCCGCTCTTGAAACATCGGGCAGCACTTACCAGGCTTCCCTCAGTAATGGCGCCCTGAAGTTCACGGACAGCGGCACAGGCGCTTCTGCTGGTGCAAGCAGCTTCGATGTCAGCAACCTGAAATATACGCCTACGGCGACCTCGACTACCAACATCGCGGTCTCTACCGGCACTCTTGCCGAAGGCAACATTGCCTCCGTCACAGTGACCAAGCCTGGGGTTGGTGGAACCGCTTATACCAGCGACAAGGTAGTAACGAATGCCGATGGCACCAATACGTTTGGGTTCTCCACCGGTACGCTCAAGGGCCTTCAGCTCTCGTCCAATGCCAGTGCGACTTCCCTTCCCGTCGTCTCCGGTACCGGCACGGCAGTCCCTGCCGGCAGCAACGGCCTTGCCATCGTCACCCAGGCCAAGACCTACGGTGCTGCCGCCATTGCTTCTGCAAACGTCACTTACACAGCGGCGACTCCAAGCTCCATCACATCGACCAGCACGGTCACAACAGGCGATACCTTCTCAGGCAGCCTGAAAGTGAACGGCGCGACCGTCGCTCTGACCAGCAACACGACTACTGCCGCTCAACTGCAGGCTGCAATTCGGACCGCGACCGGCAGCAGCACAATTACGGCAACGATCGCAGGCAGCAAACTGGTCCTCACCGACCCCAGCGGTGCAGCAGTAACGGCAGATACATCTGCCTTGCACAACTGGACCACGACGACTGACGATGGTGCAATCGCTTCACCGGCGGCATCCACAAACGGTGTTGTTGCATCTGCAACAGTCAACGGTGTGAAATCGACCTCGTCGGCTGTTTCGGGAGCCAATACGACGTTCAGCTTCTCAGGCAACGCTCTGGACGGTCTGGAAATCGCGATAACGTCCACGGCTCTGGTCGCTAACGCGTCGAATGAAGGCACCTTCGCAGCGACAGCGGATGCCCCGCCCGCCGCAGTCGGCACACTCAGTGCGACAGCGGACAAAGTGACTGCTGGAAACGCTCTTCAGTTCCAGATCGGCTCTAACCAGGGTCAGACAGTCGCTGTCAGCATCGGCAGCACCAAAGCTGACAGTGTCGGCGCGTTCACCAACACATCAAGCGGCAAGTCGTTCAACCTCTCCGACCTGGGATCGAACGGCGCTCTGGACCTAACAGACGTGACCGGCAAGTCTCAGCAGGATGCACTGGCCGTTATCGACCAGGCTATCTCTGACATCTCAGCGGCTTCGGAAAAACTGGGTTCGACACAGGCAAACGTCCTTCAGTCGAACATCAACAGCCTGGCTGTTTCCCAGTCGAACAACGACAGCTCCTTGAGCACAGTTCGCGACACAGACCTGGCCGCCACGGTTGTCGATTACACCAAGAACCAAATCCTGGTTCAGGCCGGTACAAGC
>JBPBQB010000065.1:0-9386 GCA_050954545.1 Janthinobacterium lividum | reverse complement strand
TCCAGGCTGATCGTATGCGTTCCGACGAATAAAGTCCGCAGGCATTCCCGCAGCAGCTCCGGGTTGCTGTGATTGATAATCGAGATTGTCAGGTCAGCAGGCATTTTGCTCCCTTCGCTGAGGCTGAAGCATTGCATAAATCGCGCACAATTCAGTCCCTAGAATGCGCCCGCCGGTCGCTTTCTCCCGCAGTGCGACCAGCCCGAGAAAGACAAATAATTCTGTAATGGCCCGCTGCAAAATACTATGAGAGGCAAGAGCGCTTCCCGTGCCGAGAGCCGCTGTCAGAAAGGCACCGACTGTCAGTATCGGCTGAAATATCTCACGCCTCAGCCGCCGGCATCCGGGAGCATGGCGCATTACCAGATGCGCCGACACCCATGTCTCGAACAAACTGATACTAAACACTGCCGGGCCGATCCCAAGCAGGCCGAAGTGCCTGACGGCAAGAAAGCCAAGTCCCCAACGCAGTCCGCCAATGCCGATTGTCACGCCTAAACGCTCACCCGAATGTCCCATGGCGTTCTGCGCGGAGGCCAGCAGCCCTGTTAATGTCAGTACGCTGCATTCCAGGCTGAGCCACTGAACCAGCGGAATGGCCGGAGCCCAGCGGGCATGGAACAAGGCAGCAATTGCCACCGGGCAGGTAAAGACGATCAGTGGAACAGCCAAGCTGAGCACGGCACCGGTACGGCGGATCGAGGCAGTCAGGTAACGCCCTAGAGCTTCGGGGTCGGATTGAAGGCGGCTGTACGCGGGGAACGCCACCCGGTTCAAGACAGCGCTCAGCATCAGTGGAACAGAGGCAAGGTTTGCGGCCCACCCGACCAGACCCACGGCAGCCACTCCTAATATGCGCCCGACTACAAGCGGCATCCAGCCGCCCAGCAGTGTCGGAATAAGGGCGTTAATCTGATAAGCAATCCCGAATTTCGCCAGACGCCTGACGATGGCGATCTCAAAGTTCCCGACCGGACGCCAGGGAGAAGCTGTCCAAACCAGTGCCAAACCGGCTATGCCGCGTAGGAGACCACCCCCCGCTAAAGCCCACGCTCCCCAGCCAAGATAAGCTAAAGCAATCGTGCTGCCGGTTTGGACCAGGTTTTCCAGCAGCTCGCACCGAGCGATTATCGTAAACTTCAGATCGCGCTCCAAAGCCATCATCGGCACGATCCGCAGAGATGAGAAGAACAAGCCAAATGCCATCGCATACAGCAAAGTCGCCGCAGATGGCGGCAATGCGTACAAAGGAATCAGCAGCGGCGCTGTGACGACAACTGCTGTGACTACCATTGCTGTAATGATTTGCTGGGCGCAAAACACAGTAAAAGCTTCGTTGCGTGACGGCCTAGTATCCTGCCGAACCAATGCACCCGCAAGGCCCATATCGCTGAGGAACATTCCCAGACCGGCAATCGAAGAGACGACCCCGAACAGGCCGTAATCTTTTGGAAAGAGCAGGCGGGCCAGGAACAGTGAACTGATGACACGAAGCAGTACGGAAAATGCTGTCCGTGCCGCCAGCGCTTTGACGCCGGAAATCGCCCGCACTTTCACGGTCTGCGCGACTTCCGAAGTTCGTTCCTGAGCTGGATCGGGTGCGATGACTGGCATTGGTGAGAATCCTTAAAAATGCGTCAAAGTGCTGATGACACCCAGACCGCTGATTGCTTCAAGTGCCGATCCGATACTCTGCGAATGCCTGCGGGCCGGAATAAATAAGATGTCGTTCGGCTGCAAAACCAGGTCAACAACGCCGTTTTTGCCTTTCAGCAGGTCATCCATGTTCACAGTGATCAAAGCCGATTTGCCGCCTCCGTCGCGCCGAATGATGTCAACGCTCTTTTTGTCGCCGTCTGGAGCTGCCCCGCCGACGAGGGTATAGGCAGTGGTCAGTGTCAGCGGCTGATCGTCAGGAATGGGCAGAATGCCGGGGATACGCACTTCGCCCAGAGCCAGTATCCGGTTCTTGTTCGCGGGAACCAGCAGGACATCGCCAGGCAGGACTCGAAGCAGGCCGCTTTTCGACTTCAAATCAGCGGTCAGCAGCGAACGCAGATCGCAGACTTGGACCTGACCTTGATGCATAAGCTGCACTGCCGTGAGCCGTGCGGTCGGCAGAGTGCCGTCCGCCTCACTGAGCAGTGCCAATAGAGAGATGCCGGTAGGGGGGATGCTATACGCGCCCGGCTTGACTACTTCGCCGACCACCTGCACCTGTCCCGATTCAGGAGCACGTGTGACAAGAAACAAAATGTCGCCGGGAGCAAGCGGCAGGTTCTGGGCAGTGTCGGCTTCCGTCAGCAGTTTGGAGAGGTCAATGGATACCGTTTGACCATTTGAGTCTGCAAGAGTCGCGCTTACCATCTGTGGCTCCGACACCGGCCCACCTGCTTCGGCCAGCAGGTCAAGCAAATGCATTCCTATTTTAAAATCATACTGTCCTGCGGATTTCACGCCGTCGCCAATGATGCTGACTCTGCGGGCGCGGCCCTGCTTCAGGGTGACAGTGACATCAGGCTGGTTGAGCTGACTGCTCAGACCCTCTCTCACCATGCGGGTCAATCCGTCCAAAGTCAGCCCGGCGGCATGGACGCTGCCGAGCACCGGGTAGCGGAAGGTGCCGTCGGGCAGGAGGGTCACGCTGGCGCTGAAATCGGCATGTCCTAGAACAGAAATCTCGATCTGGTCATCCGGCGACAGCACATATGTAAGTGGAACCGGAGAAGCGGTCAATGCATTTGCTGGAACGGCAACAACGAACGCGCCAAACAGAGCGCAAGAAATGTCTTAAGAAAGATTCGCCTCATCGTTTTCCCTCGTTTTTTGCTGCCGTCAGCAGGGCAGGCGGCGCGTACTGGTAGCTGTAGTAGTCGCTGGAAGCGTCCTGCGACCGTATTTTGTTGTACGCAGCTCCCAAAACGGTAGCGCGGGCCTGGCGCAGCAGACTCAGCGTGTGCAGCGCCGCCGCTTTTTTCGTCGCCCCGGTCTCGACCACGAGAATAGTGCCGTCCATCTGAGAAGCGAGTATCACGGCATCGGCGGCGACCAGGACCGGCGAGCTGTCGAAGATAACGATGTCTGCCTGCTCCGTCAGCTTCTGTACTAGGCTGCGGAACTTGCGTGAGTTCAGGATCTCGCCGGGGTTCGGCGGGACTGTGCCTGCCGTCAGAACGGACAAGCCGGGCATCACTTCATAGGGCGCGAGGGGGACGTAACCGAGAAGGACATCGGTCAGCCCCGGCATGAGCGGCAGGTTCAGCAGCTTTGGAATGGACGGACGGCGCAGATCGGTATCGACTAGAATGACTTTTTTGCCGTCCATCACCAGGGCGAATGCGAGGTTGACTGCGGTCGTGGTTTTACCTTCGCCTGGGCCGGCAGAAGTCACCAGCAAGGTACGGGCAGGAGCGTCGACCGTCGCAAAGTGAATATTGGTCCGAAGCACCCGGTAGCTTTCGGAGGCTGAATTGCGCCTGGTCATCTGAGGCAGCAGGCGGGCATCGGCAGCGCTCAGTGCCGGAACATGACCAAGCGACGGCAGCCTTAGCACCCGATCCGCATCAGCGACCGTGTTGATTCGGTCATCTAAGAATTCTTGCAGAAGCGCCAGGCACAGCCCGGCAAAATGGCCGATCAAACAGGCAAACACCATGCTTTGAACGCGTTTGGGACGGATCGGTGTCTCGGGAATCTGGGCGATCTCGATAATCCGGGCCGTGGCATGGTGCGCCTTCTCGCGCAGGCTCAGATCGGCAAGCTGATCGGTGAAGTTTTTATCCGCTACCTGCGCCGCATCATGCTCGCCGGTTAGGCGGTCTAATGCCAGTTCTAATCCGGCATAGCCGCTCATTTGTGAATTCGCATGGGCCAGATCAGCCGCGCTGCTTGCTGACTGCGTCTTGATCACAGGAATTTCCGCCTGTAAATCTGCGATCTTTTCCTGAAGCTCCCGGCGAAATGTATTCGGCGTGCTGCTGACCGTGCTGGTCAGTGCCGGCTGATCTGATAACCGCGCTTGAAGCTCCGATATCTGAGCATCCAGCGCTCGTATCTGAGGCGCTCTCGAAGTAAACCCGCCGGGCTGAGTTAGTCCGACCCGCTGCACTTGTAAGGCTCGGATAGAATCGCGCAGGCTGACGATGCTCGGATTGGAGCTTTGGACATCCGAGATGGTCGATGTCGGTTCGCCATTTTCTTCCGCTTGATCGGCAGCGATCTGTGCGTACAACGCCGCAAGATCAGACTGCGCTTTCTGATGGCTTGCGGTCAGGGTCGTTACCAGAGTCATCTGGTCGTCCCGGTTCTTAGAAAGCTCGGCAATATGCGAGTTTTGCTTGAAAGCCTTCAGCGCGTTTTCTGTGGCATTCAGCGTATTATGAGCTTCTTTGCCCTGGGTTTGAACAAACTGCCTCGCCTGCTCCATTTCGCGTAATCGGTTCTCGACATCCTGGTCGATAAACAGCCTGAGAAGTGTATTAGGAGCATCTGCGGCGGTCTTTGGACTGCCGGAATCGCCGGACACTTCAATGACATTTGTGCCGGGGACATTAATGATGGAAAGGGATGCCGAGCCGACCTGCTGTGTGACTTGATCCAGCAGCGGCTGAGCCTGGAGCACGACAACCTGGGTCTCGACAGTCTGCTGATCGCTCATCTCAAACAGCGAAGACAGGGGATTATTGGCATCAATCGTGTTGAGATTGTAGGAGGGGCCGTCGACTAAAAGCTTGGCGCTGGCTTCGTAGACGTTTTTCGCCATCAGTGCCTGAGAGATCCCGAGGACGCTGATTAAGATGAAGGCCTGACAAATGACGGCGCGGCGGCGGCGCAGGATCGCCAGGTATTCCTGAAGTGAAAAGCCGGCGGTCGCCTGCTGTGTTTCCGGTTCCATCGTGCGTGTCGCCTCCGTGCCGCGCGTCGATTGTGAAAGCCGCGATCCGGGGCAGTGGGAGCATCCATGCGTGCCGAGCGAAAAGCGTACTTACTCTTAGTGCATAAATCATGCCAAAGCCTGAAAAAGCAGGCAGACTTGATAAAATACTTTCTCGGCTCTGTCCCCGGCTTGACTTGTTTCTGAACCAAAGGTATAATTTGCACGAAGCGGGCGAGTAACTCAGTGGCTAGAGTGCTTCCTTTACACGGAAGAGGTCGGGGGTTCGAATCCCTCCTCGCCTAGTGACCGCAATTTTGACATAGCGAAGACTTGACAACGATCTGATTTTCCAGATCGTTGTTTTTTTGCGTCGGCGGGCGAAATCCAGTCTCTGCAAACAACCATTCGCATAGCATAGCATCGCAAAACTGCGAGAAGCGGCTGAAATATACCTGGGGGTAAATGTGTTGAGAACGGTTTGTCACCTTCCATTTATGTTCCTCTGTTTGCCGATTGGAACTCGCGGGTAATTCATCAATATGCCGGATGATTAGATGCCGCAAAAACTTAGTGTGGAGGAAGGAATATGCAATGAAATATCAGCAATCGCCGCCGCTGCTGGAGTTCTGGCTGCCGGCCGACCCCGGCGCTGTGCCCCAAGCGCGGCATAAAGCTATTCATGCCTGCACTGAAGCAGGATTGTCGGAAGAAGATTGTTTTACTCTGGATCTGGCACTTGGAGAAGCATTGGCAAATGCCGTTGTGCATGGCACAGACTCCAGTAAAGTGAAGCCGAACAGCACGTCACAAATTTACCTTGGAATGTGGGGCTTCCAAAAAAATCTTATCATACAGGTCAAGGATTGCGGTATGGGATTTAAACCGCCGCCTCCGCCCTATGCTATGCCGGACGCTGCGCAGGAAGCCACTCATGGTCGTGGCCTGCCGCTGATGGAGATACTGACGGATGCAATGGCTGTTTGCCAAGGATGTACTCAGGATGGCGGCTCCTCGGTATTTTTGATCAAGCGAATGCCTCATTAAGCAAAAACCGCCAAAAAAAGTCATACTGAACAAACAGTGTGACTTTTTTTTAGTAGCCCGGTTCTTTTCCGCGTGTAACCGTGTCTACACTTCAGAGGGAACTTAACCAGTCGGCAGAAGCGTTTTCAATGTATCCCACTATTTAGGCAGGAGAATTTTCGTGGCCACGATAAATGAACCGCCTGTTCGCGCAGCAGCCACTTCACTCATGCGTGCCCGCCGAGGCGATCGCAAGGCATTCAGCCGCCTGACGGAACCTTACCGCCGAGAGTTGATTGCCTATTGCTATCGCCTGACGGGAACGCTGACGGAAGCGGAAGACATGGTTCAGGAAGCATTTCTTCGAGCGTTCCGCGCTCTGGAAACGTTTGAAGGCCGTGCCAGCCTGCGTGCCTGGCTTTATAAAATTGCACATAATCTGTGCCTGAACCATGTTCAGCGCCGACCGCCAGGGTGGGAGTCGCTGGATGAAGTCGGCGAAATCAACCTGGCATCTGACGCCGAGGACGCTGGACAGGGGCGTGAGAATGTCCGGCTTGGGTTTGTCGCGCTGGTGCAAAGCCTGCCGCCGCGTCAGCGGGCGGCGCTTGTCCTTCGGGACGTGTTAGGCTGGAGCGCGGAAGAAACGGCGCGGATTCTCGAAACGACCGTGCCCGCCGTCAAAAATGCATTAGGGCGAGCGCGGCAGACACTGGCGCGGCACCCGTCCGGGGGAGACCCTGCAGACGTCCGCGATTTAGCGGCCTCCGACCCGGATGCAAGGGAAATTGTCGCCCAATGGGTGGATGCGTTTGAAAAGGGCAACACAGTTCGCATGGTCGAGCTTTTGACAGGAGAGTGGACGCCGCAAACTGGGTATAATCGTAACAGCGAATACAAATCAAGAGACGCAAGAGTTTATGGGGAAAAAGCGAGAAAAGAACGAGAGGAAAGAACGCATGGCGAGCGACAAAGAGCGTAACGAAAATCGGCGCAGCCAGGGACGCCGCGACAATAATTCTGACGGTGGAAACGGCACACGGACCCCGGATAATACTGTCCGGGCAATTTTCGTGCTCGACGAAATCCTGAAAAGTACCGACCCGATTGATCCAAACTATCAGTACCTGCTGCTGTTGCGTCACCAGCTAGAGCAGGACGAACAGCAGTTCTCCGAAGCGCAGGAACTGATCCAAAAATATGATGATGCCTACAATAAGCTGACCGCGCCGGCAAACCGCGTGGCTGTCTTCCTGTCGAAGAACGAAGACGGCACGGCGAATATCGCGATGGGCGACAATGACTTCTATACGAATGTCGATCCCAACGTCGATGTCGAGACACTTCTGCCCGGTACACGCGTCAAAGTCAACGAAGCGTATGCCGTTGTCGGCGACCTCGGCCCGGCCCAGAACGGCCAAGTCGTGAAAGTCAGCGAAGCGCTCACCGACGGACGCCTGCGGATCGGCGGCGACCAGCAGGGCCAGAACACGCGCATTGTCGTGCGCGGTGCCGGCCTTGAAGATGCGGCAATCAAGACCGGCTCGGAAGTCCGCATGGAGCCGAACTTCCGCGTTGCATTAGAGGCATTTCCGGCGAAGGAGTCTCAGGAGTTCTTCCTGGACAAGATCACCGAAATCCCGTGGGACCAGATCGGCGGGCAGCAGGAAGCGATTGCGGTCATCAAGGACGCCATCGAACTGCCGCTGCTTTATCCTGAGCTGTACGAGCGCTTCGGCAAGCGTCCCCTCAAGGGCATTTTGCTGTACGGCCCTCCCGGCTGCGGCAAGACTCTGATCGGCAAAGCGACTGCGTACAATATCACGCAGGAGTACAAAGCACGAACCAAGCGGGATGTCAAAGAGTACTTCATGTACATCAATGGCCCCAAGATCCTGAACATGTGGCTCGGCGAATCGGAGCGTCAGGTGCGCGAGATCTTCTCCACGGCGCGTGAGAAGGCCAAAGAAGGCTACTTAGTCTTCATCTTTATCGATGAAGCGGAGAGCATTCTGCGTACCCGTTCTTCGGGCCGGTTCACCAATATCTCCAACACTGTCGTCCCTCAGTTCTGCGCCGAGATGGACGGATTGGTGTCCCTGGAAAATGTCGTCGTGATGCTGACTTCGAACCGCCCGGACTATATCGACCCGGCAGTCCTGCGCCCCGAGCGCATCGACCGCAAAGTCAAAGTCGTTCGCCCGGACAAGAAGAGCACGTCTGATATTCTTGGTATCTACCTGCACAAAGACCTGCCGCTCGACTACAAGACTGTCGACGAGAAGGGCAGCATTGAAGCGGCTCGTCAGTTCCTGGTCGAAAAGGCAACTGAGCTTGTCTGGTCCAAGACTCATGAGACTGAGTTCCTGGAAGTCTATCTGAAGAATGGTTCTGTTGACACGCTGTACTGGAAAGACTTGGTCTCCGGTGCTCTGCTGACTTCAGTCGTAGAGCGGGCGAAAGACTTTGCTATCAAGCGCTCGATTGATGTCAAGTCAACCAAAGAAGGCGTTTCCTGGGAAGACATGGAGCGAGCCATTCGGATGGAATACAAAGAGAATGAAATCTTCCCGAAGACAGACAACCTGGAAGACTGGCTCAAACTGCTGGATTACGAGCCGGATAACGTCGTGCGCCTGAACCCGATCTCTCCCAAAAAGGGTTCACAGGTCACACGCCGGAACGTGATTTAGGGAACGCTCACAGCCGGGGTTGTAGAAAACCCCGGCAGGAAATGTCCTTCGGACAAAGATGATCTGGCCTTTTCTCCGTCCGCAGGACGCTTCTTTGCCGGGGTCTTCTACAACCCCGGCATTCAGCTTGGTATTGATAAGGAATTTGACTTTTGCCACTGTTCGGAACAGAAACAGAATATGGGATCGCCGTTGAAGGCAAAGGCGCAAGCGACCTGCTGGCTGAGTCTCGCGCCGTCGTGAAAGCCTACGCCGGGAAGATCGCCTGCCCCTGGTATTATAAGGGCGAAGACCCGCGAAACGACATGCGCGGCTTTCATGTCGACAAGCTGACTGTCGACCCGGAAGATGCCAAATTCGATGCGCCGAACCAGAAGATGCTGCCGGTCGAAGAAGAGCGGGCGGACCGTGTTCTCATCAATGGCGCACGGTTCTATAACGACCACGGTCACCCGGAGTACTCGACGCCTGAATGTGCCTCGCTTTTGGACTTAGTCGCACACGACAAGGCCGGCGAGAAGATCGTTTTGGCGGCGGCAAAAGCGCGGATGGAGAAGCCGGGTGTCGGTCAGGTGCATATCTTTAAGAACAACACAGATTTTCACGGCTCATCTTATGGAACTCATGAGAATTATCTGATTCCGCGCGAGACGCCGTTTCCCGAATTGCTGTCCGGCCTGCTGCCGTTTTTTGCTACCCGCATTCTTTACGCCGGTGCCGGAAAGATGGGGATCGAGCCGCGCGGCGATCAAAGTATTTATCAGATTTCGCAGCGGGCCGACTTCTTTACGGAG
>JBPBQB010000020.1:0-9435 GCA_050954545.1 Janthinobacterium lividum | reverse complement strand
CCTTGCGGGCGAAACGGCGGACTACGAGATCGAGTTCCAGATGCGGTGCAAAGACGGGACGCACCGCTGGGTCCTGGCGCGCGGCGCGGCCCTGCGGGACGCCGGGGGGCTTGCCTGCCGGATGGCCGGCTCGCACACTGACGTCACGGAGCGCCGGCAGGCCGAGGAAGAGCTGCGGAGCGCACATGAGGACCTGGAGGTCCGCGTGCGGGAGCGCACGGCCGAACTCATGGCGGCCAACAAGATCGTCGCCCTCGCCACTATCGACCCAGTCACCGGCCTGCCCAACCACCGGGCCATCGTCGGCGCGGTGGACCTGGAGCTGGAGCGGTCTGCCCGCTTCAACCGCCCCTGCGCGCTGCTGTTCCTGGACATCGACCACTTCAAGGCGCTCAATGACGGCTGCGGCCACGTCGCCGGCGACGCCGCGCTGGCCGAGTTCGGGGCGGTCGTGCAGGGCTGCCTGCGCGGGATCGACACCGTGGGGCGCTGGGGCGGGGAGGAGTTCGTTGCGCTGCTGCCGGAGACGGACCGCGACTCGGCCCTGATCCTGGCAGAGATCGTGCGCGATACCATCGCCTCCCACGGCTTCCAAGCGGGCGGTGGGGGCCGCCTGACCTGCTCGCAGGGCGTAGCCGTCTTCCCCGACGATGCCGGGGACCGCTTCGGGCTGGTGGCGGCGGCGGACCGGGCGATGTACGCCGCCAAGCGCTTGGGGCGCAACCAGGTACGCTCCATCACCGACCCCGCGGTGGCGGCGCTTGGCGCGGGCGACCAGGCTGGCTCGCGTGAGGAGGCTACCCTGTGCGGGGAGGTGGCTGCCTTGGCCGCTCTGGTGGCGGCCCGCGACCGCTACACGGGCCAGCACACGGACGAGGTAGCGGCGCTTTCGATCCGTCTGGCACTGGCCTTGGGCCAAGATATGCAGGCTGCGCGGATGGCCGGGCTGGTCGGGCAGCTCCACGATGTGGGCAAGGTGGCGATCCCCGACGCTGTGCTTCAGAAGCCCGGGCGTTTGACGGAGGCGGAGTGGGCGCTGATGCGTCAGCACCCGGTGGTCGGCGCAGACGTGGTCAGCCGGATGCCGTCCCTGCGCGTGATCGCGCCTTCGATCCGGGGCCACCACGAGCGGTGGGATGGTAGCGGCTACCCGGACGGCCTGGCAGGGGAAGCCATCCCGCTGGCGGCGCGCATCGTGGCGGTGGCGGACGCCTACGGCGCGATGACTACCGACCGCCCCTACCGCCGGGGCATGGCCCCCCGCCCGGCGCTGGAAGAGATGCACCGATGCGCCGGGACGCAGTTTGATGCGGCGGTCGTGGCGGCCCTGGGACAGACGCTGCAAGAGTACCAGGAGTGTTGGGATGACGGGGCGGCCCCGCCCCTGCGCCTGGCCTCCTAGAGCATTTGAGATGTCCCGTGTGTGAGGTGTCCCGCGTGGCGTAAAAGATAAAGAACATGAGAGCCGTGAGGATAGCGATAGTTTTCGTCGGCCCGCGAGAACTACGCCAACAGGACTTCACTGCCGTGACCTTTGCTGGACGTTGGGCACCTCCCGCACGAGCTACTACCGCTCCATCAGTTCAGAGATAAATCCAAATAAATAAACGCAGACAAGTGAACGCGGAATGAGCCGGATGAAAGAAATCACTTAGGCAAAAGAAATGGGTCGGCAATTCGCCAATGGTATTCGTTCGTTTCTAAGACGAGGAACAATCGTGTTGAAGCGTGCTTTTGTCGGCGCAACGTTTCTGATAAGTTTTGTTGCGGGGTTCGGAAAAATGCCACTGGAATTCAGCGCTTGAGAAGGCTGTTTGTCCGATTATTGCAATACTTTGCGCTAATTCTGTTGCAGAGTACAATGTTTATGGGATACAGCAGATAGAAAAGCAGTATCCAAAAAATAAATGATTGCCTACTTCTCTCGGACTGATTGTATCCATGGTATAATGTTATGCACCGTTTCGCACCGTTTCGCCTAGACGGTGTGTTGCTTCATGTCAGAAACCTCTGACACGAAAACCAGGCGGATGGCTGCCTCGCTGTAAAGATTGATTTTTAAGAATTGATCTTTGCTCCTGCACCTTTCCCTTAGTTCATTCTTCTCATTATCTTATTCTTCTCATTTTCGTTGGTTGTTTCCGCTCGGGCGGCGATCATCTGACGCTGAGCTTTCAGTTGCTTCTTTCCATGCTGCCACTTCACGCAGACGTATTTATCAGTCTGTAAAGACAGCCCTGTCACTGGATAATCGAGCAATTCCCCCGAGCAATCGCGCAATTCTCGAGGAACGACATTGTGATCAATCATGCTGCCGATACAACTCACGCTCAAGTAGGTAAGTCAAACACTCGCACGAAAGAACCGAGCTTCCAGCGCCGTTACCTTGCCCCGGAAGCAGGGCGATTGCTGCTGCTGGCGCTGTTCCTCGCGGCCAGTATTGCGGCGCAAATCATCAATCCTCTGATCATGCGGCACTTTATCGATGCCGCCCAGACCCACAGCCCGCTGTCCGTGCTCACACGCGCGGCCTTGCTGTTCTTAAGCCTCGCACTCCTCTTCCAAATCACCGCTGTCGCAGAGACCTATGTCGCGGAACTCGTGGGCTGGCGAGTGACAAATCAGATGCGCTCAGACCTGACCCGCCACTGCCTGAGCCTGGACATGAGCTTCCACAAAGCGCATCTGCCAGGCGAGATGATCGAGCGGATCGACGGCGATGTCTCAACGCTTTCCAACTACTTTTCGCGCCTTGTGGTCAGTGTCGGCGCAAACGTTCTGCTTGCCCTTGGCATTCTGGTTGCGATCGTCTGCGTCAACCCGCCAATTGGTTTGTGCGTTCTCGGACTGTTGGTGGTCGGCACAGCTCTGCTGCTGCCAGCTCAAAAGCGCGGCGCGGCGGCGGCAAAAGCGAGTCGGCAGGCTTCAAGCGATCAGTTCGGATTCATCGAAGAGCGTATTTATGGGGCCGAAGACATTCGTGCCTGCGGAGCGACCGGCTACACGCTGGGCCGCTTGTATCCCCTGATGCGGGCGCTGTACGAGACGACAGTACGGTCGTGGCTGCTAGGGCGGGTCGGCTGGGCGGTGGTTAATGTGACGTTTTCGCTGGCCCAGGTAACGGCTCTCGTCATCGGGGCATATTTCTTCCTGCACCATCGAATGACACTCGGCACACTGTTTCTGCTGTTTGATTATACATTTTTGATCGTTGGGCCTCTGGAGCAGCTTGCAAACCAGCTGCAGAATTTGCAGGAGGCGGGTGGGAGTCTGGAGCGTATTCAGGAGCTTCTCGAAACCAGTTCGGCGCTCACCAACACCCCTTCCCCAGCAGGAAGTCCGCAAAGTTTAAGTGCGAACGGGGCGTTGTCTCGTGAGGCCCCTTCTCGTGAGGCACTTTCTGTAGAGCTTGATCGGGTGACGTTTGGCTACGAGGCAGACGCTCCAGTGCTTCATGATCTTTCGTTTCAGCTTGCAGCAGGCCGAACATTGGGCGTACTGGGGCGGACTGGATCCGGCAAGACGACGTTGCTGCGTTTGCTATTCCGGCTGTACGATCCGCAGGGCGGCGTGGTGCGCCTGGGTGGCCAGATCCTGCCCGGCCTGCCTTTATCCGAGATGCGGGGCCGAATTGGGCTGGTCACTCAGGATGTGCAGATTTTTAATGCGTCAGTTCGGGACAATCTGACGTTTTTTAACGCCTCCGTGGGGGACGCCAAGGTTCAGGCATCTCTTCAAGAAGTAGGGTTATGGAGCTGGTGCGCGGCACTCCCGCAAGGATTAGACACTGTGCTTGAGTCAAGTGGAATGTCTGCCGGGGAAGCGCAGCTTCTCAGCTTGGCACGGGTCTTTCTTAAAGACCCGGACTTGATCTTGTTCGATGAGTTCTCGTCCCGTTTGGATCCGGCAACGGAAGCGTCGCTACGCCATGCTGTGGACAGGCTGCTTGCGAACCGAACGGCAGTCATTGTGGCGCATCGGCTGGAAACCGTGCGCCGGGTGGACGAGATTCTTGTGCTGGAAGACGGTCGTATTCAGGAGCACGGTTACCGGGCGATGCTGACCGAGGACAGCCTGTCGCACTATGCGAAGCTGCTGTCGCTGGACCAGAAGGAAGACTCATGAGAAGTCAAAACGCAGAAGAAAACCTGAGTGCTATAAAGAGTCAATCTGCAAAAAGTCAAAGCGTGCTTCATGCTATCGGCCAGCTAGTTCGCTACGCCCCTGGCGTCTTTCTCTTGAACTGGATCGCCAGCGTTCTGGGATGGGCGTCGTTTGCCGCGCCGGGGCTGTTGATCCACCAGTTCTTCGACGTCCTCAGCCACAAGGCACCGGCGGGCTGGTCCGTTGAGGGGATTGTGGTGCTGTTTATCGCGACTGCGTTGGCCTGCGCTGCCAGCGGCATGGTCATGGGTGGCACGACTTCGTCCGCCAACATGACCGTGCGGGCACTGCTACGGCGCAACTTGTTCACTCGGATTCTGGAGCGCCCTGGCGCTCAGGCGGTGCCGTACTCGTCCGGTGAGGCCGTGGGCCGGTTTCGCGACGACGTCAATGAAGTGACTGGCTTCGTCACAGGCCTCAACTTTTTTTCCGGGCAGCTCGCGTTTGCGCTGATTGGAATTGGTGCCATGGTCAGCATCAGTCTCAAGTTGACCGTGATCACTATCCTGCCGCTGGTCGCCGTGATCCTCATCGCGCAGCAGGCGACGGACCGCATCAAGAAGTACCGGCGACTCAGCCGGGAAGCGGCGGGGCAAGTCACGGGGGCGATTGGTGAAGTGTTCGGTGCTGTTCAAGCGATCCAAGTGGCAGGCGCGGAAGAGAGCGTAATCGCGCACCTGGAAATGCTTGGTCGGGAGCGGCAAAAGTATGCGCTGCAAGACACACTGTTCAGCCGGATCACCGAGTCCCTGTACCTCAACCTCGGTAACCTGGGGATTGGTGCGGTGCTGCTTCTGGCCGCGCAGGCAATGCGCGTAGGAACATTCACGGTCGGTGATTTTGCGCTGTTCAGCTACTTCATGACCTGGGTAACCGGCACCACTAGCAGCATCGGCGGCACCTTGGGTGGTGCGAAGCAGTCCAACGTGGCGCTGGAGCGGCTGTCGGTGCTGATGCAGGGCGCGCCTTCGGAAGCCTTGATGGCGCATCAGCCGACGTACCTGAAGCAGCCAGTGCCGATGGCGGTGCAGCCGCAGCGAACGGCTCAGGACGTACTCTTTGTACTGGAAGCTGATAACCTTGGGTTCGAGTTCGCCAGCTCTGGGCGCGGCATCAGCGGCGCGACATTCACCGTCGCACGCGGCGAATTTGTGGTTGTGACAGGCCGGATTGGGTCGGGCAAAACGACGCTTCTGCGGACTTTGCTGGGCCTTCTGCCTGCCGCTGAGGGCGGAGTGCGGTGGAACGGTGTTCCTGTGGATGACCGAGCGGCGTTCTTCGTGCCGCCGCGCGTGGCCTATACTCCGCAGGTCCCGACTATCTTCAGCGACAGCGTGCGAGACAATATCCTGCTGGGTCTGCCCGCAGAAAGCGACCTTGCCTCCGCGCTAGAAGCAGCGGCGCTTGCGCGGGATCTGGCCGGCATGCCGGAAGGGCTGGAAACGACAGTGGGCCGCCGAGGAATGCGCCTGTCCGGCGGCCAGGTGCAGCGGGTCGCGGCGGCACGGATGTTTGTGCGTGAGCCTGCGCTGCTCGTGTTTGACGATCTTTCCAGCGCTCTTGACGTGGAGACCGAAAAAAGTCTCTGGGAGAACGTCTTTCGACGGCCTGATGCCACCTGCCTTGTGATCTCTCATCGCCGGGCGGCACTGCGCCGGGCGGACAAAATCCTCGTGCTGAAAGAAGGTCGGATTGAAGCTGTCGGCACGCTGCCTGAACTGCTGGAAGGGTGCGAAGAAATGCAGCGTCTTTGGCAGGAGGCGACTGCCGCGCCCGAAGTGCTGGCCTGACAAACAAGCCCAATGTACAAGCCGCTTCCGCACGTCGAGATACAATGACCGAGAACAGATGATCGAGAAAGGATTATGCGGCGATGATGCACTCCGTCCAGAATAGACGTTTTTTTCGATGGCTCTGTTTTTCTTGGATGCCTGTTGCCAGCGTTTTACTACTTTTCTTGCTATTTTCTGTGTACTCGCAGAGTGCTTTTGGACAGGTCCCTCCAAGCCCTGCGGCAGCGAGTAGTCCTAGCCCAAGTCATTCCACCACAAAGGGTGGCCCTAACACAAACATCATTGATCCGAATGCAGCCAACTCTAAAGTGCCGCAGGTCGTGTCCACACCGCCCACGCAGCAGCCCGGTCCCGGCTCTCCCGGCGGCGATCCCACCTTCGATGCTGCCTCAGAGTCTATCATCGCACCGCCGCCCGTTCCGCCCAGCGTTTGGACACGAAGCACGTTCCAGCTTGCTCCCTGTACAGTCGCTCCACGCATCGACGGCCATCTCGATGACGCCTGCTGGAAGAGTGCCATGCATGTCCGGGGGTTCTATCGCTACGGCGGCGGAAAGCCCTCTGCCCAGCAAACTGAAATCTGGATCTGCGCGGATCGAACGCATCTGTATGTCGCCTTTCACTGCCTGGACAGCCAGCCAAATCTGATTCAGTCCAGTATGACCCAGCGCAACGGCAACCTCGGCCGTGACGATTTCGTTGGCTTCGACATTGACAGCCAGGGCAGCCGGCATGGGTACTCAACGTTCATTACCACCGCACGCGGAACACAATTCGAGCTTTTGGAAGGGGGTACCGCCGACAACATCACTTGGGCCGGCGACTGGAAGGCGGCAACGCAGCGTACCAAGAACGGGTGGACGTGCGAAATGGCAATCCCATTTGCCCTCATGCGTTACCCACGCGGCGCAACCTCGTTCGGCATAGTCTTTTACCGGCTGATTGGACGCGAAACCAGCCTCCAGAGCTGGCCCTATATGCCGCCTGCGGGGGTGGACAATGCGACGGAGCCCCAGTTTCTGAATAGCTTTGCCGGCATTGCGCCTCCCTTCTATGCACCAAGACCGACATTTCTTCCCTACACGCTGGTCACCGGTGGCACCGGCAACTCGGCGCGGACCGGCCTTGACATCAAGTATCCGCTGTCGACCACGCTGACTGGAGTGGGAACCCTCTACCCCGACTTTCAGACGATTGAGCAGGACGTCACCAACATTAACTTCTCTTATAACGAGAAGCTGCTGACTGACCGGCGTCCTTTTTTCGCAGAAGGCAGCAGTTTCCTGCCGGATCAGGACATGTTCTATTCCCGGCGGGTCGGCACGGTGGATGGGGGCCTGAAGGTCGTTGGGAAGCAGGGAGCGACGACGATTGGCCTGTTGACGACGGCTTCTAGTGGCAACGACGCACAGAGCGCGGCGGTTCTCAACTTGCAGCAGGATATTGGTCTTTATAGCTACGTTCGAGCGAACTTTGTCGATAGCATTCAAAGTGGGGCACCCTCCAGCCAGGCTGCCCGGCTAGACGCTCTGTATGGCTGGCAGTCTGGTCAGACCCGCTACGCTTTGGAAGCGCAGCACTCCCCGAGCTGGCAGGGCGGGCAGGCGGAGGGGGCTAAAGACTATGTCCAGTTCACGAACCGGCCCGTGTACGGGAAATTGCGGTACACGCTGAGCTACGAAGATACTGCGCCGAACTTTGACAACCAGCTCGGCTATAACCCGGAGCTGAACCGACGGGGAGAGGCGCTGCGCCTTTCGCAGTACAACCAGTTCGACAAAGGCATCGTGGAAAATTACAGTTTTGGAGCTACGATTGACTCGTATGATCATCACACCGGCGGTTTCTTCCACAGCGATCTGACGCCCTATGCCAATATATCGACGCGAAACGGTTTGTACTACGAGCTTGACTTTGGACTGGGCCGACGCGATCAGCTTGGTGAAGACGGCGTGTCCGTCGATCATTTTCACGACCATACGCTGACGCCGAACTTTGGGTGGGCGCAGAAGACGCTTTACCAGCAGGGCCTGATCAGCGATACGTTTGGGCAGGTGGCCGGGCAGTCCTATAACCTGCTGTCGCTGTCACAGGGCATTCTGGTCTCGCGTCCCTTCTCGGTGCAGCTCAACTACAGCCGTCAGGTTCAAGGCAGTGCCCTCTCCACGCAGGCAATTGCGACGGGAACGTACCGGCTGAACGACACCCAGACGATCGGAGGCCGCATCGTCAATCAGGGCGGAGTCGATCAGGGAACGGGTCTCGGCACAGACGTTTACTTTTCGTTCAGTCAGCAGGTTCGCACAGGCCTCGACGTGTTTCTGCTGTTTGGCGACCCGAACTCACCGGTCACGCGCGGTAAGTTCACGCTCAAAATTATTCACCCTTTTTAACCATGCTGAGAGCAAGTAAGCCGTTTCGCTGCTGCTTCTCGTCATAACCAGTGAGGCGCAAAAATGAAAAGCGAGTACCAGAAAATGCAGTCTGCAAAAGCGCACGATTGTCAAAAATCACGATTAACCTCAGCGAAATTAACATTTGCGGGATTTACACTCATCGAGCTGCTCGTCGTCATCGCCATTATCGCTCTTGTCGCGGCAATCCTCTTTCCGGTATTCCAGAAAGTGCGCGAGAATGCACGCCGTGCGGCCTGCCTCTCCAATCTGAAACAGATCGGCCTGGCATTTACCCAGTACGCGCAAGACAACGATGAAAAGAACCCCGCCGGTGTCAACATTTATTATCCTGGCGGCAATGGCTGGGCGGGGCAGCTTTACACCTATGTCAAGAGCACCGGCGTCTTTCTTTGCCCGGACGACAGCACCAGTGGGCTTGGGCACAGCTCCTACGCCTATAACAGCAATGTTACCTTCCATATGATCCCTACGGCTACAAGCTTTGATAGCTACAGTCTCGCCCGGTTCGGTGTCCCTGGCAGCACGGTCTTGCTCTTCGAGGTCCAGGGAAACGCGGCGGTCGGAGTCAACGCTCCGGCTCCGACGTGGGATATTTCCAAACCGGCGAATGACCCATCTTCCGATGCGTATGTCGGGACAGGGAGGAACGGGTTTTCTCCTGCCGGCTGGGGATTAAGCCAGGCGGGGAACGCCAAAGTGCTCTCGGGGGGCGGTGCGTTCAGCGAACCGATCACTCTGAAACTGGCAACCGGGTACTTGCGCGGTGTCAGTGCCGCGGATTATCCCCGCTATGCGGATGCCACGGGGCGCCATGTGGAGGGCGCGAATTATTTGCTTGCCGACGGTCACGCCAAGTGGCTGCGCCCCGGTGCCGTCGCGGCGGGGACTCAGAACCCGGTGGAAACGGACTGCAATGCAGCGGGCGCAGCGGGGACCGATGGGGTTGTGATGGCCCCGGGACCCGGCTGCGCCGAGAGTGGACTTGTGGCAACGTTCAGCCTGTGATCTAATACTTGTGACCTAATCCCTGTTCTTCGACAAGTATCACTAGACCAGGAATT
>JBPBQB010000299.1:0-9535 GCA_050954545.1 Janthinobacterium lividum | reverse complement strand
CCTGCTGATCGTGATTTTATTGGTTCGACCCGCCGGTCTATTCGGGCGGCTGACACCGGAGAAGGTTTGATTTGCGGAAAATTGACGTGAAAGAGTCTGCGGCGTTTCGATCTCCCTCATTGCTGCGCCGCCTGCTGAGTGGTTTAGTGCTGCTGGGAGTGCTATTTCTGGGCAATGCCTGGGTAGAGCGGCCTTTGATCGACCAGTCCATGACGTCGTTTTACGGCATGGATCAGTACAAAGAAGGCATCATCATCTCCTGCGGCATCTATGTCATTCTTGCCGTCTCGCTGAACTTGGTCAACGGCTTCACAGGCCAGTTTTCGCTGGGCCATATCGGTTTCTATGCTGTCGGCGCGTATGTCGCGGCGGCGGTTTCGACTTACGGTCACGCGAAGCTTTTCCCAAGCCTGCCGATTGACGGCTCACCGATTGGCGTGGTGCAGGGTGCCTATCCAATTCTGCTGCTGTCTCTCATTGGCGGCCTGGCGGCGGCGGTCGTGGGATTTATTGTCGGGCTGCCATCACTGCGGCTGCGCGGGGACTATCTGGCGATCATCACGCTGGGCTTCGCACAGATCATTCAAGTCGTTATTCGGAACATCAAAGCAGTGGACGGATCGACTTCGTTTACTGGTATCACACGCGGCGACACGACCATTTTGACCCCCCATCTCACCAACTTTTTCTGGGTTTTTCTGTTCGTTGCGCTGACACTTTGGGTGAGCTACGGCCTGCGCTTCTCGACTCACGGACTGGCGTTTCTCGCGGTTCGGGAAGATGAGATCGCGGCGGAAGCGATGGGCATTCCGACGACCCGATATAAAGTGATCGCATTTGTCCTGAGCGCTTTCTTTACCGGCATTGCGGGTGCGCTATTTGCGCTGTATCAGCCGTCGCTGTCCAACGACCAGTTCTCGTTTGTCCGGTCTATCGATACGGTCGTCATGGTCGTTCTCGGTGGCCTGGGAAGTATCAGCGGTGTCGCGATTGCCGCCGTGCTGCTGACAGTCCTGCCGGAAGCCCTGCGTGGGATAGACCAGTACCGATTAGTCGCCTATTCTCTCCTGCTGATTGTCTTGATGCTGACGCGGCCCCAGGGCATCTTTGGCCGCGAAGAGCTATCCCGCGCCTGGCTGATGGGACAGATCGCCGCTGTGCGCGGGTGGTTCACTCGGCGTCCGTTCCTTAAATCAACGCCGGGGGTGTAGAAACCCCCGGTAAACAGGCGTCCTTCGGACGAAGGATTGGCCGAGTTACACAAGCTTTTTGTCCGCAGGACATTTTCCTGCCGGGGGTTTCTACACCCCCGGATCGATAATCACCTTGACAACCGCTTCCGGCTGTTCGCGCTGAATGAAATGACCGACACCAGGCAGCACCTCGCGCCGGTAGCCGCCGGTGAACAGTGCTTCTTGGCCTTCCGTGCTGGCCGCTAGTGAGGCACCATCTTCAGCCCCATGCAGTACAATCGTAGGAACAGTAATGGGCGGCGTCAGGATCTGCTTGGCTTCGAGCGCATCATACTGAGGGTCGGGCAGCGCCAGCCCCCAGCGATGGCGGTAGGAATGCAGTGTGATTTCCACCCAATCCGGATTCTTCCAAGACTCGGCAGCAGCAGTGAACTCAGCTTCGTTGAAATTGCTCTTTGCCATCCACGTCTCCCACAGAAAGCGGCAGAGTGTGTTCCGGTCCTCCTTCAATGTATGTTGCGCCTGCTCAGTCCCGAAAAACCACTGATACCAGTACGCTTTTCGCTGGGCCGTTGACATCGCTTGATTGGGTCCACCGCCGTAAGGCACAGACAGCGTGACCATACGCTCCAATCGCTCCGGCCAGTTGACCGCAAACTGGTAGGCAGCCCGTCCACCCCAGTCATGACCGACCAGCGTAAACTTCTCTAATTCCAGCGCATCGACAAATTCTTTCGCATCCTGAGCAATGGCGGTGACTTGCCCGCTGCGTCGCGTGTCGGCGTCTAAAAACCGGGTCGGCCCAAAGCCTCTTAAGTAAGGCGCAAAAGTACGCCAGCCCGCCTCTGCCAGTGATCTTGTCACGTCATCCCACGTATGAGCATCGTCGGGCCAGCCGTGCAGCAGGATGATAGGCTTACCGTCAGCCGGTCCCTGCTCAAAGTAACCGATCTTCAGCAGTGAAGTGCGAAGTATCTTGAGTTGATTTTCCATGCCGACACTGTTCCCGTTTAGGCCATGTATTCACACGCTTCCGCAGACGAGGATCCCGCCGGCAAGAGTGACCGCGACTTTTACCCCGTCGGCTCACTCGTCAGGCGGCAGGGTGAAAGGATCCTGGCGGTATGTCGCCTGCCGGTCTGACCGACAGAAAACTCATAGGGAAGGCCCCTCCGCCCCAAGTTTGGGGGACTTAGAGTAGAAACAGGAGTTCTGGAACTGCCCCCCGGTCTTTAGTGGTGCAGGCCCCCGCCTTAGCGGGCAAGGAGGCAACAGAAAGGAATTGCAGGAGAAAAGCAGGCGGGCGTGGAATAGCAAGAAGAGTACGATTTGCGTTCGTCAGCGGTGACTGTATTACAAGAAGCAAAGCCGCCTTACAGAGTCTGTTATGCCGCGCTCGTGCGGCATAACAACAAGTTGGGCTGCTGAACATAGGCTTCGTTGAAGCGAACACTATAGGAGAGTACATGGTCTATCGCTCATTTTTTTTCTTGATGTTTGTAGGGGGTACAGTTGTTTCGGCATGTCTCCCATGTTTTGCCGCTCCCACCGGCACAACCATCAATTTCACTCCGCCCCTCGCGAGTGCCAAAACTATTCAGGTCACGGAAGTTGTATGGGAAGCGCAGAACGGCCCTACTCCTGGCCCGCTCCAAAAGGGCGGAACAATAACTTTCCACATTCAGCGTCCTGACAAGTTCCGAGTGGAATGGAAAGAAAGCAACCCCTCTAAGCTGATGTCTTACTATGTTTCGGATGGAAAAACCCTGGTTGGTTACGACGGCAAGCAAGTTCGCTCCCAGCCAACAGCCCGTGCGGAGTGGCCTTTCCCAATGATGGGTTTATTGAACAATGCACCGGGGCCGGTGTCTGCCGTCCCTGCTGTTCGGAGCGGGAAACAGGTTCTTCTTGCTATTCGTCCGTCGCCTTCGGGTCGTCAAGAGTTTTGGTTTGACCCGAAGACGCATTTGTTGGTTCAGGACACGATGTTTTTGACTTGGCAGGGCAAGACGACTGAGGTGATGCGTACTGAGTATAGTGGGTGGGCGTTAAACAAGCCTTTGTCGCCTTCTGTATTTCGTGCGCCATCAGCGGCTACAGGTCATAAGTGACTGCCTTAATCACTGTGCTTTCAGCGGCCTAACAATGCGCTGCACCGACGCGGGCAGGCCGCCCCGGTCTTCAGACCGGAGTTGAAGCCCGCCTCCACCTCTCTTGCCAACGAGGTGGCCTGATGCACGCATGTTAGGCCGCTGGTCTCTGCTATACTCAACAGCATGAACCAACGCCCACGAGACAAACGCTTCCCAGCGCAGAGCGAGGAGCCAGGCAAGTATTGGAGTGGAGCGCATACCAAGCACCGCCTGCGCTTTCACCTAGATCTTTGTCCCCAAGTATCGTAAACGCGTCCTCGACGGCAAAGTAGCTATCCGCTTGGAGCAATTGCTTCGCCAAGCCTGCGAAGTCAACCATTGGAACCTGGAAGAGCTTGCCATTCAGCCCGACCATGTGCATTTGCGAGTGCAAATCCCGCCTAAGTTCAGCGTGTCGCAGGTAATGCGGCTTCTGAAAGGTGGCACAAGCCGAGTTCTGCGGGTAGAGTTTCCCGAACTGGCCGAGTTTCTGTGGGGCAGCAGCCTCTGGGCCGCGGGTTACTTTGCGGCGGCGGTGGACGTGGTGGAAGGTTCGGTCATTACGGACTACATTCGTGCTCGGCAAAGGCAGCCTCATTCTCGGCAAAGGCAGCCTCATTTCGCTTCAAGTTCGATATTATATTTAAGTAAAGTCTGATATTATATTTAAGTAAAGTCTGATATTATACTCAAGATGGGCGAAATGGGGCGAAATGGGGAACTGCTTACTCTCTCTTTACCGTAGGAGGCCACGGGCTTAAGCCCGTGGTAGTTCACCTGCGGGGTCAGGAAGAAGATGGTGAGACCATTTCCGAGCCGTCAGGCATCGAGGCAGGATATGTTCAGGTCGACTTTGAGCCTCATAGTGCAGGCAGACTTGAGCGCGATGCTGTAACCATGTCTTGAAGCACACGCACGATCACCATTCCGAGTCCCGCGAAGCGGCACTTCCTGGCGTCTTCGCCGTGTAGCCGGGACATTTATGTCATAGTCCCAAGTTGAAACCAAAAAAAACCGCCTCAGTCGATTTGACTGAGGCGGCTTCTCTCTTCTCATACTTACCCTTCAAGCAGCAGCGCTTCGGGGTCTTCGATCAACTCTTTAATCCTGACCAGAAAGCGTACTGCTTCCCCGCCGTCGACAATACGGTGATCGTAAGACAGCGCGACATACATCATCGGGCGGATGACGACTTCGCCGTTCAGTGCAATCGGACGCTGCTCGATCTTATGCAGACCGAGAATGCCGACTTGAGGGCCGTTTAGAATAGGCGTCGACATCATGGAGCCGAAGATGCCGCCGTTGGTGATCGTGAACGTGCCGCCCTGAAGCTCAGGCAGGGTCAGTGAATTCTCGCGGGCACGTTTTGCCAGATCAGCAATGGCTTTCTCGATCCCGGCAAAAGTCTTCTGATCGGCATCGCGGACCACGGGAACGACAAGGCCTTCATCGGTGCCGACGGCGATCCCGATGTCGTAGTAGCCTTTTTTGACTATTTCCAGGCCCTGGATCTCGGCGTTCAGCAGGGGGAAGGCTTTCAGAGCGCCGATAGTCGCTTTGGTGAAGAACGACATAAAGCCGAGGCCGATGCCGAATTTCTCTTTGAACGTGTCTTTGCGTTTAGCCCGGATTGCCATGACTGCTGTCATGTCGATCTCATTAAACGTTGTCAGCATCGCGGCGGTGTGCTGAGTCTCGACTAAACGGGTCGCGATTGTCTGGCGGCGGCGGGTCATCCGAATACGCTCTTCAGGTCGGCCAGACGTGCTGGGTGCTGCCGGAGTAGGCGTGGCTGCTTTCGCCGGTGTCGGCACTGACGCAGGCGGGGCAGACGCCTTGACGGGCGGCGTGTCATACTCGGCGGCGCTTTCGCGGCTGCGCTCGGCGGCTTGCGCTGGGGCGGTCTGCGGCTCTGCGGCTTTGCCGATGAAACTGGTGACATCATCTTTTGTGATGCGTCCGGCAGGGCCGGTGCCGGTCACCTGGGCCAGATCGACTTTGGCATCTTCAGCCAGCGTTCGTGCCAGCGGAGAAGCCGCAGGTGCAGAGGCTCCATTTTGCCCGTTCCCGCTGGCCGATACCGATGGGGCTGACGTTTCAATTGGCGACGCGGCGGCGGCAGCATCGCCGATCACAGCCAGCACGTCGCCGACTGCGACAGTATCGCCTTCGGCATGAGCGAGGCTCAGAATGACCCCGCTACTGTCGGCGGGGACTTCGACATTGACTTTATCAGTTTCAAGTTCAGCGATGGACTCGCCGGACGACACGGTATCGCCTTCTTTTTTCAGCCAGCGCAGAATGGTGGCTTCAGTGACGGATTCTCCCATCTGCGGGACACGGATCTCAGCGGGCATGGACAGGGGCGCTCCTTTTCGATTTTGCGCCGTTCAGGGCCGGCTTCGGGACTTCGCTGAGGGCAGCGGACAAGATTCGGTTCTGTTCGACTGCATGGCGGCGGGACGAGCCTTCCGACGGGCTGGCGGACTTGGGACGGCCTACATAAGTCAGGGCGACCCCCGGAGGAAGTATCTCGCGGACACGGGAAGAAATAAACACCCAGGCACCCATGTTGCGCGGCTCTTCCTGCAGCCAGATCACTTCGCGCAGGTTCGGATACCCCGCCAGCATCTCTTTCATCTCCGGGTACGGGAACGGATACAGCTCTTCGATCCGCACAGCAGCCACATTTGCCGCCCCCGCGTAATCTTCGCGCCCGACTAAGTCGACATAAACTTTGCCGCTGCATAGAATCAAGCGTGTGACATTCTCGGCACGATCACGCGGGCGTGGATCATCCAGCACTGGCTGGAAGGAGCCTTCCGCCAATTCTGACAGCGACGAGCCGACAGGCGGCTTGTCCACTTTCAGCAGGCCCTTCGGAGTCATCAAAATCAAGGGGCGAGAGACGTCAAGCAGCATCGCGGCCTGACGGCGCAGCACATGGAAGTACTGCGCGGCAGTCGTGCAGTAGACGATCCACATATTGCCGTTCGCTGCAAGCTGAAGGTAACGCTCCAGACGAGCGCTGGAATGCTCCGGCCCCTGGCCTTCATGTCCGTGGGGCAGAAGCAGCACGAGCGAGGGGGTCTGCTGCCATTTCGAGTTCCCAGATGCGATAAACTGGTCGATAATGACCTGTGCGCCGTTGGCGAAGTCACCAAACTGAGCTTCCCAGAGTACCAGACAGCCCGTGGCATGGATAGAATAGCCGTACTCGAAGCCCAGCACGGAGTTCTCCGAAAGCGGGCTGTTGTACACGGCAAACGAGGCTTTTGCCTCGGGCAGTGCCTGAAGCGGGCAGTAAGTCTCCCCGGTGGTGGGGTCATGCAAAACAGAATGCCGCTGACTGAACGTGCCTGACTGCGAGTCCTGACCGGACAGCCGAATAGGAGTGCCGTCGGCCAGAATAGACGCGAACGCCAGCGCTTCGGCATGTGCCCAGCGAATGCCGTTCTCGGTCGTCATCGCCACCCGGCGCGGCTGAAGGATCAGGCGATCCAGCTTGGCATTGGCCGTGAAGCCTTCCGGCCGGGCCAGCATGGCATCGTTCATGGCGATCAGCTTCTCAGCAGAAACCCCTGTCTTGAAATCTTTCGCGATCTCTGCCAGGTTTTCAGGTGTCGGCAGACCTTTTGCCAGACCCTTACCGGATGGTGCTGTCCGCGAGTCGGACAGGCGCTGCATAACATCCGTCACCATCGCCTGAGCTTCGTCGCGAGTGACCACGCCCTGACGCTCAAGCTCTTTCGCCCATACTTCCCGTGCCGTCGGATGCGTTTTGATGCCTTCGTACATACGCGGCTGAGTGTATGCCGGCTCCTCGCCTTCGTTATGGCCCCAGCGCCGGTAGCCAACCAGGTCGATTAGGAAATCTTTGCCAAACTTTTCCCGGTAAGCGAATGCCAGACGAGCCACAGCGATGCAGGCTTCAGCATCATCGGCATTGACATGGACAATTGGTATCTCGAAGCCTTTGGCAAGGTCACTTGCATACAAAGTCGACCGAGAAGAACCGGACAGCGTCGTAAAGCCGATCTGGTTGTTTGTAATAATATGGATCGTGCCGCCGACCGAGTAGCCCGGAAGCTGGGACATGTTCAGCGTCTCCGCAACCACTCCCTGCCCCGGAAACGCGGCGTCCCCATGGATCATGATCGCCATCGAAGCCTTCGGATTCTGTACCGGCAGACCCGGCTGTCCACGCTGCTCCTGCGCGGCCCGTGCCCGGCCTTCAACAACGGGGTCCACAAATTCCAAATGACTCGGGTTGGGTGTCAGCGTGATCGGCATCTCTCCCACGCCGTTGTCGCTGAAGTCCAGCCGCGCCCCGCCATGATAAATAACGTCCCCCGAATAGCCCTGCTGACTTCCACCCGCGACCGACAGAGTGTCATCCTGCTTGGAAGACTTGAACTCCTGCATAATCGCTGAGTATGGCTTGTTCAGAATATGAGCAAGCACGTTCAGACGGCCTCGATGGGCCATGCCCATGACCACTTCATGAGTGTGGCTCAGGGATGCTTCCCGGACGATCCGGTCCAAAATCGGCACCAGCGCATCGACGCCTTCAATCGAGAAGCGCTTGGCTCCGACAAACGTCGTGTGCAGGAATTTTTCTAATGACTCCACTTCCGTCAGCCGTTGCAAGACAGACCGTTTGTCGTCTGTGGTAAAATCCTGAAAATAGCGGCGGCTTTCAGCGGCGTCCTGAAGCCAGGCCCGCTCTTCCGGGTTCTGGATATGACCGTCTTCGTACCCGATTGGCCCGGAGTAGACCTGACGAAGCCGACCCAGTGCTTCCAGTGCATTACTCGCGCTTTCGGCTAACGGCCCTCCCACGACAGTTGCAGGAAGCGCGGCCAGATCGTCGGTGGTCAGCCCATGTGTCGCGATTTCCAGTCCGGGATCGCCGGGCGGCTCACTGCCTAATGGGTCGATATGGGCCGTCAGATGCCCAAGCTCACGCACCATACGGGTGACTCGCGCCGCGCCGACAATCTTCATGACATCGATCTGCGGGGCGGATTGGGGCGGGGGAGGGATAGAAATCGCGGCACTGGTGCCATTACTGGTACCGTTGCCGTTTCGATGGACTGGCGGGGTGATGATCGGGTCCCAGTCATGGAACGTCTCGCGTGTCGCGGGGTCTACCGAAGTTGGGTCTTGCTGGTAGCGCTCGTAAAGGTCCAACACGTACCCGGCATTGGGTCCGTAAAACTCTTCTAAATCGCTCATGGGTCCTGCTTCTTTACTTTTATCTCTGCGTGACGAAATAATTTTGTTTATTGTACCCGAGACGGCGCAAAACTTATACCGCTTTCTCAGGCTTAAGCGATGACACTGTAAACAACGCGGCTTTTTCGGCTGGCAACCGTCTCTGTCACCCATTCAGCTATGGGCGAAGGCAGCGGCTCATCACGCGGATGTTTGATGACGACCCGCCGCCGAGCGACCCTCCGTGCCTGCTCCACGGTCTCTGCATCCAGCGGGGCGGGGTTCCCAAAAATAAATAGCGGGCTGACCGAGACTTCCGAGCCGCTCAGCCGATGCTCGAAAAACGGGTCAAAATAGACCACATCGACCGAATTATCAGCGCAAGTCGGCAAGTACGTTCGCGAGTCGGCAGTGACGACCTGCACCCGGCGCAGGGCCGCCGTCATTCGAGCCCCTCCGAGCGTAAAGCTCTGCACACCTATCCGCGTCACCAATGCAAGCTCTGGTACGCTTTCCAACCCAGCCACGCTGCCGGTCTCACCAACTACTAGTGACGCTAAACTAGCTTCCGACGCAAAGCCAAGCGTGCAGTCAAAAATGGAATCTCCGACACCAAGCTGGGTCGCGATGAGAAAATGATCGGGAGCATTGCGAAGGACATTGGAAGCCCGCACCTGAAACAGATTAGGGTGGAAGAAATACTCCGTGTCCGTAGCGCGGTCTCGCAGCCGCAGCCGGTCCGCACCGACAATCAGCAGTCGATTGGCCTCTGAAGCCGCAAAAACTTCCGGCAGCGATAGACCGGAACGGGACGCATACGGGACATTAAGCTCTGCGGCATAGCCTCGTGCCTGCGCCTCGATGGCAGCGGTCGGTTTGACGGATGTGGTAACGGCGAGGCGGTTAGGCATAACATATTGTATCGGGCGACTGAAGTCGCGGCAACAAAAGCGCAAAGTCCACCTTCGTGGACTAATACGGAACTTTCTGTAT
>JBPBQB010000229.1:0-9687 GCA_050954545.1 Janthinobacterium lividum | reverse complement strand
CTATCGAATAGTAACCGTGAACTCTCAAGAAATTTATGTTGACACAAATCGAAGCACACTGAACATTTGCGCCTCGATTTTAGCTTTGTTCAAAGCGACAAACATTCCTTTACGTGACATCAAAGTAAGCATTGAGTAGTATCAAAGACTAATTTTGTCTTCTGGAAAGTCAACGGGAATATCTTCTGGGGCTAGAATTACCACTTTGCCATCCTGCCATACAGCGACAGATTGGCCGAGACGCTTGTGTTCCCGCAGAGCATCGCGCACGGCTTCTTTGGCGAGATAATCTAACCGGGTGCCATCTTTAAAGAGTTCCTGTAACAAATCTGGATGAATATCATTGTTGCTGTTCATTAGGGAGTTCCAGTCGAATTCGTTTCCATGTTTCCTGCTGCCAAACCCAGCCTTCCGCAACCAACGTTGCATCTTCTAAACCAGAATTATCGTAAAGACGCCAGCTATTGACAAGAGGCTGATAAACCTCCAAGAATGCTTTTAACCCCTTTTGGTAGCGGCGGCGGATGGTGGTTTCAGGAATGTCATGGCCCCCACTGCGAACGCGTGATGCAACCCGCTCTACGGCAAGGTCTGCACTTGGTATCCAAACGAAGACCAACGATACAGTGTACCCGGCTTCCTGCCAGCGCGGAATGCGAACGGACAATGTTCGGTTTGCGAGATTGGTTTCAAGAGCAAAACTGGTTTTCGCCCGCACCGCCTCGTCAATCCGTGCCAGCAGAAGCCGACCGGCTGCAATATCTGCATTTTGTTCTGACACAGGCATAAGAGTATGGGCGATATTGTCCGCGTTCAGAAATGCCACACCGGGCGGCACGAAACGATTCGCAAGCGTAGATTTCCCTGCTCCATTAGGCCCAGCGAGTATGACGATCTGCGGCAATTGGTTAGCCTTCCCCCGAATACTTTTCTTTGAGGCTGGCGACGGCGGTCGAGTCGGCAAGCGTACCGCCGAGGCCATCTTCGAGGGTCAGGACCGCGGCGGTCTGCTTTCATTTCTTAAGTCGTGCAAAGCGTCTTCCGCGGCAGCCCGCACCCATTCATGCTTATCTTGGAGAGCCTGTTCTAATACAGGGATGGCTTCTCTGGCTGCTGGGCCGATTGCTCCCAACGCAGTTGCAGCTAACGACCGCATCTCAGCGTTTTCATCGTCAACGAGTGCACCCATAAGCGGCAGAACAGCCGAATTAGCTCGCTCTTTCAATGCCGAGCCAATGTCAGCCAGAGCAAAGGCGCATTGAGCACGGACCTGGTATGAGTCGTCGTGACGCATGGCTTTCACAATGACTGGAATGGCCGGGTAGGCATCACCGGCTAGACCTCGGAGAATATCGGCGGCATTGAAGCGTTCGTTTTCATTCCCGTATTTGAAGGCGGCAATGCAATGGCCGACGGGATCGGCATAATAGTCCGGCCATTGATCTTCCATTTTTTGTCCACCCCTTTCCGGTAAGAACTCACGCCCAACGACACGACAGGCGCTTTAGCTTTCTTCCGAATACTTTTCTTTCAAGCTGGCGACAACGGTCGGGTCGGCGAGGGTGGACGTATCGCCTAATGCGCGGCCTTCGGCGATGTCTCTCAGCAGGCGGCGCATGATCTTTCCGCTGCGGGTCTTGGGCAGCTCGGCACTGAACAGGATGTCGTCGGGGCGGGAGATCGCGCCGATCTTCTTAGCAACATGGTCTTTGAGCTGGCCCGCTAGCTCGGACGTTCCCATGATGCCGTCTTTGAGGGTGACGAATGCGGCAATGGCCTGACCCTTGATCTCGTGGGTACGTCCGATGACTGCGGCTTCGGCAACGCTGGGGTGATCGACCAATGCGGACTCGACTTCCATGGTACTGATGTTGTGACCTGCCACCAGCATAATATCGTCGACCCGGCCCAGCAGCCAGTAATCGCCTTCTTCGTCGCGCCTTGCACCGTCACCGGGGAAGTAGTAGCCTTTGCCCTCGAATTTGCTCCAGTAGACGCTTTTGTACCGCTCATCGTCGCGCCAGAGCGTCCGCAACATCGACGGCCAGGGCTGGGTGATGACGAGAATGCCGGTCTGATCCGTGCCATGCGGCAATGGCTCCCCGGCTTCGTCCACGACTTCGGCAGCGATGCCGGGGAACGGGCGGGACGCGCTGGCGGGCTTCGTGGTGGAGATTCCCGGCAAAGGCGTAATCATGATCGCCCCGGTCTCGGTCTGCCACCAGGTATCGACAATCGGGCACTTCCCGCCGCCGATATTCGCGTGGTACCACTGCCAGGCCTCCGGGTTGATCGGCTCACCCACGGAGCCGAGCAGGCGCAGGCTGGATAAGTCGTGCTTTTCCGGCCACTCGGTGCCCCACTTCATAAAGGCACGGATAGCGGTCGGGGCCGTGTACATAATCGTGATGCCGTACTTCTCGATGAGTGACCAGAAGCGGTCTTTTTGGGGCCAGTCGGGAGCGCCTTCGTAGAGGAACACTGTCGCGCCGTTTGCCAGCGGGCCGTAGACGACGTAGGAATGGCCGGTGACCCAGCCGACGTCGGCAGTGCACCAGTAGACATCGTCATCTTTGATGTCGAAGATATACTTGGTTGTCGCTGCCACACCGGTCATGTAGCCGCCGGTCGTGTGTAAAATCCCCTTCGGCTTGCCGGTCGAGCCGGACGTGTAGAGAATATACAGCGGATCTTCGGCATCCATCGGCTGGGCTTCGTGCTTGATGTCCGCTTCATCCATGAGGCGATGCCACCAGAAGTCGCGGCCCTGCTTCATCGAAACCTGTTTGGCGTCTTCGGTTCGGTTGACCACCACCACTTTTTCAATGGTCGTCTCCCCTTCCAGTGCCTTGTCCGCCAGGTCTTTGAGACGAACCGGGTTGCCGCGCCGCCAGCCGCCGTCTGCCGTGATGAGCAGCTTGGACTGGCTATCGCTGATCCGTTCGGCTAAACTGTCCGCCGAGAAGCCGCCGAAAACAACTGTATGCACCGCGCCGATCCGGGCACAGGCCAGCATGGAGATGACGGCTTCTGGGATAGCAGGCAGGTAGATCGTAATTCGATCCCCTTTGACAATGCCGAGGCCAAGGAGGACATTCGCCAGTTTGCAGACTTCTCGGTGCAGGTCCCAGTAAGTGAGAACCCGCGAGTCGCCCGGCTCGCCCTCGAAGATGATGGCCGCCTTGTTGCGTCGTCCATCGGTCAGATGCCGGTCCAGGCAGTTCGCCGCGACATTAAGCTGTCCGCCGACAAACCATTTGGCGTGAGGCGGGTTCCATTCACAGACCGTCTCCCAGGGCTTGCTCCATTCCAGCAGTTCGGCGGCCTGTTTGGCCCACCATCCCTGCGGGTCTGCTGCTGCTTGATTGTAGACTTTGGGGTCACTGATATTTGCCTGTGCAATGAAGTCCGCCGATGGCGGGAATGATTTCTGTTGGTCTGCCACGTTGCATGATCTCCTAAGTTACTAAATAATTGATGGAAAGAGCCGAGAAATGGGGACGCTAAATCCTGGGAGCACATCTTCGCCATCAAGTATATCTCCCTCACCAAGAAAACGCGGTATCTGATGAGGTCGATACACAGTGAGCATTCGTGTCTGTGGATTAAGTTCCCAGACAAGCCGGACACCTAGCTCCAGCCAGAGACTGACTTTGTCCGCAACTTCCTTTTTCGTATCGTTTGGTGAGCGCGTTTCCAGAACAATATCGGGCACGACAGGTACATAACTCTTGGGCAATGGGGTTGGCAGTCGGCTCTTTGACACAAATGCAAAGTCAGGAGCAATAATTGTGTCTGGGTGTCGACTGACTAAGAACCCTGTTTCCGCCGCGAATGTTTCGCCTAAATCTTTATCAATTACAAGAGCGCCGACGAAGATGGATAATCGAGATGTACTGCTTCCATGCGTTCCTCCTGGTGGTGCCATTTCGCGGAGTTCTCCCTTAATCAATTCATAGTGATCCCCTTGCGCCGAAAGTCGCTCAAGATCTTCCGCTGTATGAACGTCCGATTTTGTCAATGTGGAAACGGCCATAATCACTTCACTCCATCGGGTATTTGAGGCCCCACTGGCCGCGCAGAGTGTCCATCGTCTTCAGGATAGACAATGTCTCATCCAGCGGCATGATGGCACTTTCGTTCTTTCCGGCACGCAGGCAGTCCTGGACTTCCTGGGCTTCGTAGTTAAAGCCACCACCGTCGAAGGGGACAGAGACTTCTTCGCTTTTGCCGTTTGCATTGACTGTGAGTGTCGACAGGTTCCACCAGGGCGCATGCAGCTTGAGGGAGCCTTCCGTGCCGAGTATAAAGACTTCATGCTGCGTGTTGATCCGGATACCGGTTGTGATTGCGGCAAGCTGTCCACCGTCATACTTAAAGAGGATAGCCGCCTGCTCATCGACCCCGGTCGGGCCGATTTCGGCCAGGCTTGTCATTTCGGTCGGCGTTCCCAGAATCATAGAGGCAAGCGAGATTGGATAAACGCCTACATCCATCATGCCTCCACCGGCTAGGGCCAGATTGAATAGACGGCCCTCCGGGTTGACACCGGCCCGGAAGCCAAAGTCTCCTTGAAACATCCGAACTTCGCCGATTGTCCCGGCAGCCAGCAGTTCCCGGACACGTACCATAGCGGGGAAGAAGCGCGACCACATAGCTTCCATTAAGAATAGGTCTTTGGCACGGGCGAGTTCAATGACCTCTGCTGCTTCTTTGGCGTTGACCGTGAACGGCTTTTCCAGCAGCACGGATTTTCCGTGGTTCAAGCAGAGCAACGCGGCGTCTTTGTGCTGGGGATGCGGCGTCGCAATATAAACGACCTGGACATCCGGGTCTGCCGCCAGCGCTTCGTAGCTGCTGTAACGCTTGGGAGCAGAAAACTTATCTGCAAATGCATCCGCCTTTTCCTGCGAACGCGAACCGACGGCATAGAGCTTCGCACCGGGAACAGACGGCAGACTGCCTGCGAACCGGGTCGCGATACTGCCGGGGCCGATAATGCCCCAATTGATGGTTTCAGAAGTGATAGGTGTCAAAGAGTTACCCTCATGATAGCGATAGGACTTGTTTCGCCACCACGAGGGGAGATTCCTTCCGACCTACCTCCTTGCTTCGCAGGGTCCTCCCTAAAGAGAAGATTAGGAATTAGGACAGCAACCGTAGGGGCACTGCTTGCCGCGCCCTCTGGCTCTTATCTTAATCTTCCCTTTAGGGAGGACCCTGCGAAGCAAGGAGGTAGGTCAAAACAAGCTGAGCTGAAGGGAGCGTTGGCCGGGGGTCCAGACGGCGGAGGGGGCATCGCGCTTGGCGACATCGAAGATGACGGGGCAGTTTGTTTCGACGGCCACAGTCGCTTTGGCGTAGCCTAGGGCAAGCTTGGGCGTGTTGTTTGCTTTGGAAAGATGAGCGAGCCAAACTGTATGCGGGCCGTGGTTCAGGGCGTGTTCGCAGAGCAGTCCGACAGCGGCTTCGTTGGAGAGATGGCCCTGGTCACCGAGAATGCGTGATTTCAAGTAGCCGGGATAATCACCGCCGGCGAGTCTATGGACATCGTGGTTTGCTTCCAAGACCAGAAGGTTCGCGCCGCGAATGGCCTGCCGTACAGTCTCGGTGACATGGCCGAGATCGGTCAAATGACTGACTTTCTGGCCACTGGGCGCATGCACAATATTGACCCCCACCGGGTCGGCAGCGTCGTGGGGCACGGAGAATGTCTCGATGTCCAAATCTCCAATGCGCCACTTATCCCCAATCGGAAGAATAATATGAGGAGATTGAGTCTTGCGCCGGAAAAACGCCGTCAATGTCCGCTCACTGGCAATCAGCGGGACGCCGTGGCGCTTCGAGAGGGCATGAGCGCTCTGAATATGGTCGGAATGCTCATGCGTGATGACCGCGCCGCTGAGATCGCTTGGGGCCAATCCCTGCTGCGCCAGCGCGGCCACCAGCTTCCGCATTCCGATCCCGGCGTCGATGAGAATGGAGATTTCACCCGCGCGAATGAGAGTGGCATTGCCGGACGAGCCGGAGGCAAGCGCATGGACAGTAAATTGCGAATCCATGCGCCCATTGTACCCGAAGACGACTTAGTTGAAAATTGATTTACTTGATAGTTGGCGTGACGAAAAACAGCATGTTCTCCCCGACAGCTTCGGGAGCGACAAGGGGCATGGAAATAATTTCGGTGCTGCCGTTTTTGATTGTCCGGGTGGCAGCGACTTCGTGCTTGACGTCTCCCTCTGTCAAGACCGGGTGTAAGACAAGAGTGACAGTGCCGTCACTGTTGATAAGAGGGGTAACTGTGAGCTTTTGCACAATTTCTTTGCCCAAAGGGGTTGTTTCTGAAATCTGCACGGTCGCAGTGATATTGTTGATTGTGGTGATGTCAGGTGCTTGAATGACTGTTCGTGGTTGTGTTTGGGCTTGAAGGAGCTGGACAGCAGGGACACTACTTGTGTAGCAAACAAATGTCGGCTTTAACCGAGTCTCGTTGCGTGGGTCATCGGCAAAATTAATCCCCGCGGCTTTAAGTTGTGCGTCTGAAACACGGGCAAACCCGGATTGGATCAGCACCTGACGCGGCTCAACATCTAATCGTCTAATAATTTCCTGTACTTTAGCAAGCCCAGCAGGGGTCGCCGTGACAGCAATTGCATTTTGGGCTGGGAGAGATTGAATCTTTGAGACGCCCACAGGCAGCATAGTCAACTGGTCCCAATGCAGAAACTTTAATAGCTGCGTGGGAACAACATGCTGAAGAACGATGGTTTGTGTCCCAGTCGACTGAGTTGAAGTCTGTGCCATCGTTGCAGGAGCATCGAGAACCTTCCCGCCTACATTGTGTATGCTCAGAGCATAGGCTAGGGGTGGTACTGAAGCACCTGCCAGCAATACACCAACGGCAAGGGCCGCATACTTAACTTTAATGATCTTCATAGTGTGAGAAATTCCTTTCGAGAGCAGCAAAATGTTTGCGGCCGGGCCTGTAGAAATCGCTTGTAGCGTTGCATGAGTGATTGCAGCAGCATTAGCAGGAACGGGGCGGAGGGCGTCGGAAGTGAGAAGGGCCGTTAGGAGAACGCCGGTGACGGCGGCTCCGTGGGCAGTCAAGTAGCGGCGCATCTTTTCGACGGCGCGGGTGACTCGCATCCGGGCAGCGTCTTCGGTAAGGCCGAGAAGGGCTCCGGTTTCGGCTAGGGTGTGGCCTTCGATGAAGCGTAATAGAGCTGCCTCGCGCTCGGTCGGTTTGAGCGACGACAGGGCACTGTTTAGCAGCGGCTCAATGCTCTCCCATTCAGAAGCGGGGGATTCGGCGGCGTGGATGGTTTCCTGGATCACGGCTTGCTCCCGGCGCTGGCGACGCGCTTCTTGTTTGCGGACATCTTTGGCGACAAACCGGGCGGTGTTGTAGAGCCATCCGGCGAGGCTTAGGCCGTTGTGAATTGATTTCGCTTTCCGGGCCAGCAGCAGGAAAACGACCTGAGCGGCGTCCTCGGCCTGCGTGGGTGATCCGAGCTCGCGGAGGCAGGTGGAGTAGACCAGCGTCAGATGACGCGAGATGAGCTGACTGAAGGCGGCTTGGGAATTGTCTTGTGCATATTGGGTGAGTAGCTTGTCGTCCTGCATTGCTTGTGTTGTTTCTTGTTTTGTCGAGATTGCCGACGTCCGAGATAGAATGCCACCCGAGTTAGGGCGAACGCCCGATAAGACGAACACAAGGTTCGCCTCTACAAGTGCATGGGGCGTAGGGCGAACCTTGTGTTCGCCTCATTCAATCCTATCTAATTCGTTCTCTATAGAGTATATGGACAAAGCTGGGAAAAAGCGAACAAAGAGACATAAAAAAATTTGCGGGGTGAAAAAAGGTGTCAGGGGGCAGGCAAGAAAAGACCCGACGGGAGGCGGCAGGTTCGTCGGGTCTGGATTCTTTTCTAGTTTTTCGATCTAGTAACTTTAGAATATCTAAAGCGGCGGGATACGCCGTTGGTCTATAATTTCGGGCTATTCAGTTGTCTGTGCGTTCGCTGCTCTGCAACTCTGCACACCCATATCTTCGGCGGTATTAGAAGTCTCGTTTACTGCAATAGTTACCGGGTTTCGAGTGTTTCTACTGATGTAGAGATTACTGATGCCCTATTTGCCGGGTATAACCGGTTGCCAAAGATGTTTCTTTGCCCGACGACGCTTCTTTGCCGCCAGCGATCAATACAAATCCACTGGGGAAGACAAGCATGGCCTGGTCATGGGCGCCGGTCGGCAGGGGTGGCTCTGCGGTGAATGTCTGGGCTTTCGGATTGAACCGCTCGACACTTTTAGTTGTCGCGGCTTCGGAGATGCTCCAGCCGCCGGACAGGAGCACGGTGCCGTCGGGAAGTGACGCGGCAGAATGGGCCATGCGCGGGGAAACCAGAGGACTTGGGAGGGTCGAAAAGGTCTCTGTTTTTGGATCGAAAAGCTCTGCTTGAGTCGGTTCCGCGCTGCCGTTCTGACCACCGGCGATTAAGACCGTGCCATTGGGCAGCAGCGTTGCCGTGGGCCGGTCACGGGCGAACGCCATGGGAGCGTGTGCTGGGTGAAACTTGCCGGTGGCAGGATCGTAAATCTCAGCGGAGGCCAGCGGGACACCAGGCTGGCGGACAAACCAGTGTGTCCCACCGACAACAAGAACGCGTCCGTCCGCAAGCCGGACTGCATCCTGGCCGAAACGGTCTTCCGCCAACGAACCGGTCAGCGTGAAAGTTTGGGTGGCAGGATCGTAGATCTCGGCGGATGATTGGGTTCTACCCCGGTGCGTGTTGAACCCGCCGACAATCAGGACTCTGCCGTCCGTCAGCAACGTCGCCGTGAAAAGCTCACGCGGCGTGTCCAGTCGGCTTGGCAGAAGCTGAAATGTCTGCGTGATAGGATCGAACATCTCGGCAGTGTCCAGAGACCCTAAAACCGTGTTATAGCCGCCGGAGATCAGAACTTGACCGCTGGCAAGCAAAGAGGCCTGGGCGAAGTTGCGCGGGATATGGAGGCGGCCTTTGCAGGGCACAAAGCGGCGCGTCATTGGGTCGAACTCATCGGCGGTTGCGACGCAGCGATCAGCAGGATAGGAGTATCCGCCGACGATCAGGCCCCGTGCCCCGCCGGATAGCAGCGTGTAAGCGGAAGCCCAGCGTGGATCGGTCATTGTGTTTCGTGTCGCAGTCCAGCCGTCAGCCCGGAGAAACGGAGAAGCAGCCAGCAGCAAGAAAAGAGACAGACCCAGACGTGTCACTGGCGGACACCGTCCGCAAGATCGTCGGAAGCTGCGGCGAGGTCCATATCGTTCAGTGTCAGGCCGCTGGAGTCGTGAGTGGTCAGAGCCAGCGTCACTTTGCCGAATCGGATGTCTATATCCGGATGATGGTTCACGTCTTCGGCAGCCTCCGCAACTTGATTGACAAATTCCATAGCCTTCATAAAACCCGCAAAATGATACGTTTTCGAGATAGTCCCGTCTTCCAGCATCCAGCCCGGCAGCTTCTCCAAATGGTCTGTGATCTCATTCTCAGTCAGCAGTGGTAATCGCATAGTAGGCATTCTCCTACGGCTATTGTACCTGGTAGTGTACCAGAAGTTTTTGCGAAAGCATTAAGAAGCGGGCGACTGAAGTCGCGGCAACAAGTTCGCAAATAAGGCCTTCGCAGGTTAATATGGAAG
>JBPBQB010000169.1:0-9768 GCA_050954545.1 Janthinobacterium lividum | reverse complement strand
GGATTAAGGCTGGCTACAATCGCGGCACTGAGCGGAAGATGCTGATAAATGTGCTCCACCGCGGCCAGGCTGATTTCCTGCTCATAATATTCCTCCCCTCACTCCTGATACGTCCGGGGATTGCCGTCCAAAATGAAAAGCAGGTCCGAAGAACCGTCTGGATCGGGATCGGACGGATAATCGATCATTCCCGTGCGCCAAAGCACATCACTCGGAGTGCGCCAAATGCAGAAAGTCGTGTCTACCATATTAAAGGCTGGCTCGGCCAGAAACCCATTGAACGCGGCAGGAACCTCGGAGAGAACACCTACCCATGTCGGACCTTTAGCCATTGCCGACTCATGAGCAAAGCCTTTCAAGATCGCACCTGCCTCACAAAACAGGCAGAACCAATCGTCGCCAGACCCGTTCCGCATAGAAGCCATCATTTCGGCCTCAGCCCATCGGCAATTGAAAGAGTAGTAGCGCCCCTCCCAATCGGGAGACAAGATTGCGTCAAGGATTGCCAGAGACTGAGTCAGGCGGCGCAGAGCGGCAATGTCAGGAAGCTGTGTAAGATTTTGGGTGGAGATCATTTTGTCACTCTGGAAGTTTTGCGGTCACCTGGCACGCGGTTTGGTTCATTCGACACAAGGGTGAGTGTACCCGTCAGGCACATCAAACCGCCGCCTGACCTCATACTGGTACATCTCATTCCCCTACTACGACTGCGTCCACTGCCGCGAGATAAGAAGTCATGGCAGCCGCGCCTACTGACTTAGCCGCTGCACCAGGTGCCTCCCTTCCCTTCCGAGAAGAGGATTCATGGGGGAGCCAATCCTCCGCCTGCAACAGTTTGCCACGGGCACTTAGGTTGCTCGCCAACGCATCCTCGAATTAGTCATTAAGTATCGACGTTGGTAAATGCGTAGCTTTAATGACTAATAAAGAGGTACCATGATGCAGGCACTGAAAGGACAAAGATGGATACGAACGGACATAACTTGCCTGGCTACTACTTGCCAGGCCAGGTCATCAACTATGGGCGCAAGAGTTTCGCCCAGGCCAAAGAACGACACGTCAAAAGCCTCGAAGACCAGTTCGCCGCGTGCGATGAAATCCGCGAAGAGAACGGGTTGCCGCCGACTTCGGAGGGCGAAAACTTTGAAGAAGCGCGAAACCACGGCGGGGATGAATGGTGGCGATCTTACCCCGAACGGGGCCTCATCGCCATGCACAGTGACAGGACGCGCTCCGTGCTCACGGACCTAATGTTGGGGGTCGTCGAGGGGCGAATCCTCGTTATTTGCTGCTGGTCAACGGACCGCATCCACCGGGATGTCGGAATTGCACAGGCATTCATCAATTTGCTGATTAAACACAAAGTACGCTTCTTCGATAGGACCGGTGAAATACCGATCAACCACCCTGACGCTGAAGCGGCATACCTAAACGCCGCCGTTTCTGCTCAGCACTTCCGTAAGCAGTGTGCCGTCAACAGCCCTCGGGGAATCAAGCGCAGCGCCAAGAAGGGCATCCTCGTCACAGATGCAAACATCCTTGGCTTTCGCGGGGGGGAAGGTTCTCTCGCGCCGTCCTCCATTTGCCCGACGAGCAGGACAAAGTCAACGAACTTTATGATCGCTGCCTCGCAGGCGCAACCTTCGACCAAGCGGCCAACCGTCTTATGGCCGAAGGTTACGAGTGGACGCATGATCTGCATGAGAAACGCGCCGTTAAGCGCAACGAGCACACAAAGCACATCATCTACGCCCAGCAGATCAAAACCGTCCTCACGGACCCGCGCTATATTGGTAAACAAAAGAAATTTGGTGTCCTCTGGGATTGCCCTGCCTACCTGGTGGACGGCGAGCGGACCGTCGTGCCCATCGAAAAGTGGCAGGCCGTTCAGGAGATAATCACCAGGCGCAGCAAAGCCCCAAACCACATCAACCGGACCCGGAGCGCCACGGGGCTGCTCCGCTGCGGGTTGTGTGCCCAGTGCCTGCGGGTCTCGCCATCGGGACCAAAGGATGCGGATGGGAACCGGGGCCAGTATTGGATAGGCATTAAAGGCAACCGCAAACCAGGCTACTGGTGCACAGACACACTGCCTACAATTGCCGAGTCCCTACTCGACGAGTTCCTCGCGAAAGTGCTCTGTCCGCTGCTGCTGACCGAGGTACGAGACAAGATGGCATTGCAGGCGGGAGATGCAGTCGCGTCGGACCGGGCCGCGATCCTGCGGCAGTTAGCGGAGGCAGAGCACTATTGGGAGCACGTGCTGCCGACGTTCGACACGCCCGACATTACGGCGGCGTCGTTTGCCCGCAAGGAGCAGGCGACCCTTAAGAAGATCGCGGACTTGCGCTTGCGGCTGCGTGAGGCGGAGGACCGGGTGCAGGGATTGGACCAGGTGGCTTTGTCCTTAGAGCAGTACACGGACCTGCCGCCCCAGCAGAAGCGGGACATCCTGCACGCGGTCGTGCGCTGGATCGCGGTGGTACCGCGGTGGGCACTTCCCGACTGCCCCCAGAACCCAGAGCGCAAGCGCCCCCCTGTCACGGGCAGTCGTCTCCTCGTGCTTACGTCTTTCGGTACCTACCTGACGCTAGTCTTGGACCGAGTGAAGCGCACACATACTCTTCGCCTGGCCCGCCCGGATGAGATCATCGGGTCCGTGGCGACCCTCCCGGACCCGGATCGGTATCTTTTGGGGATCGAGCGCCAATGGCTGGGCGGACACTACCCATACCGCCCGGACGAGGTCAGCCCTGGCTACACCCGGACTCCCTGCTGTCCCGCAGTGGCTGAGTTCGAGGCGGAGTTCGACATCGCCGACGCCGAGGATGGAGACAAGTCCATTCCCGCGTAACCATCCGCGAATCGACTGCTGTCAAGAATCAGGACTGGGCCACCGAAGGAAAGTGCCCAGCCCTGACTAGACCAAAAAGTATCAGAGAGATCAAAAGGAGACAACCGTGAATCAAAAAGGCCTGCGTTCGACCACTCAGCACCCGACAGTTTGGCATGATGGCGAACTTTCCCGCACCCTCACCGCCTATCTGGGTGGCCTCAATGCTGACCTCCTTCAGGCCCGGATCAATGGAGAGTGGGGGCCGATCTGGTCGGTCCCTGCTCTCTGCCCGGAGGCTCTGGAGCGAGCGGGTCGGCAGTTTACTGGGTGCCGCGCAGAGGCAGTGCGGCATTATCGGCGTGCACTCTTGCGGCGGCCATTGACGCAGCGAAGGCCTGTGGATGTGGTCGTGGCGACGGAGTTGCCCAGTCGGGAGCAATGTGTCATCCGCTTCGACGGAGTGACGCTTCACGTCGTCTATCTGGAGGACGCGACTCTTGCCGCGTTCGCGGCCTCATTCTCACCATTCCCGCGTTCCTAACCAGATCAAGAGCGGTCTTGTATAAGACACAACAAAAACAACGATCAAGGAGATCACTATGGATCAGCATCAAACAGATGAGTCGGGAACGGCCATCCCGCTGCAGCGAGTGCCCGTCATCTACGTCAGAAGCGCTACTATCGGTAAGGACCAATTGAAACAGCGCTTAGAAGACGCCCGCGAACTGGCCCACACGAACGGCCTGGACGTGGCGCAGAACGACTGCATCGCCGAGCAAGGCTCCGGGGCCGTCATTGGCAGGCCAGGACTTCAGCGAGTCATGCAAATGGCAGAACGCGGCGAGATCAGCCATTTGGTGACATTGCGGCCTAGCCATTTGAGCCGAGATTATCACGATCCGCATGAGATATTCACCAAGCTGGCCGAGGCGGGCGTCCGGGTCGTCACCGGACATGGCACCAATGAACCGGGGGCGGCGCTGGATTCAGCGATGAGACACTTGGTTGCCAGGCGGTAGGAAACAGCAGATTTGATAACCGGAAGGCCTTGGTCGAGAACTCGACCGGGGCCTTTGCCATGTCATTAACGTGATAAACCGCTTTTGAAGGTCCATAAGAATTTGTCTGAGCGCCGACAGCGGGCCAATAGTTCATGTCATCCTTCCCCAAAGTAGTTAAGAATCATGCTATTCTATTGCTCCGGTTTGGTCATGATCCACATTCCGCTCGGTCACTCGTGTTACGATCTTCGCCTGGATGCTCTTTGCGTAGTTATTGTTCGCCATTTCGACTCCCGCCTTGGCTGGTAGGTCTGGATCGCGAATGTGTGGATGCGTAAGACAATGGCTGCGACACGGTTCTTCATGATCAATGCTGCAGAAAATCCTCTTGTGGCTGAAGTTGATCTGAAACTTGTTGTAATGTTGAACCAAGCCCTCGTCAGCTATGGCTTGAACGCAATCACCATTGCGTTCGCCCATTATCACAATCAGCCTGCTTGTGATTGGAAATGCCCAGATGAAAGCAGAACTTCCATAGGGCGGCACCCCACCCGCCACAGGGTTGTCTGAAGTGAAGAACGGCTGACCGGTCGCGTTAATGCCGATTAGCCAAGACAGGGCTGCGAACTCCTCGGCAAACCGCCTGGTGCTCGCCAATGAGCAATTCTGCGTGGATGACTTTCATCTGTGCCTGAGTCAATTTGCCGTCCACCACATCGGCAGAGGGCGGCACAATACCACGAGCCATTAAGTCTTCTCGGCCCGACTTCCACAGGGACCTGAAGGTGGACATACGGACGAATTGGCAGCTAATGTAATCCGCAAGGTCTGTCCGAAGCCTTCTATCGATGCCTCGGTTGGTCCGAGAACTCTGTTCCATACTTGCCCGGAGGCGAGGCCACTGATCTTCGAAGCTGTGCACATTCTCGGCGAATTGCTTCATCTTCGGCTCATCAGGGTGACCAGGGGGCAGTGACTCGAAATCATCCTCAACAGTCGCGGACTTAATGGATGCTTGGGAGTGATGGCCGCTCACCTTGTTGAACACCCACAACTTGAGACCACGATAATTTGGCGGCCCAGTCCCATCGCTCGCGAAACCACGCAGGTACGTCTGGGGAACAATGTGGTCTTTTGCCATAATCCATCACCTCATCCATCTCGACATCTTTGACAGGATACCAGAGGCCGCCGTCAGACCAAGGGCAAGATTTCACCCTTCGTCTGACTTCAATGGTCAGTAGAAGCTATTCTCAAAACGATTTTGAAAGCGACGCATCCAAGCAAGATCAAAGCCACTGCGAGGCACCCTACCCGCTTGCTTTGGAACTTTTGCGCTGAGTCAGGAGGAAACTCCAAGAAGACCAACCAAACACCGAGTCCCACCGACAATGCCAACAGAAGCATTCCTGCTCCGAGGGAATGATTTCGGCTTAAGGTTTCATCGGGAGAATCAGCACGAGCAAGCAGCACCCTGAAAAAGTACAGGACTGGCAGAATGAGAACCGCTGAAAGACTTATCAGCCAGGGACGAAGTTTATGTTTCATCGGATAGGTTTATCCATACCTGAATCCTCTCCTCATCCTGCCTGCGTAAAATGGAGAAGTATCTTTTCTGCTCCCGTGCCAGGATCGTAATACCACCGCGTTCCAGTGGATTGATGAGAGTAGCGCAGAACGGGATCACGGCCCACGCTCAAATTAAGAAAATACTCTTGCGGAGACGGGGTGGTGGGATCAACCGAATAATACCAGCCCTGCCAGGTGTTGCCTGATGGCGGCACGGGCGTTGGCAGGTACTTTGGATAAAGAGCGCCTAGCGCTGCTGGAAAATGGCGATGGTCGTGCCGATAACTATCCAAGGCTGCCTGGAGCGGCTGAGCGGTTTGCGCCATTGCCTGCAGGCGCTCCTTACCGACAACAGTATTTGGATTGGGTTCTGCATCCCTGAGCCGCAGGCTGAGCCAAATGAATCCACCGATGCCTACAGCCGCCGCGAGGGAAACGGAGAGGACTTTAATGGAAACAGGAAGAACTTTATGCAAGATTGGATTCATGGCTTCTGTCAACAGATTTGTCTAACCAGGCCGCTTCCGAGACGCAGGAATTCTGTCACAGTCTATGGCTTTGACGGTACATTTGCCAGTAGTAGAACTCCCCTATGGCTAAGAGAGCACAAACAATCAACGCTCCAATCATCGGCCAAAGCCGTCTATTGCCCGGTGGCAGGCTCTTCGACCACCAAGCACCCGCCAACAAAATACCTAGAGGCAGAATGCGTACAATTACGGTGACAATTAACAAACGTCCCACAGTGTTCGCCCATCCATCCGCTTACGACGACTATAAGCAATTGCTCAGCGGCTTAACGCCAAAACTCAGCCATCTCGCCTGCATAATCGAGCCTTCTACAACGCGGCGATTTCGGTCGATGGCACTGCGGGCAGCTTACTTTCGTTTCTGGGCTTGAGCCGCGTATGCCTGAAGCGCACTCAAGATGAACATACTCCCGACCGAAGTCACCATCAGGATGGCGAGAAAAACCCAGAAAAATACCTCAGGACGACGCAAGCGCGGAAGAACTTTGGGCAGTGCATAAATGGAGAGTCCGGTAATGATCATACCGATTAGCATTCCCACAGCGGTGCTGACTGCCGTAACGTTAATTGTGCCAGGATGCAGGGAGTACATAGACGTGTTGGTTTCGTACGGTCACTCTAATCCGGTTTTGTGAGAGCCAATTGTCTGCTCCTCGGCCATGCAAGTTTCTCACAGTGGGCCGCTACAATTGGAAGCATCGTCTTTCGACATTGGTAAGATTAAGGCTCTGCGGCTCAACGTACAGTTTACCACGTTACGCCGCAGGCGACCAGTGGCAGAACAAACGTAATCTGATATTTCCATTCTGTTATAGTGTGTCTCTTGTCTATGGACTGAATGCGGGCTCGTCGGCGGCTCCGCATGTGCGGCGGTAAGCAGGCCCCGTCTCCCTGTCGCAGCCCAGAAGGGGCTGCAGCCTGTCGGCCACACGCACTCAGCCAACCCTGCACTCAGCCAATCCTGCTGGTCGGAGTCATGCTCTCACCGCCAATGATGATCCAGGCCCGCGTCAGCTTGATCGTGGGACGGTGGAGATCGAGACTGTAGCCCCTATCGGCCCAAAACCAATAGGTGCGAATGCCGCTGCAACCCAGGCAGGAAGCGAAGCGACTCGTCCTGGCACGCTCAAATAGATACTCGACGGCCTCGGTCTCAGACAGTCCTTTTGGCAAAAGCTGGCGGCGGTAGAAGGCAGGAATGAGGCGCTCGGTGAACCAGGCGGCAGGCTGTGCCATGTCGCTGACGGCATCATAGGCCCGCACGTCGTTTTCCACTGCCTGATCAAGCACGCTGTAATCTCCTCCAACTGCGGCGAACCACAGGCGCGGGATGGGGCGCGTCAGCCTAACCCACGCGCTCTCAAACTTCGGGAACTTTGCTGTGCCAATGCCGCTGGCGTCGGCACGCTCGGCGAGAGTGAGCGGGCTGGCCGCAACGAGCGTGCCGAGGTAGGATGTCAGGTGCGCCCCGAACCGGTAGTCGCCAAGTGACGGCGGGGCGGGCGACGTGAAGCCGCTGATGATCTCCGCCACGTTTCCTGTGGTGTTGGTCAATCCCGTCGTTCCGTGTTCCACTCTTGTTACCTCGCTCCTCTGCTTACCGATACTCTTCGGGAGGGCCGCCCGAGAATTCACAAGTACGCGCCGCAGGCGCGGCTAGGCACCGTGTGTACCTTTCTCGATAACAGTCGCTACTGAGTTTTCGGGTACCAATCAAAGCGAACGTACCGTCCATCTTCTGTCCGTCGGTAAGCCATCAGGTGGACGGTTGCGCCGTAGCCCACCTGAGCCTCATGTGCCCTAAGCTGATTGTTAATCGTGAGCCACTGCCCATCGGCAGCAACAATGATGTCGTTGCAGTACACGCCCCAGGCATACATTCGGCTGTTTTGCGACACGTCAGTGATGACTACTCCAACGCCTGCGGGGACGCCAAGGCTTGCAAGATGCGCCTGCTCAGAAGCATTGCTGGGCCGCAAGGAGAGTCCCAGCGAAGGACCAGACGGGGCTGGTGCTTGCGCCGCAATGGGCGCAGCGACTTGGACTTGGGCAGGTGCATTCATGGGTGCCTGGGTCTCGGGGTTGTAAATCCCATCAAACTGACGTCGCGGAACCACTGGGGCCGCGGCGACTTTTGGGGCCGAGTCGACTTGATTCTGCGGCGCTGGCGCAGGGGTAAGCGGGGCGTAGGTAGTCTGTGCAGGCTGGTTGTAGGTGGGCTGCGCGTAGGTAATCGTATCGGCGGGCGGGCCATAGGTGACATGGGCTGGCGGGGTGTATGTGGACGTCTGATAGATCGCGATCATGATGAACACGATCAAGGCGATCCCAGCCCACTTCAAGGTGAGGGCAAGACCCCCAAACCACGATCCCTTGCAAAACACGATGCCGACAAGAAGAATGACGCCGTACAGAAAAAATAATACCATAATAGGTCCTTTTCATCGAATGGCCGCCAATCTGCTTCGCGTTCAAGAGCGGAAAATAAGCATCTCTGCATCCCCAAGAGCCGCCTCCTAGCCGCCGTGCACTTATCCCCTCTTCATAATTCCGATGATTGATGTCGAACCCGCCGTAATTTGTGCCTGCATATTCGTCGCCGCTGCTTGTCTTGTTTAGAGGGCATACTATTGTATTTCATTCGATTGGGATGAGGATAATGTTCAAATCGTCAGACAGACTCTCAAGCAAGTCAGGAGCGATCCTTTCCCTTTTGCCAAGCAGCTTGCCATGTCGCTCCCGCAGAATATTCTGAAGTTCCCCCGCAGTGATACCGGACAGTTCGGCAAATTGGTGCACTGTTGCAGTCTCGGGCCGCGCCAAGAACCGCGGGGCTGTTCCGTGACGGACCTTCAGCGTGGCAACCTTTTCCGCCGAAGTCTTTTGCGCTTGGTACTCCCGAACCATTGTATCGAAAGTTCCGGATTCTACCGGAACAAGTTGAGCCAAACTCGACAGGTCGGTCGACAGCAGTTTCACATTCTGAGAGACTTTGCCATTCCGCTGCATAAAGTCGCAGTAAAGAATATACCAGAGAGTCGAGTTGGGCCTGCGGGCGACAATCTTATAGACGCTGCCATCCTGACGACGGTATTCGGTACCAATCTCGTACTCCCGCCGCAGCAGGAGCCTGCCAGTAGGTTTCGGCAAAACATGGCAGGACGGAGCAACGATTTCCGCAGCAAACTCAGGATCGACTAGGGCTGTCCACTCCAGAGGGTCCATTCCCTCGGCCCATGCGGTGCGCTGCCGTGGCGTCAGGCTGCTCCACTTTTCCGGGGCCAGAAGCCACAGGGCCATCCGATTCATGCCCATGCTGGACTTGAACACCTTTTCTGCGGACGGAGGCAGCAACGCGTCTGGGCGCGGCGCGGGCGGCTGCGGAAAATCGCCCTCAAATCCAATCTCATTCAGCCATTTGGAGTAAGGGTCCGCCCCAGCCTGAATTGCCCGAAGCATAATCGGGTTCAGAGCCAACTTAGGGTCAGCCAGCGACCACCCGAGCCAGTTCAGTTCCTCTGGGCCGAGCCATCCCTCACTGCGGATAATGCCGAGGCGAACAGAATTGAAATCCGCTTTTGCCAGGAAGCGCTCACGAAACTCGCGCAGATTGGGAGCTAAGTCTTCGGCGTTGAGTCGCTCAGCCTCCAGCCTGTCTACCTCGGCCTCACGGTGGGCCTGAGCGTCTTGCGCCGTGCGTTCTTCAAACTCGCGGATTTCTTGCTCGGATTCGGCATCAAGAACCTTTTGAGTGGAGTCAAGAACTCTCTGGGCGGTTTTGTGGACAGTATCGTCACTGCTTTCCAACGCTTGTGTCATCGCTTCACGGCGA
>JBPBQB010000160.1:0-9797 GCA_050954545.1 Janthinobacterium lividum | reverse complement strand
ATCTCGACCATGGTCAAAGAGCGCTCAGAGATCATGAAGCCGGTGCGGCCTAATACGATTGCAAAGTCCATTGCGAACGGCAACCCTGCCGATGGTTACTACGCGGCTGAAACCTGCCGCAAATCCGGCGGCTGGGCCGAAGATGTCACCGACGATGAAGTGATCGAAGGCATTCAGCTTCTTGCCGAAACCGAAGGCATTTTCACAGAGACTGCCGGGGGCGTGACGGTGGCAGTCACGCGCAAATTGATCGCTCAGGGCTACATCCCGAAAGACGAAAGCGTTGTCATCTGCATCACGGGCAATGGCCTCAAAACCATCGATGCCGTGCTGGGCGAGCTGAACAAGACAATCCCTATCCAGCCGTCGCTGGCATCGCTCGAAGAAGCCTTAGCAAGCCGCGCCCATACGCTGCCGCCGGCATCGGTCAAGGCAGGCGAATTGGTGACGGCGTAGGCCGCTCCTATCCATTAGAAACAAAACATCATGAGAGCATATCGTGAAAACCTGGCCCCGGACGAAGAGGCCCGATACCAAGAAATGCGGGCTGCCGATGCCGAATCGCCCCGGCAGTTTGTCAACTTTGCGTTTTATAAACTAGACTCGCTATTTCGCCGTGAGCTTTCCGAAGCCGAGCGCACAGATGCCGCCGCAGAGCTGGCGTCCGTGATCGAAGAGGCAAAATCACGCTTTCTGATCTATCCGTTCAGCACATTAGGAATCAGGCCGGAGTGCGACTTTTTGCTCTGGCGCGTCTCCTACCGTATCGAAGACATGGAAGAAATGACTTCGGCTATCCTGCGAACCCGGATGGGGCAGTACCTGTCGACACCGTATTCGTACCTGGCGATGACAAAGACCAGTATCTATGTCGATGAGCATGATTTCGAAGACCGCGAAACCGGGCGCAAACAGATCGTCATCGGCGGCGGTAAGTACCTGTTTGTCTATCCATTCATCAAGACCCGTTCTTGGTACCGTCTTACGGAAGACGAGCGGCGGCGGGCGATGCGTGAGCATATCATAGTCGGGCACGATTACCCGAGCATCAAGCTCAACACGACTTATTCGTTCGGCCTGGATGATCAAGAGTTCGTAGTCGCGTTTGAGAGCGACTACCCGCAGGACTTTTTGGACCTCGTGCATCGGCTGCGCGAAAGCGAAGCCAGCGCGTATACCGAGCGCGACGTCCCCGTCTTTACCTGCCTGCGGCAGGACATCAATACAATACTAAAACACGTCGGCGGCATCAAATAAAAGACTTGAAAAAATAATCGGCGTGAGATTAAGAGGAGAACAGAACATGGCAGTCAGCGTTTTAGTCCCGACCCCTTTGCGTAACCTGACGCAGAATCAGGACACCGTGCAGATCGAAGCTCCGAATGTCACGGCGTTAGTCGATGCCCTGGAAGCGGCTTACCCCGGCATGGGCGGACGCCTGCGCGGGGAAGACGGCGCACTGCGCCGGTTTATCAATATCTACGTCAACGATGAAGATATTCGATTTCTAAACGGTGCAGACACGCCGCTCAAAGAGGGCGATCAAGTTTCCATCGTGCCGGCGATTGCAGGGGGGGGTTGAGCTTATGGCTGTCGAGCGTTTTAATCTGACTTTCAACAAACTGATGTACAACCAGCCTATCGTCTACAATCTAGGCAAGAAGTACCGGCTGGTTACCGTGATCGAAAAAGCGAATGTCTCGGAAGAGGCCGGCTGGATGCAGGTCGCCTTCAACGGCGATGGCGAAGAGATCCAGCGGGCCATTGCCGACCTCAACACAATCGGTGTGACAGTGACACCGACTGAAATCGCGACTTTAGGATAGCTTCAACAAATCCCGATCAAGAACCCCTCCCGCCCTGCGAAGCAAGGCGGGAGGGGTTCCTAAATTTATGGCTCTAAGGGCTGGGCGACTTGCTGCCAGGATAAGATATTGTACGTGAAGCCGGTTGTCGGAAAGAACGGCGGCGGGTTGTTCCGCATCCGGGCGTCGTAGTTGAACTGCGTGTTGAACCCGTCGACCAGATGAAGATTGCTGTTGCTGAACTCACCGAACGTGCCGACCGTGCTGGAGAGGTAACCGCCCATGTTCTCCCAGAGGCCGACGGGGCGGCTGTCAAAATGGTCCGCATCATAAATGCCCGAGGCGAGTACAGTGCCATCCATCTCAAATTTGGTCAGGGCTGCGCCCGTTGAGTCCTGCTTGTCAACCAGGACATTATTCGAGATCAGACCCAGCGTGCCGGCTTTGGTCGTAAAGTTCGCATCGCTGGATTCAGAGACATACACTGGGGTGCCGTTCGCCGCGTTGCTCGTCGGGTTACCGTTGACATCGATATACTCGGGTTTGCCGCTGGTGTCTGTGGCGACCTGACGCTCCGTGTTGTAGGTAACGCTGCCGTCCAGGTTGGCGTTATCGGCTTGCGGGGTGGCGATGGTCAGAGCGCTATCGTGGGTAATGGTACCGCTGCTGTTCAGAGCATTGTCGGCCACGACCCCATGCAGCCCTCCGGTCTTCGGGTCGCCCTGTGCGCCGATGTTTCCGTCGACATAGACCACGCCGTTGGTCGTGCCCGAAAGAGATCCAGTCTGCAGCCAGGTGCCGTTGGTCTGCTGCGTTTCCAATTTCGTTCCAGCCGTCGGGTCGATTGTGACGCGCTGCACGGTAGATCCCTGGGTGATTGTAATCACCTGGGTCGTGTTGTTTGTCCCAGTCGCGCTCAGAGCCATCTCGCTGACATTCCCTTCAACATAGACGCCGCCGCCGGGACAAAGAGTGACTCCGGTCGGGTTGGTCGCGGTCGCAGTGCCGGTCGCGGCGTTCTTTTGAAGGGTGCTGGAGGTCGGAAAAGGCACCACGGCTGTACCGGTATGGACTGTGCCGGCCCCGCCCGCCGCGACATTCAACCACTGGTTGGTTTGAGAGCCGTCCGCATTAGTGACTACCTGCGGCGCTGCCTGGGTGTTGAACTGATCTTTCCACCAATTGATTCCATTTGCGCCGGATGTTGTGTAGGCATCGTTCCCGGTGTAGGTGAACATCGGTGAAGTACCGGCTGCGGATTTCCAGAGGACATTTTCCGCCACTCCGTTGGCATTGTTATCATGGACGGGGCCGTCGAATGTGGTCAGGCCGCTGACCCAGTAGTTGCCGGAATTGTTCCAGGAGTTGAGCAGAACCAGATACTGTGCCAGGCTGGCCTGGCTGACATAAGCCTGCAGGATAGTCTTGATGCCGCCGCTGAATCCGGTTGATTCGATCAGGTACTTTTTCGTGTTGCTGGTCGGGCTGGTCGTGTCGGTGTTGTAAGCATCCGGGTAAATGCGGATGGAAAAATAAGTGCCGGGATTTGTCGGGTCCGGCGTGACCTGTCCCTGGCTGCCGACAGTCGAAAACTCCCAGCCTGTCGGGGCCTGTGCATTCCCCGTCGGTGGCTGGGACCGGGTTTCGAGCCAGGCGATTGTGTACTGAATGCCGGATTCCGCCATGTTGAACGATGTCGCGGCTCGAGTGCGTGCGGAGCTGGCTTGCAGCGCATTATCGGTGAGGCCAAGAATACCGTTGTACCCGTGAGACCCATTGGAGCCGACTGTCCCGATCAGCGTGATCGCCAGGATACCCATCAGCGCCAGCATCGTCACCGCCATGCCCATGCCGCGCTGGCCCCGGCGATTGCTTCGTATTCGGTATTGATTCTGCATAAGTGAGACCTTTTGGTGCGGCTTAGTGATACTGGAACACATTGTTACTGCTCTGGGTAGTGGTCGTCCCGCTGATGCTGCCGGTGTAATGGTCTCGCATGAAGACACATTTTCCGGTGAGCTGGCTGCTGCTGGCTCCCGTGCCTTCTTCGCTGGTCTGCTGCCCGTTGATCGGGCTGTAGTAGCTGCTGATGACCTTGACTTCCAACTGGTTTTGTTCGGCGACTCCGCTGTAAACGGGCCGGACAAATTGGATTGCGTTCGGCGCGGTGGAAACGCTCTTGCAAAGCGCCACGGGATAACTTTGCGGCACCGTGCTGGAAGGCAGCGAATACAGCCAGAGATAGGTGCCTGCGGCTGCGTCCGGCATATAGTTCGCGTCGCCCCGGTAGATGATGCTGACGGTGCTGGTGCTGAAGCTGCCGGCAAGTTGGACATTGTAGGGAGCCACCGGCCAGTTTGCCTGCGGCGAGCTGGGAGTGCTTGCCGCCCAGTAGCCGCCTGTGGTCGACAGCACCCGCAGGCTTGGTACCGATGCCGTGTAGCCGTTCATCGACGGCGTCATCGTCAGAGGCGCGGTCACTTCAACTGCCGTGTTGATCGTCTCGCCGTTCAGGGTCGTATAAAATTGCCCTTGAGTATATCCGCTCGGCATGGTCCAGGGGAAAGTCCCGGATTCAGAGGCCCCGGCTGTATCTGTGGTCGGCAGGGCGAAGCCGCTGGACTCCCGAAGGTGGCCGATGACGTTCTGAATCGCGTTTGCGGCGTCCCCTGTCGAGTAGACCTGTGCCTGTGTGCGGACTGTTCCCCGTGTGGCACTGAGGATCATGGTCATCGCCCCGAGAAACAGCAGTGCCATTAACGAGACGCAGATAAGACTTTCAAGAAGTCCAAAGCCGCGCTGTCGGTGAAGACGGCGTGCGGAATTTTCGGAAAAGAAGCGCATTGAGGTTTGCTTTCAGGTTAAAAGACTATGTGATATTGGCAATCAGAGCGGAGGAGCTGTAAGAGCCTTTGGAAACACCGCCGCCGGTCCAGGTGAGAGTCACCGTGACGTAATCCATTTTGCCAGTTGGGACGCCGCTTGACGGGTGCAGCGCGGCGTAATCACAGATCGTGACTGTTCCCACGCTGCCGGGAGGAAAATAGCCCTGGCCCGTGCCGTTATTGACCAGCGTGTCTGCCGTGGTGAACGAGTAAGTGGTGCCGCCGGTCACCGATGCAGGATACCCGGAGGGCTGAGTCGTATCGATGATGCTGAGGTTCTGCAAGGCTGTCCGGGTCAGGCTGCCGAAGCCGGCGGAGCGGATCTGATCCATTTTATGCTGGGTAAGCATTGCCGCCTGGGAATAGTTACCGCTGTACTGAGCGCCGCGCACTGTCATCGGAAACACGGCGGCGAACATAATGGTCATCATGGCGAATATGATCAGCGCGAGGGCGACCTCCGTGATCGTGAAGCCGCGTGCTGACCGGCGTCGGGAAACAAATTGATTCGTGCGCTGTGTATGCATGGACAAACCGCCTGAGTGTGCGAGTGAAACAATTCCGAGTGAAGACTGTGCCTTATTATGGCGTGGCAGCAGGCAGGGATTACCGGCAAACATACCGGGTTCTGACTCTCGCACCAGCGATCCCATTTAGCGAAATGCGCCACGGAATAAATTCCGAGGCTGAAAAAAGCCCAGTGTCGAGGCGACACGAGACTAAAAGGCTGCTGCTCCTCTCTCCTATTGTCTTCTCTTCCGTCCCCTGGACGGTGGGCACTTCTGAGCTTCGGAATTTATTCCGTGGCGCATTTGCAGACGTCCAGTTAAGAATCTGTGTCGGCACAAACGCCGCGCAGGCTCCTAATACCCGTGATACCATTTCTCGCCGGACGCATAGCCGCTCCCCGCCACGCCGGTGATACTGCAGGTTGGAGAAACACTCATCAGGCCGGGTGCGTAAAGACCGCCGGACGGGCAGACCGGCGGTTTGCGGATATAACCAATCGAAGATGCTGTTGTCACAAGCTGATACAGGCCGCTGGGGCCGGATGTGCTGGGCGTGACGCCGTCAAGGCTGAACGTCGCTGCCGACGTGTTTGTAAGTCGGTTGTCCATGGAGCTTTGCAGCTTGGCGCTGTTGATCTGATACAAGTTCGCGACACAGCTTTTCGACCGGCTGGTTTCTCTGGCCGCAATGAAGTTGGGGATTGCGATTGCCAGCAGGATGCCGATGATCAAAACGACGATCATGATCTCAACCAGCGTAAAGCCTGATTTCTGCCTCCGACAGGAGTGGTTCGGATGTATCATTGAAAATCTTTCTTTTTGACAAATTCGATAAGTGTTAGGGGCTATTGTCCGCTGAGAGAACGGAATGCTGTGCCTGAGCGCAGCGCTGAAGGCCCTGCGTGGCTGCGTCGCACGTGAAAAGAGAGAGAACGTCGGCGTAAGACGTCTGCGCGGCGGCATAATCACCTTGTGAATAGGCAAGGTTGGCGCGGGCCAGACTGCCGTTGCCGTAGTTCAGCGCCAGCAGGGCCAGATAATGATCATGCTGCAAATCTCCGCTGAAGACGCCGCGCAGAGAGTAGGACTGCCACAGCCGTTCGGTCTCGGCGTGCAGGGTCGAAGAAGAAGGCATTTGTCCATTGGCATAGACCTGGGTGACTAACCCGACAGTCGCGAGCTGATAATGGCGAAGCAGGTAGGTATCAAATCGCAGATGACTGCCGTCATCATCGGTGAACGGCGCGATGTTAAACAAGACAGGAGTGCTGTCGGGAGCAAGAACGCAGACTGGAACACGGCGGACCACGGCATCACGAATGATCCGGCGCAGTGGATCTTCCATCAGCACCTGCGAAGCGTCAATCCCGTAGGCAGGATACAGCGCGGCCACCCGTGGGTAGCGCCGCTTCAGATCATGGTAGTACCAGATGTTCGTGAAGGCCCGGTACCGTTTGCTGTAAAGCCCGGCCAGAACCTCGCGGCGGATCAGAACGACATCAGGACGTTTTCCTTCGACCAACTGCTGATAGGTCACCCCGAACGCCGCCGTGTCGTCGCTGTTCTCGATCAAAAGCCCATTCGGCGGCACGGATGCCAGCAGGTTGCGGCCATAATCCCAGCAGGTCCAGTTCCCGCGCAGGCTGACCTACTGATGGCTGAGGGCCTGAACAGGAATCAGCGCCAGTACGCAAAGCGCCCCGAACGCGGCGTAGGCAGGCCGCTTTTTTGCTTCCAGGTGCGGTTCGAGAACAGCCCACAGCCCGAGCAGGCTTCGCCCGGCACACACAGACATCACAATGTAGCACGGGATAAAGTAGATGTAGGCATTGTAAATGCTGTAATTGAGGGCAAAGACAACATCAGCCGTCACGATCCAGGTCAGCAGCAGCGCCAGCGGGCGATCCTCGCGCCGCTGCCAGAACAGAGCTAATCCGAGAATGCAGAGGGCGACCAGCGGCCAGGAGAACTCCATCGGCATGGCGGCCATCCAGGTCAGGAAATGCCCTTTGACTTTCCAGAGCGGATCATAGAACAGCCACTGCGAGTACGCCTGCCCGGTGACATGGTAAAAGAAGGCAAACGGGGTCTCGACATCGCCCCAGTTATAGGCCGGGTGCATCCGGGCCCGCAGCGGCAGGTAAAGATAAGTCAGCAGCGGCAGAGCTCCCATTCCCAGTGTCTTAGCCCATTCTTTGCAGACAGACTTATCTTTCCAGTTTCGGAGGGCAGGCGCAGACCACAAAATAAAAGCAATAAACCCCGGCAGGAACAGTGTGTTGGTCTGGTGCGATGTCAGCGTGAAGCCATAAGCCACTGCAAACAGTCTCAAGTCTTTGGGCCGCTGACCGTTTGCCTTCCAGCGTGCAGCCAGAAACAGCAGCAGGCAGGTGAAAAAAGCCGCCAGTGAGTAAGTCTCGGTAATCAGGCACTGCTGCCAGAACGTATACGTGAATGCCAGCAAGCCAGCCGCCATCAGTGCCAGAGGCCGGGGCAGCGCAAGGGCGCGGGCAAAGCCGTAGCAGCACGCGACCGCTAGGGCTCCAAAGAACGCGCTCATGACATTCAAGCGCCACACGAGGCTGCCCATCGGCAGAAGCAGCGTCCACGCTTTTCCCAGCAGGCAGTACAGCGGATAGCCGGTCGGATGGGGGATTCCCATCGTCACGACCACTGTTGCCAGTTCAGCACAGTCGCCCCAATAGACAGTCGGGCACAGTGTCCGGAGATAGACACAAAAGACCGTGAAGGCCAGGGCTATCGCCAGCAGGGTGTCCAGATGTCGTCGGAGTAGAAGTTGGTTCAATAGGTCCTCACGCGATACATGGCAAAAATGCCTGGATAATGTCATTATCGGCAGATAAGAGTGAGACTTGAGGGCAGAATAAAAATTTTACGGCAAAGAAGCGGGAGCGCAGATGCGCCCCCGCTGGGAAAGACAAGAGAGAACTGAGCAAAAGCTTAGTTCATCAGGCCGTGGTAGAACTTCTCACCGACGCCGTAGTTCGCGGTTGCACCGCTCGTGCCGGTGGCGGTCGCAACACCTGCGGACGTAGCGCTTGCCAGGCAGTAAGGAGTGACTGAGACGGTCCCGAGCGTCGTGACCGTGTAGTTGCTGGCAGCGGACGGGCAGACCGGTGTAGCCCGGATGTAGCCGGTCGGGCCGACAAGCTGGAAGGCGGCGGCGGTGCTGGCGGTGGTGCCGTCGATCATGAACGTGGCGGCTGAGTTGCCGGACAGCTTGTTGTCCATGGCGGCCTGCTGCTTGGCGCTGTCGATCTGCTTGAGGTTGCCGACGCAGGCTTTAGCCCGGGAGGACTCACGAGCGGCGACAAAGTTTGGGATTGCGATTGCCAGCAGGATGCCGATGAACAAAACGACGATCATGATCTCAACCAGCGTAAAGCCGGTTTTCTTGTTGTTGGGGCGGAAAAACTTCATACGAAACTCCTTCTTCGATAAAAAGACACTGTGAACTGTTCGGCGTCGGCCCCGCGCTTGCATGTTGATGCGGTGCCTTTTCCGTTGACATCCTAGTTATCGGTATGGCCTGAGTGTCTCTTTAGGGTTCGAGCGCAGGCAGAAATACGGGTCTTTTAGAACCCCTCCCCTGTTAGGGAAGGGCCTCGGAAAGTGCAGGAGTAGGAGGGCGGGGGCAAGCCCGGCCCCTACTGCGTATTTGCTTCTTCAAAAACCCTTCCCTAACAGGGGAGGGACCCTGCGAAGTGAAGAATGAACGAAGCAAGGCGGGAGGGGTTCTGGCAGGCTCTACGGATATGGAAATCAAAATGCTCCTGGGTATCTCTTGACAAGTTCTCAGATAAGAGTGTATACTAAGCCTGCTCCGCTACCAGCCCTGTCAAGCTGGAGCCAAAAACGACCTGGAACGAAGCCGTGCCGGTCGCCGACAGTTTCTCAGTTAGTAATTTCGCGAGTTTTACCCTGCCCCGCGCATTGCAGCGCTCATCTTCTCTGTGAAAGAGGCAAGCCGACATCGCCGTCATCGTGACGGCAGTTTGTCAGTGCTTGGCCTCTTTTTTGTTTGTGTCTGATCTCTTTGGGATCCGACCCAAGAATTGTACGGAGAAACGGAACGGACTGTGATGGAACCCGTGAAAGTCGTGATCGCCGATGACGATCCCCTAATTCGACTCGATTTGCGCCACGCCCTGGATGATCTGGGCCTGCGCGTGCTCGGCGAAGCGGAAGATGGCCGGCAGGCGCTGAGCCTCGCCCGCACCCTGCGCCCCGATCTGCTGATCCTCGATATTATGATGCCGCAGATGGATGGCCTGGAAGCCGCACGAGTCGCCCGCAGCGAACAGCTTGGCGGGGTCATGCTGCTGACCGGCTTTGCCGAGGAAGACATGATCGCAAAAGCCGACGCTGCCGGTGTCCTGGCCTATCTCCGCAAGCCGTTTCGCACGGAAGAGCTTGGCCCGGCGATTGCTATTGCTCTGGGACGTTACCGGGAGCGTCAGGCCCTCGAAACCGATGTCGAGGACCTGAAAGAGAAGATGGAAGCCCGAAAAGTCGTCGGGCGGGCAAAGGCGATTCTCATGGAGCGGCATCACCTGACCGAGCGGGAAGCGTTCTAC
>JBPBQB010000116.1:0-9898 GCA_050954545.1 Janthinobacterium lividum | reverse complement strand
TCTGGAGCATGATAAAGAGTCCTTTCGTATCCTAGTAAACAGTCTGTTAGTGAGCAAAAGTAGCAAAAATAAAGCACTGAGAAAGAGTGCTACCGGCGCGACGAGCCGCGCACGAGAAATTCGGCGTCCACAGCAGCATGCTGCCGGGGCAGGGACGGCTCTGCCAGCCGCCGGGTCATAAAGGTCCAGGCTAAGTCGCACATTTGATCCAGCGGCTGGGCAATGGTCGACAGAGAGGGAAACGCATACTCGCTTTCCTCACTGCCGTCACAGCCTACCACCAGCACATCGTCTGGAACACGCAGGCCCAGCTCCCGCAGCGCCCGGCAGGCGCTGATCGCAATCTCGTCGTTGAAGCAAAACAAAGCATCCGGGCAGCCGTACCGGGCCGCATAGGCGAGAAGCGACTCTCGGTTCGCCAGCCGGGAAGCCGGATCGCCTTCAATCATCTCCGGCCGCAGACCCGCCTGCTGCATCGCTTTCTGATACGCGGCAGGGCGCGGGTCGCCGGCATAGGCAGTGTTGACTGAGCTGGAAGTCCCCTCGGCGCTCCCCGGCCCGAAAAACGCCAGTCGGCTTGCCCCGCTGTTCAGCAGGTGGGCAAGCGCGGCGTCGGCAGCGTGCTCCAGGCAAACTTCAACACTGTCCATGCTCGGCATGGTAAAGACGCCCATCGAGACAATGGGTTTTGCATTAGGAAGAATCTCGTCGATATATGGCTTGAAGCTGCCCGGCATATCGACAAGAATAACGCCGTCTGTCAGGTTGCTGAGGAGCGCCCACAGGTCCGGCAGCACGTTTTCAATGTTCAGATGGCCGATGGTGCTGGCAATCATATGGTAGCCATGGGCGTTGGTATGCCGCTCAAACGCCTGCAAAACATGGGCGTAGTGAGCGCCGATCCGCTCAGGAAACGCAACCGTGATCGATTCGGTTCGGCCCGAAGCCAGTGCCCGCGCCGCCGCGTGGGGACGGTAGCCAAGCTGGTGTGCGGCGATGCGAACTCGCTCCCGGGTCGGCTCCGGGATCGCAATATCGTAGCGATCACCAAGCACGTAAGTCACTGTGGTTTTGGAGACGCCGGCTTTGGACGCGACATCAGCCCGCGTGGCTCTTTCTTTCATGATAGTCTTCGGTTGCGGTAGCCTTTGGTTACTGACCCGGGTCAGTAGGGACATTTCATTGTAGCACAGTCTGTACGCGGCGTCAAGCCCTCTATGAAATTTTTTCCGCACCTCTTGTCCGCATGGGGCATATTAACTCATGTTTAGGGTAGTGACATGATTGGGGGAGTTGAATGGGGGCTTTGAAGCGCTCGGATGTCACAACTCCGGCTCAAGGACGACAGGCGGAAAGATAAGGTCGCCATCCACCGAACTGTGTGATTTCGGAGGCCTGCTCCACCGCGAACAGTTCGCAGATAAATCCTGTGACGAATGATCCGTCCGCTAACTCCACACTGCCGATTCCGAGCGGAGCGGGAATCTCTGCCACGAAGCTGCCGAATTGGGAGGTGGGCATCGCCCAGACTTCAACGTCGATTCCAGGTCCCTCGAAGCCAGGGGCACGGACCAGTCCCGGCTTGGCTGGAAGTGTGTTTGCCAGAGCATACAGCCGGTAGCCGACTGCGGTTTTGGCTGCCGTTGTCAGCCGCGCTCCGCGCTCGGTCAACTGCCGGTTCAGCGGCTCGCCGGTCAGGTGTGCCCCGACGACTGCAAGGAGAGTGCAGCCTGGCGGTGTGACCGGCGGCATCAACAGCGCAGTTTCTGCCAGGGGGGTCGGAAGGCCACCTAATGTTTCTCCGGAATGACGGTGCAGCCGGTCGGCGACAGAAAGCAGTGCAAGATCGGTCTGCGCGGGACCGATCAGTGAGACGCCGAACGGCAGGCCATTCGGGCGAAACCCCGCCGGCAGCGCCACCGCAGCGAGATCGAGTAGATTGACGAAATTGGTGTAGCAGCCCAAATTGGAATTGAGACGGATGGGATCGGCTTCGACATCTGCCAGCGTGTAGATCGTCCCGGTCGTCGGCAGCAGCATCAGATCGGCTTTGTCCCAAAGTGCGCTCGTCCGCCGCCGCAATCCTTCGAGCTTGTACTGGGCCAGGAACGCATCGACCGCACTGAACCTCGCGCCGCCGGTGATAATGCCGCGCACGACCGGATGCATATCCTCAGCGTGCGACTCGATAAAATCTCCCAATGCTGCAAGGCGCTCCGCTACCCAGGGACCGGAATAAAGCAGGACCGCCGCGTCCTGAAACGGGTTCAAGTCGAACTCTACCGCAGTTCCACCCAGAACTTCTAACGCGCGAATAGACTTTTCGTACAGCGTTTTTGCTTCGGCATCGCCAAAGAATTCCCATTGGTCGGCTTTTGGCACCCCAAAGCGAAACGGACCGCCGAGCCAGGGGGCGGGGCCATCAGCGGCTGCCGAGGGGCGGGAGTAGGGGTCGGAGGCATCAAAGCTGCGGGCCGCGCGAACGACCTGCTCGGCATCAGAAGACGTCAGGGCAAAGATCGAAACGCAGTCAAGAGAGCGGCAGGCGGGAACGATGCCGCTGGTGCTGAGGGTTCCGCGCGTCGGCTTAAGCCCGATCAGATTGTTGAACGCGGCTGGTACACGCCCAGATCCGGCAGTGTCTGTGCCGAGAGAAAAACTGACCAGTCCACTGGCAACGGCCACCGCTGAACCCGAACTTGATCCACCGGAAAGATACTCGGCATCAAAGACACTGGAACACGCTCCATATGGAGAACGCACTCCGACCAGGCCGGTCGCGAACTGATCCATGTTTGTTTTGCCGACTAAAATAGCTCCGGCCTCTTCCAGACGCTTGACAACAGCCGCCGTGGTGTCTGCCGTATAGGCAAACGCAGGACAGGCAGCGGTCGTCTCCATCCCGGCCACATCCATATTGTCTTTAACGGCGAATGGTATGCCGTAGAGCGGCAGGTTCGCGTGGCCTGCCTGCATGATCTCGGCGGCTCGAGCCAGCGCGGTCTCCCGGGGGACAAGCGAGATCCAGACGGGGTTCAGCGGGGCTTCTTCAATGCACGAATAGACGCGGCTGAGTATGGACACAGGCGTTTCGCCGCTCCGATAAGCGGCTTGCAGGGCAGTAAAGTCAAGGCGCATCGGCTCCATTTCAAGCTCCAGTCCGAATAATCATGAGCGTCTGGCCGTGCATGACCAGGGCATCGGGTTTGGTGAGAACCTCTTCGATGATCCCCTCATGCGAAGCCGTGACTGTCCATTCAACTTTCATGGCGGACAGCACCAGCACTGTTTCTCCTGCCTGGACGCGCTGGCCTGGCTCCACGAGGACCTTCCAGACACTCGAAGTCATCGGGGAGGGGACTGCTTCGCATCCTTCAGGAACATCCGAGGCAGGCCGCGAATCGAAGTCGCTCTCGACTGTCTCTTCCAAGCTCTGACCGGCGACTGCCCAGCGTGCGCGTTCTTCGGCAAACGCTTCCTGCTGACGTGACCGGCTGACCTGCGCCTCGCTGTGGATCGATTCTAGAAATGCCAGATATTCGCGGTACCGAAACTCGGTCGGCTCGATCTGCAGAGGCGCTTCGCCGTGCGGGAAAGCGTCCAGCATTTCCAAAAGCGCTGTGGCGCTCACGGGATAAAAGCGGATCTGGTCGAAGGGACGCAGCAGCCAGGGAGTTCCAGGCTCGAACTCTTTTGTGCTTTTGAACGTGTTCCAGACCTGAGTCGTCCTGCCGAAGAGCTGGTAGCCGCCGGGGCCTTCCATGCCGTAGATGCACAGATAAGCGCCGCCGATCCCGACTGCATTCTGCGGTGTCCAGGTACGCGCCGGGTTATATTTAGTCGTGACCAGGCGGTGACGAGGATCGACCGGTGCAGCGACCGGGGCACCGAGGTAGACGTCGCCGAGGCCCAGCACCAGATAACGTGCGTCGAAGATGATCTTCTGAACGTCGTCGACAGAGCTGAGGCCGTTGATACGCCGAATAAACTCGATATTATCCGGGCACCACGGGGCATCGGGCCGGACCGTCTGCATGTACTTTTCTGCGGCCAGACGTGTTTGCGGATCGTCCCAGGAAAGCGGCAGATGGAGAGTGCGCGACGGTACCGTAATGTCCAGGTCTACGGGAATCGCCTGTTCCGCGGCTCGCAGCGCCTCCAGCATGGCCTCGCGCGGAAGCCGGCCCGTATCGTAATGCACCTGCAGGCTGCGGATACCAGGGGTGATGTCAATCACTCCCGGCAGCCGCATTCCGCGAAGCTGGGTTTCGAGTGCGTGGACCCGAAGCCGAAGTGAGAGGTCTAAGACGTTCGGGCCGAACTCGATCAGCAGCGAACGGTCTCCATCGGCGCGAGTGACTACGGAAGGCGCAGAGGCGGTGGCTGGGTGAGAAACAAGGATCGCAGGCTCAGGAGGCTGTGTGCCGGCTTCGGGCAGCGCCGGCAGCGGCGCGGAAAGTGACGAAATCGCTTCTTCCATTTGCCGGGCCATCTCGTCTGCCTGCGCGTAAGTGACGGCTTGAAAGCGGACGGTGTCGCCAGGCCGAAGCTGCCCCATCTTCCAAAGCTCTGCATGGATGATCGTCGCCGGGCAGACAAATCCGCCTAAACTCGGCCCATCGGGACCCAGCAGGATCGGCATATCGCCGGTGAAATCGACGGTCCCCACCGCGTAAGCATTATCGTGGATATTCGACGGATGCAGCCCGGCCTCGCCGCCGTCCAGCCTGGCCCAAAGCGGCTTTGGCCCGATCAGCCGAGTCCCGGTCCGGTCCGAATGGTGATGCACTTTCCAGTCCGTGCTGAAAAGCATGTCGATGTCTTCATCCCGAAAGAAATCCGGTGCCCCATGCGGGCCGTACAGGACGCCGATGCGCCAGGAACTCGAATAAGCCGGCGTCAGGGACTGGGGCAGAACAGTGCCGCTTCGTTCCAGCCCCGCGCCAGGCGATTTCAGATGAAGGACATCGTCGGGACGCAGTGCGCGGCCATCATGCCCGCCAAACCCGCCCAGCATAAACGTGCTAAGGCTGCCCAGGTACTTGCCGCTGGTGAAGCCGCCCCCCACGGCCAGATACGCCCGCAGGCCGGGCCCGTTTGCAATGCCGATCTTCAGCGTCCCGCCCGCAGGAACGCGGACCGCCTGCCGGAAGGGGAGGGAGACACCATCCAGCAAAGCCTCCATCGGCGCACCGGTGAGAGCAATAACGGAATCGCAGCCGAAGCGAAGCTCAGGGCCCGAGACAGCGATCTCCAGACCCGCGGCACGGGCGTCGTTTCCGACTAGGCGGTTGGCAAGCTGCAAAGCCAGGCTATCCATCGGGCCCGACGGCGGTACGCCGACATTCCAGAAGCCTAGCCGTCCGGGCAAGTCCTGCACTGTCGTCTGGGTCCCACCGGAGAGGACTTCAATCGCCGCGCGTTTGTAGGGAAACTGAGAGAGAAACGAAGTGGTGACTGTGCCGGACACAAGCTCCGGCGAGTCACAGATCTTACGCAGGTAATCGAGGTTGGTTTCGATCCCAAAAAGCTCCGTCGCAGCTAATGCCGTTTGCAGTGCGGCCAGCGCCTGCGGGCGATCCGGGCCGCTTACGATCAGCTTCGCGATCATCGGGTCGTAATAGGGGGTGATCTCTGTTCCCGGCTCGACCCAGGTCTCGACTCGCACTGTATCAGGAAACTGGACATGGGTCAGGCGTCCGATACTGGGCTGAAAGCCGCGTCCGGCATCTTCCGCGTAAAGCCGGGCCTCGAACGAATGTCCGTGGGGCTGGACCGGCAGCGTGGAAAGAGGCGGCAGGTCACCGGAGGCGAGAAGGATCATCCAGGCGACCAGATCGATGCCGGTGACTTCTTCCGTCACGCCGTGCTCCACCTGCAGGCGGGTGTTCACTTCTAAGAAAAAGAACTCGCCTGCGGAGTCATCGTAAACAAACTCAACGGTCCCTGCCGAGCGGTAACGGACCGCTTTGCCGAGCCGCACGGCAATCTCACTCAAGCGAGCGCGGGTTTCCTCGGAGATGCAGGGGGCAGGTGTTTCTTCAATCACCTTCTGATTACGGCGCTGGGCAGAGCAGTCACGCTCGCCTAACGAAATGACTTCGCCCTGCCCGTCCCCGAAGATCTGGACTTCCAGATGGCGCGCTCGTTCGATAAAGCGCTCCAAAAACGTGCCGTCATCGCCGAAGCTGCTCATGCCCTGGCGCTGCACTGCGTCCCAGGCGTCGTCCAGATCGCCGGGCTTTCGGCAGAGCCGGATGCCGATCCCGCCGCCGCCTGCCGTGCTCTTCAGCATGACCGGATAGCCGATTTTGCCGGCTCCCGCCCGCGCTTCGTCCAGAGTTTTCAGCAGGCCAGTTCCTGGCAGCAATGGCACCCCTAAATTTTCAGCAATAGCACGGGCGGCGTGCTTCAGGGCAAAGGCCTGCATCTGTGCCCCGGTCGGGCCGATAAAAGCGATCCCAGCCGCTTCGCAGGCTTCGGCAAACTCCGGACGCTCACTCAAAAATCCATAGCCTGGATGGATCGCCTCCGCACCCGTCTCACGCGCGGCGGTCAGGAGCGCCTCAATTGACAGATAACTTTGCGCTGCCGCCGCCGGCCCGATACGAACCGCTTCATCAGCCTGCGCGACATGCAGGGAATGACGGTCGGCGTCGGAATACACGGCAACCGATTCGATGCCGAGTTCTTTCAACGTCCGCAATATTCGGCAGGCAATCGCGCCCCGATTGGCGACCAGCACTTTACGAAACATGGGCGGCTTCCCAGATCAGAACTTGTACCGGGGTCGGATTGTAGGCGTTGCAGGGGTTGTTGAGCTGCGGGCAGTTGCTGATGAGGCAGAGAACATCCTGCTCAGCCCGCATTTCCACATATTTGCCGGACTCCGAAATGCCGTCCTCAAATGTCAGGCCGCCATCTGGCGTTACAGGGACATTCATGAAAAAGTTGATATTGTTAGGAATATCCCGCTTTCCTAAGCCATTTTTTCCGAGGCCGTTATCGACGCGCAGTAACGCCGCTAAAAAGCTCTGGCGGCACGCATGCATGTGGCCTTTATCGAGGGCATACCGGACTTGGTTGCTCTCCGTCGCACACGCGCCGCCGAGCGTGTCATGGCGCCCGCATGTGTCGGCCACAATGGTCATCAGAACAGTGTTGTTGGTGGACATCAAGCTTGACCCGGTCGTCAGATAGATATTGCCCTGTGCCCGTATCGTGTTCTGGAAATCGTAGCGGTCCGCATAGTCGGCAGCATTGTAGAACAGGGTATCCACGGCTTGATTGCCTTCCAAATCCACAATGCGGAACCTCTGGCCCTGGGAAACCGGGTAGATCCACGACTCGCCTGCTGGAATGATCGCACTGTACAGGGCATCGTCCGGGATCAGCAAGCTTTCTGTGAGAGTGAAGCCGTTCATAATGGTTCTCCGATGACCTACCGCACCGCTTCGCTGTGGTCCTCCCTAAAGGGAGGATTAGAAGTAGAACAGGAATTAAGAGGGCGCTGCTTGCTGCGCCCCTACAAGTATCGTCCTGATTGTCTTCATCTTCCCTTTAGGGAGGACCACAGCGAAGCGGTGCGGTAGGTCAGCTACAAAAAATAGCGCTCCGTCAGAGTGAAGCCTCGGCCATTTTCAGGCCGGGAAACGCGGCAGGCGTCGTCTGCTGTGGGCGGCGGGACACGGCTCAGGGTAAGATGCACTGGTTTTGGCGTGTACTGCGGATTTGGGTCGAGTGGATGCGGACAGGAATTCAAAATGACTAAAACGTTCATCTCAGCCCGCAGATCCACAAAGCTGCCGGCACCGGAATGCCCTGGCTGGTAGACCATCCTGCCGTCGCTGTCGACAGAAACTTTGCTGAAAAAATTGAGGTTCGGGGACAGGTCTCGCGGCCCCAGCCCCTGTTTTTCAAGCTCGATCAGAAAGCTGCTTTGGGCGTCTTTGTAGAAGTCGTTTCGGCAGTCTTGATAGCTCGCCTCGCCGTACTTTGCTTTGACCGCCGGTGCATCCAAACATCCACAAAGAGCATCGTGCCAGCCGAGGCTGTCGGCGGTCACGGAGCAGAGGATCCGGCCCATGTCTGAATACAGGACAAAGCCCTGGGTCAGCCGTGCGATATGCTGCGCCTTCAAAGTATCGGGGATATTCAGCCGCTCGACGGGGCAGTCGGCATTGTAAAGAATCACGCCGACATTTGCTCCGCCGTCAATGTCTGTTAGGCGCAGGCTCGTGCCGCGCTTCAGGACATGCGACCAGGCAGCCCCTGGGCGCAGGGTTTCTTCAAACAATAAATTTTCTGCCAGGATATTTTCTGCCACGCAGAGGCTCCCAATAGGTAGATCAAAAAAGTCAAAGAGAATGGTGAATAAAAGCGGGGGCGACGATGCCGACGCAGGATGCCGAAGCTCGTCGTAGAGCTTTCGATAGTATACTGGGGTGCCTGCGGGATGTCAATCCCCTGACCGCCCTCTTTTTCTCAAATGACGATATATGCCGCATGATCGATAGATTTGACGAAATTAGTCAAGAGTAAGCTGTGAAAGACGGCAGACGTATCAAGCCGAAGGCTGCACGCCCCAATCGTAGGCGTATTTCACCATCTTTACTACCTGCAATGACTCGATCCGCTGGATGCCTGCGATCTTGCTCAGGCGCTCGTGCAGGAAAGACAGAAGCTCTTTATTGCTGTGGAACCAGGCCTCGGTCACCACATCGTAACTGCCCAGAGTGATGCCCGCGAAACGGATCTCCGGCATCGCCAGAAGCGCTTCCTGAATCTCATCCAAGAAGCTGTGGTCGATCTGGATGCCCAGAATGGCGACGACATGGTAGCCCAGCGAAAATGGAGGGGCGACGGCGACAATCTTGATCACCTGGTTTTGCAGAAGACGATCCACGCGGCGGCGGACCGTCGGCTCACTGCTGCCGACCTGCTCGGCGACTTCGGCATTTGTAAGCCGGGCATTCTCCTGCAAGACGGCGATGATCTTGTGATCGAGTGGATCCAGGAGAATCGCCGGCTTGTCCGATGCGTGATTATTCATGACGTGTTCCCTGTTCCGTCTGCTTACTTTTCGACGTTTTTCGTCATTGTAGCATTCATTTGTAATTTTCGCGTCATAAAGAGCCAGATAAGTTGAGAGATGCTTGACAGCCTTGACGAAAGTTTGTATACTCAAAATGCCTCAGCGCTGAGCCGCCTCGATATTTCCAGATTTTTCTCTTCCCAGGTTTCACCGAAGAAGCCCTCCAGAGCACGGCGCTCTTTTCCATTCCTGTCCGGCTTTCTGCCGCACAACTCAAGAAAAGGAGCGTTTCTATGCGATTTACCCGTGGTCTTCTGGCTAGTTCTGTCCTTCCTCTCCTCATGCTCGCCGGCTGCAGCCCGAAACACGACACTGCTACCTCTGGTTCGGCCTCTGTCCCCGGTGGACCCTCCGACGCGGGCGGCGCGATTTCGATCGGCTATTCGGACTGGCCGGGATGGACAGCATGGGCCATCGCAGACAAACAGGGCTTTTTCAAGAAGCATAATGTCAATGTCAAGCTGGTCTGGTTTCCGAACTACACCGACTCGCTGAATGCATTTGCCGCGAACCAGGTAGATGCGAACTGCCAGACTTGGAGCGATACCATGGGGCCGCTTGCCCAGGGGCAATCGGCGAAAGCGGTGCTGATCAACGACAACTCGGCTGGAAATGATGCCGTAGTCGCCGGGCCGGGCATCAACTCCATAAAAGATTTAAAAGGAAAAAAAGTTGCCACGGAGCTGGGCACGGTAGAACAGTTCCTGCTCGATAAAGCGCTGGCGGCAAACGGCATGACTGAAAAAGACATTCAGTATGTGCCAATCAAGGTCCAGGACTGCCCTGCCGCTTTGATCGCCAAAC
>JBPBQB010000126.1:0-9989 GCA_050954545.1 Janthinobacterium lividum | reverse complement strand
AATATCCGTAATAGCTGCCTGCTGTTCTAAAAAAGTGCATAACAGGCTCTTACATCCCCGGTGTGCTGTTGTTTGGCTGGCTTCTCTCATTTGCCGTCAACGACAATTTGGCACATGGGATTGTCGCGTTCCTTTGGATGGTCTTATGAATTGTCACAGGGCAGGGATATGTGAATTTTCGTTGCCCCCGCTGCGGCGAAAAGTTCTTTCGCCGCAAAGGGTTTGCGACATTGATTACGGCAGAATGCCTCAACTGTGGGCTTCCGACATATTCGATTGACTCGTCAGGCACACGGCAGGATGACGGTATATGGTAGCGGGCAATCTCTGGGCAACCAACTAAGGCCAAAAAAATCAAGACCATGCCTGAACACAAAATCGAAATCCGGGGCGACGGGGCCTTCGTCAGACTAACCTTTTCTCATCGGGAATATCCTGAGGCGCACGACTACTGGGACGGCAACTGGGTAGTGACGCGCATCCAGGCTGAAGTGCAGGGGTTTAAGGCGGACTTCACGGATCAAGTGCATCTAGGCGACATTGTCCGGTTCCATGAAGCTGTCTTGAAGCTGAACATCAGTCTTGAGGGCGAAGCGACCTTGGCGATGATGGAGGAATATCTGGTCACCACCGGAACGCTGGACGTTCGCGGCAGCTTGAACTGGTCCGTGCTGCTTCTGCACCCGGTGAAGCGGGACATTCAGCTTCAGTTCAAGTTCCGAGCCGACCAATCGTATCTGCCCGAACTGATCCAGCAGCTTGAAGACGTCCTCATTGAGTTTCAAGTGCGAGGGTGTTCACCTCGTAAGAGAAAATGAAGCCGATGACCTACTACCCATATTGGTACCGCCTAGACAGTGCCGATGCGTACCTCCTTTGGTACACAGACGTCTCCCCCGACGGCGTTGACCCCGACGGCGTCGTCCTAGACGAGGCAGGCTTCATCTTGACGTTCCGCCACGTCGATGATCTACGACAGGAGGCTGCCCGTCGCGGCCTCCCGGTTGAGCCACGGGTGGACCCGGAGCCGCTGGACCTGGACGCCATAGCACTGTGGCTGGCGACGGCCCGGAAGACGAATGTCGACTGCGAGACGTTCTTGAACGCCTGGAACCTGTTCTCCGACCTTGCCTCCACTATTCAGGGTGGCCCCGCGCACATTGACGGCCAGAGGGAAGGCCAAATCTACCACAAGCTGTTCTGGGGTAACAACCTGCCCGTCGTGACGCCGCCAGGCAAGCACTACGATCCCCTCTGGTCCAAGAGCGATGTGGGCAAGATGCGGAACGTGCTCGGCGTGGGGATGCGCCTGTTCCGCGACAGGCTCGGCCCCGACGTCGCCTCGGGTCAGGGCTGGTTGGAGGTTCGATGATCGTCCTGCTATGGTCAACCATGAAGCCACTGTTTGAGAGGCAGCGATTTGATGACTCTTGAAAATCTACTGCTTCCTAAGCGCGAAACGCGCAACATCGAACTTCTAATGAGCGTGTGCTTCTGGTCGGGCATTGAAGTGACGCGCCTCGGTTCAGGCGAGGAAGACCAACTTCCACCTGGAGCGACGCTCAGCAATACCGCCGTTCACGGTGGACCTGCTTTTTGCCGCCAAGTGGCTGCCGCTTTAGGCGGGCGTGTCGTTGAACCTGCCCCGGACTTTCTTCCGACGCTGCCACAGGAATACCTCCGCCGCCGAGTCGCTTTGACGACTCTCTCCCAGGCGCGTTTCCTCACCGAGCCGAAGTTCATCAAGCCTGTCGCCGACAAGTTCTTTCCTGCCGCCGTTTATGAATCGGGGGCAAACCTGGGCGTCGGACCGGAACGGGACCACGAACCAGTCCTGGTCTCCGATCCGGTGGAATGGGAATGGGAGCACCGGATGTTCGTATGCGATAACCGGGTGAAGACCTTTTCGCCGTACTCACCCCATGGCACCGTCACGGCCACAGGAGAACACGGCCAGAAAGCCCTGGAGTTCAGCGAGCGGGTTCTGGCTGATACGCGTGTTCACTTGCCGCAAGCGGTGGTTCTGGACGTCGGCTGGATACGCGGCAAGGGCTGGTCCGTGGTGGAAGCGAATGAGGCCGTCATGAGTGGCATCTACGACTGCGATCCTATCGCAGTCTTGGAAGTTTTGGCCCACGGTCTGACGAGAAATGTTGAAGGCAGGAAGGAATGACACCATGACCGACATGGCAGCGACATGGCAACGCATCGAAGACTGGCTCGGTGAGAACGCACCGGAAATAGCGAAGAGCCTCCGTCCAGGTGCAAGCAATGAGAAGATCAGGGCAACGGAGCGAACGCTCGGCTTAAGTTTCCCCGATGATTTTTGTGATTCTTACCGCTGCCACGATGGTCAAGAAACCAATGCCTTTGGAGTGACCGTGTGTGGTGGGTTTGTGGAGGGCGGAGACTTTTTGTCGCTCACAAGCATAACAGATCACTGGCAAGGCTGGAAGGGCGTGCTGGACGCGGGGACGTTCGAGGGAATTCAAAGCTACCCTGGCCCCGGTGTACGATCCGACTGGTGGAACCCGAGGTGGATACCGATCACCCATGATGGGGGAGGAAATCATTTCTGTCTGGACCTCGACCCCGCTCCGGGGGGTAAAATGGGCCAGATCATTACGATGTGGCATGACGAGGGAGAACGAGTGGTCGTAGCGGATAGTTTCAGGGATTGGCTGACGCGGCTTGCCGACGAGTATGAGGCTGGCGAGTGGGTGTATTCGGAAGAGGATGGCGGTGTCGTGCCGTGGGGAGACGTAAATGACTAACGACTTTTGGTCCGACTACCGCCGCCTCGTCGCTAGGCTCATGCCGCCGCTCGGGCCAGGCGACGGCGTACCAGAAGCCGAGATCGAAGCGGCGGAGACGCGCCTCGGCGTTAAGATGCCGACGCTTCTCCGCGAGTTTTATGCGCTGGCGGGAAAGCGCGAGGACATCAACGGCGTCCACAACCGTTTGGTATCACTGGAAAATCTGAAAGTAGACCAGAACAAACTCGTTTTCTATGAAGAGAACCAAGGTGTCGTCCTCTGGGGAGTAGACATCCAGAACTTGGAAAACATCGACCCATCGGTTTTCATGGCGGAATACCAGGCGACACTAGTGTGGGATGCGGATCATAACCACCTCTCCGCCTTCCTCAAAGCAATGCTGTTCTGGCAGGCGGTGAACGGGGGAATGCCCTACAGCGGCATTGGAACGGCCACCAGTGAGGCGATTGCTTTAGCAGGCACCGATTGGGAACTCGTGGATTTAAGCCGAGACTCAACTCTTTGGCGCAACCGGGTGCAAATGCGCGACGGGCAGGTGTTGTTCATTTCTGGCAATGATCCCGACCCACAGGTTCATGGCGGCGGACGGACCAAAGCGGATTTTCTCGCCGTGGCAAAAGCCTTCGATGTCTATTGGGATTACAGTACGCTCGATGAAGAGCCTGATGAGGAGTTGGATGAAGAGGATGAATAAACAGTGGGCATTGTCCTTAACACTGTGGACGGTGGTTACTTCGGCAGCAGCCGCTGCTTCGCAGCCATCCTACACTGTCACTGACCTCGGGACTTTACCGGGAGGACATTACAGCCGTGCCACTGCCCTTAACAACAACGGCCAAGTCGTCGGGTGGGCGGACACAGGTGCGACGCAGAACCCGCTCACGGCGCACGCGTTTCTGTGGGAACGGGGTAGGATGCGCGACATCGACACGTTTCCCAATCGGCAGCAGGCTCCTGGAACGGTGGCGTGTGCAATCAACGACCAAGGCGAAGTTGTCGGCGGGGTGGAGCCTGTCTTTCAAGGACAGGGCATTCTTACTGGCTCGTATCTGTTCCAAAACGTCGGATGGCTTTGGAGAAAAGGGCAGATGCAAACGATTGGAAGGGACGCTGTTGCCATCAACGACAAAGGGCAGGTCGTGATCAAGAATAACCAGCAGAGCCTGATCTGGCAGAACGGCAAGACAGAAGCCGTGCCGCCGCTCCCTGGGTTCCAGTCTATCACTGTGACCTGCCTCAATAGCGATGGCGACGTCGCGGGTTATGGCGCGAATGGTCCTGGGGACAACAAAGGTTTTGTGCGCCTGGGCGGGAAAGTGTCTCTTCTGGGCACTCTGCGTGGGGACAACACGAGCCGTGCCGTTGCGATGAATGACCGCGGCCAAGTGATTGGAATGTCCCTCAACGATTTCTACGAAAAGAAAGGCAATTCGACGACGTCGGGAACAAGGTCACTTCGTGCCTTTTTCTGGCAAGACGGAAAGCTGACCGATTTAGGAAATCGGATTGTTTCTGGGATTGGAAACCAAGGCGAGGTGCTGGGAACTTACTATCAGCCAACGGCGGCAGGAACCGGGACGACCATCGCCTTTTTGTGGCAAGGCGGAAAGTTCACAGACTTGAACGCCTTGATAGACAGCAGTTCAGGCTGGAAGCTGGAAGAGGCCAGAGCGATCAATGATCATGGACAAATCGTCGGGTATGGTGAGCATAATGGACAGGAACATGGCTTTCTTCTGACGCCCGAATGATTTAAGATCGGCAGAAACAAAGCCAAAGGATAAAAAGTGATGAACCGACTGCCTCTGCTGGTGATGATGTTGATAACCGTCGGCTGCTTCGCCCTCTTCGGAATATGGCGTCCTTTGGCTGCTCAAAATAAAGTCCCTCAAGACTCAGCTTCCCAAAAGCCTGACTTGGCTCTCAAGGTGACTGTGAATCCGAGGCTTATCCACGTCTACTCCGGGGAACAGTTGAGTCTCAGGCTTCAAGTCACCAATGCTTCGGCGACAGCGCAGACGTTTCAAGTCATGAGTTGCAGTTGGCCCGACGAGTGGAAGTCGAGCGGCGCACACCTTTCCAGCCTCGGCTTTGCGTGTGCGGCGAACGCACCAATTGCTATCACTCTTGCGCCGCACGCCGCATATGATAAAACTTTAGTGATGAACGTCGGCGCGATGCCGAAGGGCAAAGTCGCTTTCAGGATGGGATTTACTCCCTGGGGTGCGACTGGCAGTAAGACGACATATTGGAGTGACAAAGTCCCTGTCCAAGTCAACTGAATTGAAATTAGAGATCATGCGCTGCTGGTGACGGGCGGGCAGGATGGAATGCTGACAGTTTGGCGGCTTTGACGCAGGGCTGCTCGCCTGCAGGGTGAAGCCTCACCCAAAGGCGCAGCATGAACAGTCTTAAATCTATGGCAAAAGGTAAGGACAAAGTTTTGAGCGAGGGACAGCAAATTGACAGAACTGAGTTTCGAGGAATGGCTGGAATACTGTTTTGGCTCTACGGAAACGCCTAACGGTCGGTCAGAGCGATGGCACAGGCCGCCTGCTGTTGCCATTGATTATTTCACCCGTGCTTTCGAGAATGCTGCTGAGGTGCTTGCTCCGTATTCTGTGGCCCAACTGGCAAGCGGATTTTGGAAAATGAATTTTGGTCCCCTGACAGATGAAAGCGTCCCGTGGGAACAGAAGCGGCAGTGTGTTCGCTCCATGTACACCCTTTTTGCGGAGTGCTTTGCCTCACGATGCGATGAGCATCTCTGCTACTCTGAACGGACTAAATACGACAAGAACCCTCTCAACGGTGTTTGCTATATGTGGTGGGAATCTGTACCAATGCGAAGTCACGATCCTGCTCACCCAGAGGAAACGTCCGAATATCTGGACGTGATGCGGCGAACCCTCCTACTCGATTCTGATGCCTGCCAGGAAAGTGCGCTCCATGGCCTCGGTCATTGGCACTGGGACTATGGGTGGTGGCGTAATGAAGACGATCCCGAATACATGAAAATGAAGGAAATCAATACGACTGTTGAAATTATTGACGACTTTCTCTCTCACAATCCAAAGTTGCAGCCTGATCTGAAAAGGTATGCTTTGGCCGCACGACACGGCAGGATACAATGACTTCGCAGTTAATCGGCCAGGCTCTCCTCAATGCCACTCTCCTAGACGACATCGCCGCCATGCGTGATGCCCTCGCAAGCGGCGCGAATGTGAATGCCCGCGACCCGGAACACCAGGAAACACCGCTGATGCTGGCCCGGAGCGAGGCGGCTGTGGAGATGCTTTTGGACAACAATGCCGACGTCCATGCTATAAACAACCGGGGACAGACGGCTTTGATGTACAGGTCCTGGCGTGCTATCTGGGAATGCGGCGGAGACATCAATGCCCAGAGTGCCTCGGGCGAAACGGCTCTGATGAAGGCCGTGATGTTCGGGGACCCGGAGCGGGTGGGGCAAGTGCTGGCGATGGGTGCAGACGTTTTGCTCAAGGACGGCGAGGGACGGACGGCTCTGGACATTGCTGTTGAATGGGGACTGAGTGGAATTGCTGAGCGGCTTCGGGGTGTGGAGGTAGAAGCATGAGCAAAACCCACGTTTCTCACCGCTCGGCATCGGCTCGCATCGACTCCCATATTGCCAACCTCGGCAGTCCTAATCGAATCGCCGGTCGCCGTGCAGAGCACCACCTGATGCGTTACTATCAGGACGAGGCATTGGTGCCACTGATTGCTGCGTGCGACAGTGATAATTCTGCTGTGCGCGACCGGGCCGTTTGGGTGTTGGGGCACACCCATGATCCGGGTGCATATGACACTGTCCTCCGCCTCACCCGCGACCCCGATGGTGCGGTCAGATATGACGCGGCCATTGCTCTCGGCATTCTGGGTGACCTCCGCGCCGTCATGCCACTTGTCGCCTTGCTGACCAAGAACACGCCGTCGACTCCGCCGCAGCCATGGGGCTGATGCGGCTGGGAAGGGCCGCCGTCACTGCGCTCAGGGAGGTGGCTATGAGCGGTATGGGGTATGCCCGGATAATGGCGATCCACGCGCTTGGTAATATCGGTGGTGAAGAAGCCGTCGAATTGTTGACGTCCTTGGCTTCCGACGCCTACGAGCAAGTGCAAGTGGCGGCGAACGAGGCTCTGGCCGAGTTGACACAGGAGAAAGAGGGTTAGGCGAGGAACATCGGTACATGACATATACTACCTTCCGCCATCTCGTCATTGAAGACGCCCGAGTGCCCGTTGACGTGGATGAGATCGCCGCAATCGAGGCGGAATTGGGTGCGGTCCTGCCGTCCTCTTTTCTGGACTTTCTGAACGCGGCCAGCGGCGGCACCGTGGAATACTCTGTCCGCATACCTCCGACATCCGAAGGGGACGAGATGATGTTCTGCGACATCTTCCACGCTGGAAGGGATAGGCAGGGAGAACACGGGGACGGAACTCTGGTAGGAGAGATTCGGGGTCACCGCCGCTTCCTTGGCCTGCCTCCAGGCGTGCTACCATTTGCCCGCGATGGCGGCGATAGCACGGTCTATCTGGACCTGACGAAAGAGGGCGCGGGGCGGGTTATCGCGTGGGTGCATGGTATGCCTGCTTGGACAGGCCATCGATTGGACGACGGCTGGGTTACGGTAGCAAGCAACTTCGATGAGTACGTCTCGCTGCTGCAACTCGACGAAGCGGACGCCGTAAGTCTCCTTGAAGAGGCGCTGAAGCGGAATAACCCGCAGCAGACAGATGCCAGTCGGCAGTTCCTCGACCTGGCACTTACAGGCTGGCGTGATCGTTACCCGAATCTGGCGGGCACAGGAGGGATTGAGACGGATGGAGAAGACCACACTTGCAGACCTTAAACAGAAATTAGTGCGCCGCGCCAGCCGTGCCGTCGTGGGCGGCTTCCGTCCGCCTGCTGATCCATTCACATCATGGTTCGCGAAGGTAAACTTCGCCTTGCCCGGAGAGGACTGGCCGACAAGCGCGGCCAGGCCGATGATGCCATTGTGCCAATTAAATCTGACCGAGGTGCCGTTCCGCCCGGAGAGCATCAGTGACATAGCCTTCCTCACGATATTCATCGACCAGGAGGAACTGCCCACGGACAAGGCCAACGGCGATGGCTGGATGCTACGTGCTTACCCGTCGCTTGAGGGCCTGGTGCCCATTGTGCCACCTGCTGACATCGGCTACCTCAAGCCGTTCCCGATCCGGTGGGAGTTGATCGAGGACGACTTCCCGTGCTGGGAGGATGCCCAAGATAACCCTTTAGCTTCCAAGTTGGAAGGAAATTATCATGACTTCTTCGAGAACCAGAAGGGCACGAAAGTAGGGGGTTGGCCCGGTTTAATCCAGGCTGGCTTGGGGATTGCGACAACTCAGGAAGGCTTGGACTACAGGGCAGTCATGGAGGGCAACACAGCCTTCCCAGAATACGTCCTGCAGATCGATAGCGAGTCGAAGGCGGCTTGGTCGTGGGGGGATGCGGGGTTCGGCTACATCGGGCGCGGGACGGGCGCAGCGCGGGATGTCTGGACGCTTGAGTGGCAGTGTTATTGACAGAATGGGCAGGACTGATATGAATGAAATCATCGAAGAATACCGGACGCTCGGCATCGGACTGAACCCGCCTGCGACGGCTGAGCAGTTGCAACTACTGGAAGACGCGCTGGACTGTACGCTTTCTGATGGCTTGCGGGCACTGTACGAAGACCACAACGGCGACGACAAGGCGAGGACGGAAGGGATTTACCTGCCGCTGCGTCTGATGCCTGTCAGCGAGGTGATCGAGACCCACCACTTCGTTGAAGAGTTCGGGTGGGCCAGCCAGGGCCTGCGCCTGTTCTGGTACGACGGCAACTCAAACTACGCTGGGCTTTATGTAGTTGGCCCCCTGGAAGGACGGGTGTGCTTTGTTGACCACGAAGAACCAGACCTCGCACCTGTCTACCGGACACTCCACCGATTTCTCGACGCGCTGCTCGCGGGCATCAAGGCCGACAAGGACTGGTACGAGTTTCCCAGAGATTATCCTGCGTTGGAGCCGCTCGCACCTTCAGATGCCGCCGATGACTGGGCCGCCGCGCAGATGTTGCGCCCGCTGTTCGAGTCCGCTCAGGACGCCCAGGAGTGGATCAACTACGCCTATTGCATCATGGCCCTGACGCCGCCCGAGCGCACGGACAGCCTCCTTGCATTCACATACGACGAGGATTTCTACGTGCAGGAGCGAGCCTGTGAGGTTCTGGGGCGGCGCAGGTACGAGCCAGCGGTGGGGCGTCTGGCGGAAGTGGCCGCAATGAAGACGGCTAACGCGCCGCTGATGGCGCGATGGGCACTTAGAGAGATCGGTACTCCCGAGGCTCTGCGGCGGCTGCAGGAGGTCGAGCGTGTTCAGTGAGGAAGAGGGTTGGCGAGGCCGCAGACTGTGGAGAAGGCAAATTGCATTCCGGGATAAACCATGCCCCAATGTCGAGGTACAATCATTTCACGCCCCACAGGAAAGACAGCTAAAACCGTTTGAGAACCCGCAGCAAGCGCCCACAATCTTACCATCCACCGGAAAACTCCTGGAAGTTCGTCGCCATGTCCCAAGGCCAGGCCCGCCAGCGCAAGTTCAACGCCAACTACATTCTGATCTCCATCCAAGACCCGGACGAGCCGCCAGTGGAGTTGCCAAAGCCATTAAACTGCCGCGGCATCCTTCGTCTTCAGTTTGATGATGTCACGGATCGACGCGACGGCTTAGTTCTCTTTAGCAGTGAGCAGGCGCTTGAAATCCTGGACTTCGTTCACGAGCATCATGCCGAAGTGAAAATGATCGCCTGCCACTGCAAAATGGGGATGTGCCGCAGCCCCGCCGTACTTGCAGCCTTAGCGACAGTGATGGGGCAGGATGACAGCTTTTTACGTGATGAGCGTGGAAGGCCAAAGTATCGTCCAAATCGGTATGTCTATGAAACGCTCGTGCATGAGGGGCGGCGGCATGAACTGGGGGAACTGTAATGGTGGCGTCATGCGCCACGTTTCCTCTCAATAATGCCGACGATCTCCTCACCAGTGAGATGGCCCCCATCGGTTAGGGCGCGTCCCAGGGCGATAATTGCAGCGCGTGATCTTCTTATTATTGCCGCAGCCTCCTGTTCCGCCGCCACTATTAGCGTCTTCTTGATTCGCTCAAACTCAGCTTCGTATT
>JBPBQB010000080.1:0-10031 GCA_050954545.1 Janthinobacterium lividum | reverse complement strand
TCAGCCAGAGACAAAGGAGAAAAAGACGAAGACAGCGGACAACTCCTCAAGAAGATGTCTCAGGATACCTCATCACTAATTTAGATGCGCTGGCCCTGAGCCATTCATAACTTCGCGAGACAAACACTAAGCAGTTCAAGAAATTGGTCGATCTCAGCAGGTGTCACGCTGAGATTTGGGCGGGTGCGGATACTGTCTGCGCCTGCCCCAAGCAGCAGCAGATCGTGTTCCTGCAGCGCCATTTCGGTCAGACGACCGCGCATTCCCGGCGGTGTCAGCGTGAAGCCTTGATAAAGGCCCATGCCACGGACATTGCGGATCAGGTCCGGGAATTGCGCCTGCAATCGACGCAGCCCGGCGGCAAGCTGCTCACCACTACTTGCAGCCGCTTCAACGAGACCTTCGTCTTCCACAACGCGCCATTCCTGGCAGAAGCGGACCATATCGACAAGTCCGCCGCCCCAGGTGCTGTCTAAAACGCCGATGTCACTCAGCGGCTCCCGCATGAACAGCGCCCCGACGGCAAACTTTTTGCCGACCGCGACTGCCTCCGGGGGATACGGCAGATCAAACTGGTCAATCGCGAACAGAGTACCCGTCGGGCCTGCCGAGGTCTGGACTTCATCGACGCCCAAACCGACATTGTACTGGTGAGACAGTCGTGACAGCCCCTGGAACCAGGCCGGCTGAGCAGCCCTCTGACCGCCCGCACCCTGAATCGGCTCGACAATGATGCCGACGATCTCTTCGCCCATTTGGGACAAAATGCTCTCGATCAATTCTAAACTCTGCCTGGTACGGGCATCGTTTTCCGCTGCCGGAGCATCGCTGTCAATCGCTGGAAACGGGACTTTGATGTTCCCGGAAGCCGCGAGGCCGTGAAAGTCCTGAGTCGCGACCGGGTCCAGCGTCTGCGTCACCTGCAAGGCGTAAACCGTGCGTCCGTGAAAAGCCTGGTCAAAATACAAAAAACGCCGGTTGCCCGACCCTGTGTGGCCGCCGCGTTTTTGCCGCTTGGCGTTGTGCCAGGACAGCAGGTATTTAAGCATATTTTCGACGGCTTCCGCGCCGGAGTTGACCGCATAGACTTCGCGCGTTTCCAGCCCCATCATGCTCTTTGGCGACAATCGGTGCAGCAGTCTATAATACTCAAGGCACTCGGCAGTCAGGAAATCGGGGTTGGCGACTTTGTTGTTTGCCGCCAGTGTCACCGCTTTGAGATACTCGGGTTCCTGAAGACGAGGATGGTTATGGCCGATCAGCTTGGAGCCGTAGTAGCCGGCCCAGTCAAAGATCCGCTGACCGTCTACTGTGGCGAGGTACATGCCGTCACACCCCGCCAGATCAACGACAAAGGGCCAGGGATGATAAACGACATAATGCTGCATCTCCGCGATCATTTTCAGGCTGCGAGGACCCGGATAGCGTAACAGTGCTGCGGGAGAGACGGTGTTTTCCATGCTTTAATTATAGCTTCAATTCTCGTATATTGCCCCCTTCAGCCGAACCCGTCACCTGCCGATAATGGAGTATGAAGACTTTCAGCAGCACAGACGGTGTCCTGGCAGGACGGCTGATCATTATCACCGGGGCATCCAGCGGCATCGGCTATGGAACCGCCCGGCGGCTGGCTCAGATGGAAGGCGCACGCGTGGTCGCTGTCGCCCGCCGCCGCGTCTTTCGGATCGAGGCCCTCGCGACCCAGATTCAGGAACAGGTCGGCGAGGAGCGCATCTTTCCCCTGACCACCGACATGGCGGACCGGGCTCAGGCCGAAGCTGTCGTGCGCCAGATCGAAGACAAGTTCGGACGGATCGACGGCTTCATTCACGGGGTCAACCGGGCCTTGAAGCTGCCCGCGCTGGACGTCAGTGACCGGGAGTTCGATCTGACCATGCAGGTCAATGTCAAAAGCGCCCTGTACGGTGTCCAGGCAATCGCGCCGGTCCTGCGCCGTCAGAGCAGCGGCGGCATCGTAATCTACAACCCGACCCCGCGTGAGACTGCCGAGTTTGTGGCGTCGGAAGCGGTCTACACTGCCGCTGCCCATGCCCTTTCGGCACTCACTGCGGGCTGGACTCGCCAGCTTGACGGCTCCGGGGTCGGTGTCCGCGAAGTCGCCCCCTCCCCCGATGAAAGTGTCGTGGAGTCATCCTGGGGCCGGGCAGGAACGTCTCACGACACTCTGCTTGTCGCCGCCCTGCGCGAGACCCTGAACGCACCCGCGCCGGAGATGGCAGCCCCTGCCAAGAGTTCCCTGCTTCAGTTCCGTCAGGCTCCAGAAAGCCGCACCCCGCAAATTCTGCGCTCTTACGGCGGCCTGGTCTTGAAAGAGTTTTAGGTAACTGATGTTACGCAGGGACTATTCTTTCCACTGGGAGATTTAAGACAGGGGCCACGGAATAAATTCCGAGGCTGAAAAGAGCCCAGTGTCGCGGCGACACAAGAGTCAGAGGCCCTAGCTCCTGCCCTGCATTGTTCTCTCTTGCGTCCCCTGGACGGTGGGCCTTTCCGAGCCTCGGAATTTATTCCGTGGTGCATTTGCGTAAAATCAGTTAGGTAACCGGGAAAAGCTTGCTGTTTGATGAGGGGCGAATTTCATGTCATTGACCCGCCACTGAACTTTTTGCTTAATCCTTCGTCTTTAAAACTCAAAGGAGACCTACCATGCAGAAACCAAACTTCGTCGTTCTTGCGGCTCTTTCTCTGGCCCTCATCGCGCCACTCACCCCAGCCTTCGCCCAGTTCGCGGCTCACGCCCAGAGAAAACAAGGCGCACGGCTTAAAAAACTAGCCACTGAACTCAATCTGACCGACGCTCAAAAGGCTCAGATGAAACCCATTCTGATGAGCGCACGTCAGCAGTCTAAAGCCATTAAAGACAATACGGCGCTTTCCGATGCTGACCGTAAAGCCCAACTTAAAGATCTGCGTAAGAGCACCCGCACTCAGATGATGGCGGTTTTGACACCAGCTCAGCGTGCCCAGCTTAAAGCGATTCGGCAGGCGAACCGCGCGGCAAAAGAAGATAAAGGATGACAGAGTTCACGGGGCTGAACCCCCGTGACATTTTCTAAGAGACTGTATAAAAAGCCGGGACGGGACCCCCTAACCCCCAATAATGGGGGAACTGGACGCCAGCAATCCGCTTCCTGCTCCCTCATTATTGGGGGCTGGGGGGGAGTCCTGGATCGTTTCTATACAGTTTCTAAACCCCGTGCTCCTCGCGGATCGCTGACAGCAGCCCATCCGCCGCCTCATTTACCAGCGCATAAACCTCCGAAAAGCCGCCGGTCATGTACGGATCAGGGACTTCGCGCACTGCATTCTGCGGCGCGTACTCCAAAAATGGTCTGACAATTGCTCTGCCTTTGCCGATACTCTTGACATCTGCCAGGTTTTGGTCATCCATTGTGAGAATATAATCGAACGTATCAAGATCATTCTGCACGATGACTCTCGCATGATGCGTGTAGTCGATCTGCCGGCGCTTGAGCAGTGACCGCGTCCCGGAATGCGGCGGCTGACCGACATGCCAGTCGCTGGTGCCTGCGGAATCCGCTTCGATCTTTTTCGCCAGCCCAGCCGCCAGGACTTTGTGTGCAAACACGGCTTCGGCCATCGGGGAGCGGCAGATATTGCCGAGGCAGACAAACAAAACTCGGATCATAAACTCTTCTCCTGCCGAGCACTCGATCCGACATTGGTCTTAGGATACAAACCTTCGTTTAAGCCCTTTCTCTGAGTGGGAACATCATGAATCATCAAATGTCAGGGGATGGTATGAGCGAAGAGGAAATAGTTGAGCGGATACGAGACCTGTGCGGAGAGATACAAATGACGTCACATGATTTGGCAGGGCAATGCGGTCAACGAACACCGCTTACCCATACATTCCACTCGGCACCGGCCTCACCCGTGATCAAAACGTTTTTTCGTCGAAAGAAGCTTGGACGTGTTATACGTCGGCTCCGGCTACGCAGGCACGCCGCACACCAGGCACTCTGTCCTATCTGCGGTAACAAGGTCTGATTCACTAGGGAAGTTTTTTGATGAGATGGGCCACCATGCCGTGACCATCATGATGCAGGTCGACTTTATCCATCAACGCTCGCATAAGGCGAAGGCCACGGCCTCCGAGGGCATCCATATCTGCTTCCATCCGTACCTGACTAGGATCAAAGCCCTGACCTTCGTCGCGAATCTGGACAACGAAAGAAGAATCCGCCAGACCGTAAGAAAGCATAACACGGCTTGACGCACTTGGGGAGCCGTACAAGATGGCATTTGTGACTGCTTCCCCTACAGCGATCTCGATATCGGCAAGGTCCATATCGACAAATCCCGCAAGAATCGCCGCCTCTCGGACACGCTCCCGAGCAGGTCCGGCATTCTGCGGGTGAGCGGCAATTTCAAATTGATCAAACAGATCGTACAATAAATACTCCGCGGTGCAAACAGTGTATCCCAAGATGTTATTCCCAAGAACTGCACTCGACCTCTCACAGGATACCCGATAAAGAAGGCGAATAAACGCAATGGCATAGACGTCAGACGGCCCGGCAACTGCGAGTTACCGGGCCGCACTGCTTCCGACGCTTTCTTCTGTTATCTTGTCTTTGTTATTTTGTCAGCGTGACAGCCAGCAGCTTGATACTGTCGTTGTTTGGCAGAGCCAGGCTTTTGACAGTCTTCCCGCTCTTCAACGCAAAGCCATAGCTGTAGGCGTAGAAGGTCCGGGCATCTTTCTCGCCTGTAGCGATGTTCCGGTAGGTCATCTTCACGGCGCGGCTTTCACCGGGATGGCTGTCTGGATGGAACCAGTCGCTGAAGCTCTGAGCAAGGGTATCCGTAGTGCCATCGGTGTAAGTCACGGTGAGCATCTGGCCCATCTGGCTGCCGTTGATCGCAGTCCCCAGCAGCCATAGGCCGGAGTAGCTGCCCGCAGGCAGCGGGACAGTTTCGCCACGGCAGGTGACAGCATCCGGGCCACCAGCCGGCCCAAGCTGGAAGGGGACACCCTGCCAGGTCTGGCTGAGGCCAAGCAGCTTGCTGGAGTATCCTGTCCCGCCGGCATCCATTCCACCATCCGCCGGGAACTGTGCGCCATCCGCTGTGATACCGACTGTGTTGAAGCTGGAAGTTAGATCAACGGGGACACCTGACCCGGCGGCAGCGGTCGGCAGCAGGCGCGGGCGATCTGCCGCAGCGATAGGCGGCGTGATGATGCTGGCCGGATCGGCCTTGTAATCCGCGATGAACTCGGCCCAGAGCGTATCGACATCTTTGCCGCAGTAGGTCTTAAACATTGAGTTCTGGTAAGTGCCGAATCGGACAGCTTCGCTGAGCTTCGTGACCAGGCGGCTGTCGTAATGGATCTCGCACCAGCCTAAGAAGGTCGCCGTGGTTCGGTAGGAGTCGTGATAGGTGGCAGCGTTAACATTGATCCGAGCCGTGTAGTTCTCCGGCTCGAACCTGATCCAGCGAATGTAATCGGCAATGCCTTCGACCATCCAGACGGGATCGTAGGCCTGGTAGGCCTGAATGACATGGGCTGTTTCGTGGACTGTCAGGCCGGTGTCCTCGGGATGGGCGCGGCACCAGGCGGAGTTGACTGTCATAACTCCGCCGCCGGTCGCGGCGACGCCGGTGACGTTGGGGCCGGTGCGGTAGACGACATTGACCATGTTCGGCGTGATGAACTTGTTGGAGTAGAGGAGCGCCGACGTGTCGGCCCAGGACTCTTCCATCTGCTTCTCAGCTTTTGCCGACCAGACTGCCAGATCGGATGCCTGGGAGATGTCGACAAAGCCGCGTCCGGGCCCGAGCATGACATGAGCGATCTTGACTGCCGAAGTCACGGTGATCTCGCGCACGAGCAGCGCCGGAACGTTCTGATTTTCGCCGAGGTGGATACGGAAGGATCGAACCGTGCGCCGCCCGGTCGCGGTCGCGACACCGTCACTATTGAACTTCCCGGCGACGACATAGTTCACAGCATCCGGGGAAGTCTCTAAATTGCCTTCGGTCAGGGTGTCCTGCTGGTCGTTGTCCCCGGTGACGACCTGGATGAACTGCACAGTGATCGGGCTGGAAAGGAGAACGAGGAAATCGTCCCCATCGTCCATGCCGCCGCCTGCTTTGAAGTAGGTTGCGGGATCACCGTCCATCGCCATTTCCGGCCGGTGCGCTGCTGTGGACGGCATGGTCGAGTAGATCAGAGCTTCAACGGGGCTGGGATTGGGAGTCTGGCTGAAGCTGGAAGACGGCAACAGGCAGAGGGCGAGTGCGATGAGTGCCGGAATGCGGCAGTGGAAGTAGACTCGGTTCATAGGTCTCCTGAAGTAAGATCGAGAAAATAGCATTGGAACCGGCACTGGAAGTGCCGGTTCCGATGACCGGACGAGTCATCGTGCCGCCGAGTGGGACGGTTCTAAAATCTCGATGCCGCTGATCTTGGCGTTCTGATCGGGGCTGTCTTTGACAGCCGTGATATGGATGCGGATCATTCCCTTGGCATCGGGCGTGACACCGTTGAACTCACGGACGACCGCTTTGTTAACTCCGCCGGCTGCGGTGAAGATGTCGAAGTTCGACAAAGCCGGCTGATCGTTGATGGCGATGTTTTCCACGCGCTCTCCCGTGCCGTTGTCGAAGATCTCGGCGAAGTGCAGGCGGACCGTGTAGGCATGGCCTTTCGGAACCGGAATGGCGTAGGTGAAGTCGCTACCGTAGCGCTCGCTCTGGTAGACGGCGGCAGGCGCGGCGTTCGGAACGCTTGTATCGATGACCGGATTTGCCGCGCTGACACTGCCGTCCATCATGTTCGGATCTGGCACGAAGCCTCCGGCGGGATCGTCACTGCCGCAGATGATATGGATCGGCAGGGAAAGCGCGATGATCTTCACCGGTGCCGAGGGGGTCGGCAGGGCGGCGTATTTCATCCCGACGGGCATTCCTGACGGCGGGCGGGAGGCTATCGCCTTGCCCCAAAGCATATTCGGCTTCGGCCCCATCGATAGGCTCAGAACACCACCGGCGGCAAGCTGGCTCTGGGTAAACCAGGAGCGGGTGAGCGGCTTGCCGTTCAGCGACGCCGACTGAATATACATGTTGACAGCCGAGTTGTTATGCGCGATGATCGTGAACGTATGACCGCCGTAATGGGCCTTGTCGAGCTGGATGGTCGCTTTGCTGACCAGCGGGCTGCCCAGCACATAAACGCCGCCGACAGGGTTGACGGGATAGAAGCCGAGGGCGCTGAAAACGTACCATGCAGACATCTGACCGCAGTCGACGTTGCCGCACTGACCGGCGGGGGTGTCGTCATACAGATTCTTCATGATCTGACGCACCCGCGCCTGGGTCTTGTACGGCGCACCAGCGTAGTTGTAGAGATATGCGACATGATGAACCGGCTCGTTGCCATGGGCGTACTGACCGATCAGGCCAGTGATGTCGGGGATATTCGAGATGACATCGGATTTGGCGTCGAACAGGCCGTCCAGACGGGCGATGAACGGCGCGTCGCCGCCCATGATGTTTACCAGACCGGGGAGATCCTGCATGACAGACCAGGTATACTGCCAGGCGTTTGCTTCGGTGTAGTCCGCCCAGACAAGCTGTTTGGGGTTGAAGGGACCGCGCCAGGAGCCGTCGGCCTTCCGGCCTCGCATGAAGCCGGTGGTGGTGTCGAAGACATTGCGGTAGTCGGCGGCGCGGTTCAGGAACAGCTTTGCATCAGCAGCGTGCCCTAAACGCTGGGCCATCTGTGCGATGCACCAGTCGTCATAGGCATATTCGAGGGTGCGAGACACAGACTGCTTCTGACCGCCAGACGACGAGTACACATAGCCGGACTGCCGATACTGATCCAAACCATCGTGGCCCGGGCCGTCACTGTCCTGCATGGCGGTCGAGCGCAGCGCCTGATAGGTGGCTTCGCCATCTGCAGGCATCAGCCCTTTCAGGTAGGCATCCGCGATCACCGGTGCCGAATGGTAGCCGATCATGCAGTAAGTCTCGTTGTCCCAGAGCGGCCAGATCGGCATCTGGCCCTTCCCGGCCTGCTGGTATTCCATCAGCAGTGAATGGGTCATGTCAGGGACACGCGAGGGCTGCACGATTGTCAGCAGGGGACTTTCGGCCCGGAAGATGTCCCAGAGTGAAAATGTCGTGTAGTTCTGGAAGCCATTGCCGGGATGGTTTTGATGGTCGACACCCTTGTAGGTGCCGTCATCGTCATTGTACAGGACAGGCGCAAGCTCGGATTGGTAGAGGTTGGTGTAGAATGTCCGGCGGATATGCGGGTCGAACGTATCGATCTTGACTGCATCCAGCGCCGTGCTCCACTGCCTGGCGGCGGCGGCATGGACTGCGGCGAAGTCCCATCCGGGGACTTCTGTGGCGAGGTTTCGCCGTGCGCCTTCGACACCGGTGCCGGACAGGGCGACTTTGACTTCAATCGCCTCGCCTTCCGTCGTCTTGTAGCTGAAAAACGCCTTGACCGATTTGCCTTCCGCCGACTGCGTACCATCGGCGAGGCGCTGGCCGTTCTGCTCGATGCCGGACGAATCGAAGGGCCGTGAGAACTGCATCACAAAGAAGACTTCCCGGCGTCCCCCCCACCCGTCTGAGATACGCGACCCGCTGAGAGTCGTGGCATTGTCAATGTGGAGCGTCGTCTCGAACGGATCGTTCCCTACCCCATGCGCCAAATCAAGCACGATGTGCGCGGCGTCAGTCTGCGGAAACGTGTACATATGGAAGCCGCACCGCGCCGTCGCGGTCAGCTCGGCGGTCACTTTCGGGTCCTGTAAAAAAACTTTGTAATAGCCGGGCGTCGCCGTCTCCTGCGTATGGGAGAAGCGGGACATGTAGCCATTGCCGGGCGTACCGGAGTCGAGATGGACATCGCCGACAGTAGGCATCAGCAGGATGTCGCCTAGCCCGCCGACGCCCGTTCCCGAGAGGTGCGTGTGGCTGAACCCGAGAATCGCGCTGTCCGAGTAATGATACCCGGAGCTGCCGTCCCAGCCCTGTAAAGGCGTGTCCGGGCTAAGCTGAACCAGACCGAACGGAACCGTCGCACCCGGATACGTATGCCCGTGCGCGTCCGTTCCCACCAGCGGACTGACACAGTCAATCGGCGCAGGCGCTGCGGCAAACGCCGGGTGCGCGGTCATCGCCAGCAGTCCAAGCCCGGCGAAGGTAGACTTAGCGCGACACCACAAGGAAGAAGATGAAGAATGTTTTTGTTTGGTCATTATAGTTCTCCAAATGTACCTCGTCTCAGTAAATAAACGCCCTTCGGACAATGATTTGCCCGAAGGACGATTTTCTAGCATGAAATCAGTGGTTTTTCAGCAGCAACTACTTGTAAAGCTTTTCACTCCAAGCAAGGCTGACTTGGGCGCGTGTCGGGCTCGGTTCCGCCGGGCCGCCATTGATACTTTGTGCATGAGTGAACGAGTCGTTGTCGAAGCGCCACAGGTTGTCCGAATTGGTTCCGCCGTCCACAGTGTTTAATGTCGCCAGAGGCCTCATGGACTTGACATGACCATCAGCAAATAAGAAGTTGGAAAACCCAGTGTGACCGGAGAAGAGACATCCAGGGTCTTGTCCAGGTCCATAGCTTCCGCCGGTGGCAAGGTTGCCAGTGGTATAATCAACAGCCCATAGCGGCGGGTAGTCAATGTTGAAATTCGAATAGTGTGCTGTTGACTCGACGATATTGATGGTACTTGCCGGGGCGACATATGCAGCCAGCAGAACAACGGGATCACTGGTGCTGACATCCCGGATACCACCGTGATAGTTAGCAGCATAGGAAGTAAAGCCGACCGTGCTGCCGTCATCGCTGTATTGGGGCTGATCTTTACGTGGGTTGGAAGGACACTGAAACACGTTTTGATTTTTGACATAAGGCTGTAGGGTTTGTGTCCAAGCTTTGCCCTGAGCGCTGCTGCGCGGAACGGTGGCTTCATCGTAGTCATTGGCATACTGAATGATTGCCAATCCTATCTGCTTCA
>JBPBQB010000076.1:0-10064 GCA_050954545.1 Janthinobacterium lividum | reverse complement strand
TTCGTTCCCTGTACTTCTGATGGTCCCTTATGCACCGGTGGTGACGGCGCGGATGATTAGCATGATGCCGATCAGCGTAATCGCTGAGGCACTCACGACCGGCAGGCGGCGCATCAGCCCTTCGGCGGCGGGGAAACGCTCAAACCAGTGCCGCGTGGAAACGACCATCAGGCCAATCACAATCAGCACCGATGCCAACCCAATGCTGAACGCCGTGATGAGGACCATGCCGTAAACAATCCGATGAAGGGCAACAGCAGAAAGCAGCACGACCAGGGCCGACGGGCAGGGGACAATGCCCCCGGAGATGCCGAGCGCCAGCAGTGAGCGCAAAGTGATCGGTCCTTCCGGAATGTCATGGGTATGCTGCCCTGGTCCATGCCCGTGCCCATGGTCGTGGGTATGGTCGTGGGTATGGTCGTGGGTATGGTCGTGAGTATGGTCATGGTCGTGCAGATGAATTTCGTGGTGCAGATGGATTTCGTCGGGGCTATGCGTGTGCGTATGATCGTGGCCGGTCGGCAGTCCGCGCAGGCGTGAAACAAGCAGCCAAACCCCGACCCCAAAGACAGCTAAACCGCTGATGGCGCTCAGGACTGGGTACAGCTTTTCCGGCACAATATAGCGGGAGGCAAACAAAGTCAACAGGCCCAGTGCAAAGACCCCCAGCGTGTGCGTGATAGTCACGATCAGCCCGAGAATGACCGCGTGCCGTGCCGTGCCGCGTGAGCCGACCAGGTACGCCGCCACCATGGTCTTGCCGTGTCCTGGAGAGAGGGCATGGAACGCGCCGAATACAAACGCGATCAAAAGCCCCAATGCCATGATGCCTGGTGTCAGGTCGCGCCGGGCGATTGCCTGCGTGAAGGCATCACGCGGCGTCGCATCGCGGGCTGCTGCCGGCGTCAGTGGAACCGGCGCTGCCGCCACGCCCGGAACTGCTGAAAAGTGCGCCGTCGTATCCTGCGGCGGGACAATGTCGCGGGGGTAAATGCTCAATCCCTGGCTGCGGTCCTGGCTGTAGGCAGAGGCATCGGGCAGGGCAACTCCGGCGCTGCTGACCACGACAATCTCTTTCCAACCGGTGCGGGACGGATAGTTTTGGTCTTCCCAGGCCACATCGCGCGGCCCTGACGGTGTCGCGGCCTGCCAGTCCAGAGTAATTTTCAGCGTCTCCAATCCGCCCGCGCCCGGCGAGAGGCGGACAGCGCTGCCGGTCAGTGTCAGCGCTGCCGGCTTGCCGTTGACAGTCAGAGTCACGCCGGACGCAAGCTGGCCGGCCCGATCCGCCAAGTATTCGCTTTTCTCCACCGAACTGATAATGCCGTTATGGTCGCGGTCAAGCGTTTCTTTCTCGCTGATCGCCGGGATCTCCGCCATATCTATGACGTAGTGAACGCGCAGGTCGGTGGGGTCGGCTTGAAGCCGGGCATAATGGCAGATCGCAAAGTTTCCCATCGGATGCGCGAGAGCCGCTGGAGCTAGGGCAAAGTTTGCGGCGCTCAGCGCAGTCCAAAACGCAAGAAACGCGACCGTGCGTATTCCAAAAGACCGGACTCGGTTAAAGTGCATGATTTCTTTCTCAGGAACCGGCCATCTGCTTGAGAGCCGCCGCTGCCGCAGGGGCGTCAATCGGGCTAAAGTCAGAGTTCATCTGGAGCGCTTGATGCAGATACAGCCGGGCCGCGGGAACATCGTTTTGCTTGAGGGCGATCATGCCGGCATGATAGTTGAAATCTGCTTCCGGCGTGTGCTGGGCGAGGGCGGCCCGGCTCATGGCCGCCGCCTCGCTGTAATGTCCGGTCTTGTACAGGCACCAGGCTAACGTGTCGGCGGCGTAAACATTTTTGCGGGTCTTGTACTCGTCCTGAGCGTCCTGCAGGGCTTCTGGCAGCTCCCGGTCATGGTTCGCCCGGAACAGCGACATCTGCCAGCCTCCCTTCACTCCGTTTGCTTTCTGGATCTGGTCAATCTGCTCGGCCAGCGTGAACTCCTGCGCGGCACCGGCTTTGCGCCCTGTCAGCGCGTACAAGTCGCCGAGCGCAGAAACGGCTTCAATCTGGGGGACGACATCTACTGCCTTCTCGTAGCTGTCAATCGCGTCGGTGTAGTTGCCTCGCCCTGCTTCGACCCGGCCCAGCGCCATCAGCACCCGGTAATTGCGGGGCGTCGCCGCCCGCGCATCGCGCAGTGTCTGTTCAGCAGCGTCTTGATGGCCTTCGCTCCACTGCATCAGCCCAAGCTGGGCGCGGCACCAGCCTGTGCTTTCGGCATACGCGCTGCCGGCATCGATGGCTTTCACCATGAGTTCCGCCCCTTTGCCGCTCGCGCCGGTCAGCCAGAGCAGATGCCCGCCCCGACTGTACGAGGCCAAATCAGGCCGCAAATCCAGCATCTTCTGGTAATGAATGTAAGCCGCATTGTAATCCCCGATCTCTTGATCGGCATCCCCGATGAGGCCGTAGGCATCGTTGCTGCCGGGATCGAGTGCCAGCGCTCTTCCGGCCCAGGCTTTGCTTTGCTCAAACTCATGCCGGTCGCTGGTCACCCAAGCCATGCCGGTCAGTGCCGGGACGCTTTTCGGGTCCCGCGCCAGGGCTTTGCGGTAATCCGCTTCGGCGAGGCTGTAGTAGCTCAGGTCTGCCGTCTCACGTGCTTTCTGCATGAGTGCATTGCCGAGATCAGTCCAAGATCGAGGATCGTGCGGCCTTCGCGCAGCGGCCTGCGTGTACTTGGCGATGATTTTGTCCAATTTTTCTTCGTCCGTCGGCGGCGCAGCGGCGGCGGCGGACACCGGCACCGGCATTGAGACAGCCGCATTTAGTGGCTTGTCACCTGCCGTTTTGATAGGGTGATGCAGGGCCCATCCGCCTGCGGCAAGGCAGGCGGCCAGAGCAGAGATGCTAAGTGTCAGTGCTGGTTTCACGAGTGGTTATCTCAGGATAGGACCCGGCACGGGAAATGCCGGGAAATCTTAGGCTTTAGCGACTGCGTTCGGCGGATGAGAGCCGAGCTGTTTCAGCGTGTCGGCCGCAGTCTTCGCACCGACCGGACTGAAGTACGGATTGGTGCTGAGCGCGTGAGAGAGGCACTTTCCGGCGGTGACCCGGTCGCCGGCTTTGGCGTAGATCATGCCGGCGTGGTAGAGAATGCCGGCATCTGAGCTGCGGCGGCTCAGCGCAGTCTGGATCGCGGCTTTCGCTTCTTCTACACGCCCATTCTTATACAGGCACCAGGCAAGAGTATCGGCGTCGTTGATGTTTAGGCTCGATTTGTTCTGGTCGGCAAGCTGCAGCGCCTCGGGCAGATTGCGGTTGTGGTCGGCATCGAACTGGGCCATCTGCATATGGTCGTCAATCCCGGCGGCGGCGTTCTGGGTGTGCAGTGTCTCGACTGCCGCGTACTGCTGCTCGGCGGCGGCTTTATTGCCAGTGAGCTGGTAAAGGTCGCCGAGCGCCGTCAGTGATGTCATATCTGGGGCAATGGCAACGGACTTTTTGTAGAACGAGATTGCTTCCGGGTAGTTCCCGCGTGCGGCCTTGAACTGGCCCATGGTCGCCAGCGCCAGCGCATTGTGCGGCGAAGTTTTCAGAGTGTCGCCCAGGGTCTGCTCGGCAGGCAGCAGCGCCCCCTGGTTGAAGAGCATCAGCGAAAGCTGGGTGCGGCACCAGGCGGTATTTTCCGCGTAAGGGCTGCCGGTCTTGATAGCTTTGATCATCAGCCACATGGCTTTGCGGGAGTCGCCATCCTGATACAGCAGATGTGCGCCCCGGCTGTAGGAAGCGATGTCAGGACGGATGTCGAGCATCTTCTGGTACTGGGCGTAAGCGTCGTTGTAGTGACCCAGGGCCGCATCGGCGTCCCCGAGCAGGCCGTAGGCCATGTTGTCCTGGGGATTGACCGCGACCGCTTTGCTGGCCCAGTCGGTGCTTTTGTCAAATTGGTTGCGGCTGCTGGTGACCCAGGCCATGCCCGTCATCCCGTCGGCGCTGTTCGGATTCCGGGCCAATGCCTGCTGATAGACCTGCTCCGCGCAGCCGTAATAACGCGGATCGGCGGTCTCACGGGACTTCTGCATCAGCGTGTCGCCCAGCTTGACCCAGTTTTTGTCGTCGCTCGGGTCCTGACGCAGCACGCGCGTCCAATTGGCGATGCCGTGGTCAGATGCGGTCCTGACCGGAGGCGTCGGGATGGACGCCAGGGTCGCAGCAGCGGCGGGCAGAGCAGGTGCGGCGCTTGAAGCGCTTTGCGCGGGGCTAACGGCAGCGGCATGATGGGAGGCGCAGCCGGTCACTGCCAGGGCGCAGGGTACGAAGAGGAACAAGAGTTTAGGTAAAAGTGCGTTTTTCATAGGTGGGAACCAGCGTCTCTGTCTGTGCGGCCCGGATTTGTAATCCGGGCCTTCTAAGCGATTGTCTGCCGTAGACATAAGAAAAGATCGTACCTCCTATGTCTGCGGCAGACAATCATCCTTCAGAAGACCTAGTCTTCAGATCAGGACATCGTCTTCTCGCAGCAATTACCCGCCGACGTTAGGACCGGAGTCCTTCGAGTTGCGTGTTCCGGCATTCGGCGTGCCGGCATACGGAAAGGTCGTATTGTAGACCTGGTCGTTGTGATCGATATTGTCGCCGAGCAGGGTGACCGTGCTGTAGCTTGGGCCGCTGGCGACTGCGGTGAGGGCAATGTCTACGACATCATCCCCGAGGCGACGTCCGTTCGGCCAGCCGCCTGGAACCGTCGCTCCGCTGGCGGTCTTGATCGTATCACCGCCGATAAAGCCAAGCCGGTTGAAGCCGGTCTCGCCGGACGCATGGACCGGACCAGTGGTAGTGTCAACCCGGATCACATCCGGGACATAAACGGCGGCGAGGTCCGTGCGGTTTGTCGTCACGAACTTGGTCCCGTAGACAGCGTTGATCAGCGTGGCGACTTCCGGGTTCAATGCGTAGGTCTTGTACTTGGAAGCATCAGATGTCGGCAGGTCGCGGTTATAGTTATCTTTGTCTTTGATTGCGACCAGCACTTCGTTGAAAAGTGGGTTCGCTTCGCGGTTGACCTGAATATAGGGCCCGGAGCTCGTATTGTCGCCGACAGTCGAGCGCAGGGTGATGCGGGGCCGGGAGACGGAAGCGTAAACGCCGACGCCGCTGTTAGTGCCGCCGCTTGTGAACGCGCCCTGATAAGCGAACGAAGGCAGGTCGCTCAGCGGGATCACGATCGCGTAGTGCAGGACATTGAACCCCTTGAAGCCGTCAACGCCGGTGCCGTCCTGGCCGAGGCCATTGCCTTTTGTGTTGCTCAGAATGCGCGGGTCAAGGAAATCGAAGATGCCCGGCGTGTCGGCATAAAAGCCGTCTTCGCGGGAGCCGGCGAAGACCATGGTCTGCCCGGCGACTTTCGGGACGGCCGGCAGGGTATAAGTCGTTTCGCGAGTATAAGTATCAAGCCCGGCGTAGGAAGATGCGCCGCTGACGGCTTTGCCGGTGTTCGGATCGTCGTAAGCGGGGGTCGTCCGTATGCCCGTATTGTAGGGCGGGACCATCAGAGTCATGCTGGCCGGACTGATCTGGTTGACCGTGCTCTGGCCGGAAGCAGAGGTCACGGTTTTGGTCACCGTGTAGGTCTGGACAAAGTTCTGGTGGGCATCGCCGACATTCATGATCGGGCCGGCATCGGGAGCGCCATTGATGTCCGCGCCTCGCCCGTAGCGCAGGATCGTGTTCAGATTCTTGTAGCTGCCGGCGTTGCTGCTGACCGGCGAGAACTTGAAGTCGTAGCGCTGGACCTGCGCTCCGGTGATCGGGTTCGCGATGTGGATCGAGTAAAGCGCGTCGTCCGAGAACGAATCATAGGTGACGCCGTCGCCCGGTTCCGAGAAGGGGTGGACGCTGACTTCGACCACCAGGGTCGGCGTGCCGTCGGGTGCATTGCGGCGGAACGCGTAGACGTCGGTCAGGTTCGCCTGGGGATCAAGCATAATCAGCGGCGCATCGCTGTGGCTGGAAGCGTGTACCGGGCTGCTTCCCAGGGCGCTGAAGGCGGCGAGCGCGCCGAGCGCAGCCGTCGCACAGAAAAGAGTCTTGAGATTCATCGTGTGTCTCCTCTAAAGGCAATTAAGTAAAGGCAGTTGAGTGAAGGCGATTAAGAATGAGTGGCAACGGCCATGCGCCGCCGCCGCACGACAGCGAATGTCAGCACCAGGAGGCCGGTGCCAAGAGAGATGAGCGTGCTGGCTTCCGGCACGGGAGCGCCGGCGGGTCCGATTGTCATTCCAGTGTAGCTGGCCGTCCCGCTGCTGACGGTGTCGAACATGATAGGCGCGGGTGCATAGAGGCTGTCAAACGAGAAGCCCGAAACAACGCTGCCGGATGCGAATGTGTTGTCCGCCAAAAACGACTCGATGCCGACGCCCGAATCGTAAGGGTTTGTGATTTCATAGCCGTCTGGGGCCGAGAAGTCTGTGAGTGCGCCTGGGACGAGTGGCAGTCCATTCAGATTAATCACATACAAATCGTCGGGAGTGAAGTTTGTCACACTGTAACTGTAATGGTACAGAGATCCATTGAATGTGGTTGTTGGTGCAACAACAACCTGGAACTGGGCTCGAGCTGCGCCCGCCGAGAATAGAATACCGAATGCACCTGCAAGCGCCAGAGGGCCTGCAAGCCGGCATAGTTTTGGAAACATGGAAGAACCTGCCTTTCAAAGCAAACGCAAGGGAATCATTCAGGCATGAGGAAAAGAAGCGTATGGCGACAGAAGACGCCATGGTGATGAAAGTGCGCCGCAAACGCGAGGCACGTCGGCAGGGGCCGCGATACCATGCGGGGCAGGCGCGATGACGTTTGGACACGCAGTCGTGCCTTGCAGAACGGTGAACTGACTCCACAGAACCTAGCGGGGTGGGTAAAACGAGGTATCAAAGCAAGGTGGGTCTTAGCGTGTTAAACGCGGCAGAAATAGCAAAAAAGCAGAAAATTAGACAGTTCACACCCCGCAGTATACCCAAAGATTCAGAGCAACACTTGCCAAAAGACCAAAAAACATTAACCCGCGGTTACAACTCGAAAACAAGGATTTTCGGCCTAATCCGCGTCTTCACTACAAAGGAACCCCTTGCATTCTTTATAAAGAGAAAGAGTGGAAAGCCAAGATCAAGATGTTTCCTCTCTGGAATAAGGTAAATACTGCCATAATGGGAGAGAAAGCGTGCTTCTTTGCCGTATCTGCCTTGCTTTTATATCGGCATACGTAGTATCTCAGACAAGTATCATCTTGGAAAAAGAGCATAGGAGAGAGAAAACATTATGGAGCTCACGACTATTGAAGCAGCGCTCATGGCTCCCCAACTGATGCAGGATTGGAAGGATACACTGGAGGAATGGACCGCAGCGACTCCGCTGCAGTCTCTGACAGTGCTGAACAAGATCATTGCCCAGCGCGATGAGTTTCTCCAAGCCGCCCGCGACATTGATGATTCGGAAACGCTTGACATGGTGGCGGCGATTCGCTATATCGAACTCAAATGCCACTGGATCATGCTGAACACGCAGATCAACTATCTGGCCGTGTTCCGGGGAGAGACCGATATGAGTGCGGCGTACTATGCTTCATTGATTTCGCAGATGCTGGAACCGCTCGAACACCTGATTGGCGAGGAAGACATCCACCGGATCCTCGATTTCCTCACGCAGCCCTTGATGCCAAAATTGGACTGACAGCCTGAAAAATCGCCTGGCGGCTGAAATGAGTAACAAGTTATAAGGAGAATAGTATGGCGAACGATGTGGGTCTGCCGGATGCGGGGAGTCTGGAAGGCCAGTTGAACTCTCTGTATGAGGACCGTGAATATCTTGAGCGTGAATTAGGGCTTTCCGATGCGCGGGAGCTGGTCACGATGGTACGCAGTCTGGAAGCGCAGCTGATCGATCTGTATCAGCAGCAGGAAGAAGAGCAGACGAAATGACCTCCATTGCCGATACGAATCCGGCCAATCTGCCGGGAATGAACCGCGAAGAATTAGACGCGCTGGATTTCGGATTGATTAAGCTTGATGATACTGGGATCATCCAAATCTACAATCGCTACGAGTCGGCGTTGGCCTCGGTGCCTGTCACGATAGCGGAAGGCCGCAACTTTTTCACGCAGGTCGCCCCCTGCACCAACAATCGCCTGGTTCATGGCCGGTTCAAAGAAGGCGTTTCTACGGGAGAAATGGACCTGAGTTTCTCCTATACTCTGACCTATAAGATGCGGCCAACCAATGTCCGAATGCGGCTCTACCGGGACGCTGCCACGGAAACCAATTGGGTGCTGGTCCAAAAGCAGTAATGAGCCCAGATGCCGCAATAGGCCAAGATGCAGCAATGGGGACCGAGTCTCCCTGGCGCACTCGTTTGTACCGCCGTTTGCGAGGGCAATCCCTCCCGCTGCTTGTTTCAGAAGACACTATCACCCCAGCGGGTTCCCTCTGGGCGGGAATGCGCCTGTGGACCGCCGCGTTCCGAGAAGCTGGCTTGCGACCGGGGGACCGGGTTGTCCTGGCCCTCCCGCCTTCGTCCGGTTTTGTCTGCGCTCTTCTTGCCGGCTTATGGGAAGGATTGACCCTGGCCCTGATGGACCCCACTGGGAACGTGCAAAGTGCTTCGGAGATTCTGGACGCGGCGGCAGCCATCGGGGCAGGGCAGGCAACTGCTGGGGTCACCTGGCAGGCGGATGTGTGCGGCCTGCCCGTGCAGACCGGTTTAGCCTTGCGGCGCTCTCAGCTTCCCCCGTCTCCCGAAGTGCGTTTTCTTCTGGCGACAAGTGGCACGACCCACAGGCCGCGCTGGATAGCCCTTTCCGATAGGAATGTGCTGTCGGTGCTGGATTCCCACAGCCCGCACCTGGACCTTGAGGGAGCACGCCTGCTTTCAGCGCTTCCCTGGCACCATGTGTTCGGCCTCGTGATCGACTTATTGCCCGCGCTGCTGGCGGGGGCAGAGATTATCCGCGACAGCCGTGGGGGGCGGGACCCGGCGGCGCTGATCCAGTTGATGCAGGCACACGGGATCACTCATTTCAATGCGGTGCCACTCACGGTCGAACGTCTTCTGCAAACCCCTGGGGGCGAAGTCTTAGCCGCCGGTCTGCACGGCGTGATTGGCGGAGCACCTGTCAGTGCTCCTCTTGCGGCGTTGCTGAGCCGGACACACTTGCGTGTGGGGTACGGTCAGACAGAAGCTTCGCCCGGCATTTCGCTCGGAGCGCCTGGGCGCTGGGAAAAATGTTACCTGGGGCAGCCGGTCGGCTGCACGGTCAGAGTAACACCGGAGGGTCGGCTGCACTTCAGGGGGCCGAATGCCTGCCTGGGAACATGGGAAGTGTCGGGTTTGAAGCGGCTTGCTCCCGACCGCTGGATAGATACCGGGGATCTCGTGCGAGCTGCGGGGTCTGACCTATATTTCACCGCGCGTGCCGATGACGGCTTCAAGCTCAGCAACGGCCATTTCGTGCAGGCAGGCTTTTGGGAATCCCACTTGAAAACGCAGGTGCCTGGGCTGCAGGAGGCTTTGCTGTATAGCCCGGACGGGGAGAAATTAGAACTTCTTGTCGCCGGGTCTGCGATTTTTTCTTCTGCGATTTCCTTGCAGCGTGCCTGCGAATTGCTTGGCCCTCTAGGAAGGCGGCTGAGTGCTGTGAGGCACTTACCCCACGAGCAATGGGCCAAAACGCGCAAAGGGGAACTTGATCGATATGCCACGATTTGTGCCTTCGAAGCAATGCGACAGCTATGAATAAACTGACTCCAAATATGCCGCATTCGGAATATTCTGGGCCGCTGCGCCCTGACGATGCTTGGCCGGCACGCTGGTGTGATCTTCTGGGCGACCTGTTGTGCGCTCTGAATTCGGAGGGCTGTATCACACGGGTGAATGCTGTTTGGAACAAAGAAGTCGTACTGGAAGCACCGGAGCATTCTTTTCAGGAGCATTCTTTTCTGGATCTTGTGCATCAAGACGATGCGGCTTCTGTCCGCCGTGCTCTCGCCCGCATTCCGCTGGGGGTGGGGGCGGCCTCTT
>JBPBQB010000241.1:0-10536 GCA_050954545.1 Janthinobacterium lividum | reverse complement strand
ATGATCTCATACGGCTTATGCTGGAGCGGCTGGATGCGACTGTCGAACGCATTATCATAGACGATCTCTGGAACGAGACATTTTATGCCAAGATCGGCATTGTGAAAGTCACCGGAGAAACGCTGGAGCTAGATGCCCGCCCCTCCGATGCCATCGCACTTGCATTGCGTGTCCGTGCTCCGATCTACATGGCTGAGACTGTTCTGGAAGCCACCATCCGAACCGAATAGCTTCGGCTCTCATTGGTTCTTGAAATCACCCTGCGCTGATTGGCGCGGGGCGATTTTGCGTCAGGTACAATCTTGCCATGTTCAAGCGACCGTTTTTCTGGCTGGGCCTGCTGTGCGGTAGTCTTGCAGCTTTCGTTTCTCAAGTGCGCCGGCCTGCCAAATCGCTCACTGACCCCTTCGCTCTGCTTTCCGAGTTGTCCCCCGACGCCCTGATTGTCTGCGATGATGCTGGGGCGATACTCCACAGTAATGCAGCCGCTCTAGCCCTCTTTGGTCCTCAATGCTCAGGCCTTGCCGGTCTTCGTTATCCTAATGGACAAGCCGTGCCGCCTGGCCAGCTTCCGCTGAACCGCGCCGTGAGAGACGGCAGGCTCGTCGTTGGGACGGGCTATCAAAGTGTCGGTGCAGACGGATTGATTCGCATTCTTGATGTCCGGGCGCAGCCACTGGCCGCAGGCGGGGCGGCGGCTGTCTTCCAAGACGCCACCGATCTGTACGAAAGCCGTGCGCGTGGAACTCGGTGGCAGATGCGCCAGACGTTAATACAGCAGCTTTGCAGTCATCTGAGCAAGGCAGCGACTGCGGAGGAGATTAGTCGAGCTATTGTCGAAAGTGTATTTCCAGCACTGGACGGAGCATCGGATTTGCATGTCCGCCTCTACTCATACAACCCTACAGCTCAGACGATTTCACTTATCGCTTCCGAGCCGGAAGATCAGCCGAAGCGCCCGAAAACATCGGCGCAGGCTCGCCCCCCCGTATTTCCCTTCGATGCCACGATCCCCGCCCTCTGGAAGCTTTATATCGACCGTCAGCCATCCTATGCGAATGGCCTGATGATGCACGGTGAAAATAGCCCTGCACCGGAGTACGCCCTGCCGCTGCTGGTCGGCGGTGCAGCCGCCGGGCATCTGTCTCTGACTTCCAATACCCATTCAGCTTTTGATGACCCTGTCCTGCTGGAAACACTGAGCATTGTCGCTTCGATTGCCGCGTCAGCCCTGGCCATCCCCCAGGCTGCCGAACAAGCCGCCGCGCTTCAGGCGCAGGCAGATGTCCTGCGTGAAATTGTCCGGGCGATCAGCATGGGAAAAGAGCAAGACAAATCGGCAGACGCTGTCACGGAGCATATCCGGCGAATCATCGGTGCTGAGGTCTGTACGCTGAGTGTGCCGCTGGAAGATAAATTGTCGATTGCCGGGGAAGCTTTTCGCGATGCTTTGCTCTTTTCGAAACGCGTCAAGCCCGACGATACCGCCCTGCATGGCAAAGTAGTACAGAAAGCGTGGCGAACCCAAAAGGTGGAGACGCAATCAGCGGTCAAGAACCCGAGCTTCGAGGCCGGTCCCTGGCGGGCTTTTGCGGGAAAATCAGGCACACACTCGGTTATCGCTGTGCCGCTGGCTAACCGTCAAGGGGTTCTAACAGTCTACACAGATGGTACGCTGCCGCTGCCTGAAAATCAAGTCAAGTTCTTAGAAACGATTGCGGCTCTGCTTTCTATGACCTTGCGGCTACCCAGCTTTCCAGTAGTCGAGACAAGTTCTTGATTGTCTCAGGGCTGCCAGGCCGAAGGCAAAGTGCTCCGACCGCTGTGCTGGCTGTGCGTCCATACGTGATGTGTGCCCGGTTCGACGTTTGAGCCAGTCCCGCGTAGAGGCACCGGGCCGCTGCGACATTTCGGACTCCATCGCTGCCGACAATGGCATCACGGTAAGCGTGCATCTGATTGATGTCGCTGCCTTCTTCGCCCGGCTCGGCATACGGCTTGAACTTGGCATCCAGAATCCACACCCGCTGCCCATCCGAGAGCGTGATATCCGGCTGCATCGTATGTGATAAAGACTCCCGGCCTTCGGCAAACGTCTGATTGTAGGTGAGAGTCAGCTTCTGCCCCCATGCTGACCTGAGCACCATCCGTGAGCGCGTACCCGCAGCGAGTGTTGCTGTTAAACGTCCCTCTTTGATGGCAAAAAGCTCCTGCGCGTGCGTCAGATCCCAGCCTAGATCCCGCAAGGCTTGGAAGACAGTTAGAAGACACCAGACTTCGTAAATCCGCCATGTCTCGCGAGAAGGCAGTGTCAGTAATGGCTGATCCCAGTTAAAGCAGAAACTATTTCGGTAACGAACCCGCTCCTGGGAAATCCGCGCATAGTCTGGTCGCAGTGCTTCTCGCTGTGACTGAGGCTGAGTCCAGTCGCCACTTTTCGACGTTACTTCTTCCCACCATGTCTCAGCCAAAAGCTGGTGGAGACGCCGGGCGCACCCGGAAGCTCGGCCCGCCGCTTCTGTTTCCTCTTCCGACTCTGCGATCCGGACAATGGCCTCACAATCACGCTCTAGAAGCTGAACAAACGATTTGATGGCCCGGTTCTCCAGCGTATCATAGGAGAGAAATGTCACCCGCTCTTCAACAGTTCGATCAGCCGGGGTCTGACGCGCATAGGCCATCCAGGCAGATGTCGATACCCGGCGGGCACGCTCGGGCACGGCTGAACGTGTGTGGGCGATTGCTGAGGTCAGCGGCGACTGCATGATACGCTTCAATGCCTGGGTGAGAACGGGCAGCAGATACTCAGCAAAACTAAGCCGTTCGATAGGGGACTTGGAAGCAGCGCTTGGAGCGGCCGTTACATCTAAATCCGACCAGGGCTCGTCAGGAAATAGCCGTGCCCCGGCGGCCAGTGAGACGCGGGCAATGTCACCGAGCATTGAAGCACGCTCAGAGGCCGTCAGCAGCCTGCGCCAGTCTTGCTGATTCGCCTCGTTTTGTTCAGGCTCACTCATAGAACCGAATGTATCCTGTGTCCGCGCCGTGAACGCGCATTCGGGCGAGCTTGGCCGACGTATGCAGAAACCCTTCGCCCTCTGTCCAGGCTTGCAGATGGGCGAGCAGGGGCAGTAAGTTCCCGCTCTGCCCGTGAAGCTTCGGCAGCACTTTCTGCATGATCTGCAAGTCCAGCGCGAGGCGAAAATTTTCTTCAGCGTCGCTCAATAGCAGCCCTTCGCCGCTCTCGGCATCAAAGCTGTTCGCAAGGAACATCAAGATGTCGTCACGAACCCGATAGGCAAAGTGCAGCCGGTGGGCGTAAAGCTGATCATTGATTGTTTGGAGCGCGGTCAGCGCCCGCAGAGGGAACTTCGCGTTGCGTTGGGAAAGCCGTTCTTTGGCGCGTCCAATGTTCGAGACCCTTGCCGACAGAAACAGTGCTTGACGCTGGGTAGGACTCGCAGACATATCGGCATCCAGTGTCGCCCGTCCTTTGGTCGCTAGGCTCTGACTTAGCTCAGGCGCTTCATCGAAATCAAATGTATTGGCCCGGTCAAGCACTTTGCGTGAAAATCCATGTGTCGTTTCGTCGACATTCACGGTACCTGTCACAAAAAGATTAGGCGGAAGCACGAGGTCCGGCTCACCTTCATGCAGTGGTATCCGGTGCGACCGCGATTCCAGGGCAGACAGATAATCGGCCAGATAGTGCTCGACGCGGGCCAGATTCATTTCGTCCAGACAGACGAAGAACGCCTTCTGCCGGTTCTCCGGCTGGCCTGCCGCCCGCACGATCTCCAGAAACGGCGTAGAAACGTAACGATTGGCAAGGACGTTCTGGTAGCCGAACAAGGCTGCCGCATCGTTCCAATCAGGCCGGACTGGGATCAAGCGAAACTGCCTGGGCGCGTGACCGGTCATGGCTTCTGCAAACAGCTCGGCAAGGCGCGTTTTGCCGGTACCGGACACCCCCGATAAAATGGCAAACGGCCTGGTTTTGAGCGCGATGTAATAAGAGCGCAGTCTATGAGCGGGAAACATGAAACCTTGATCCAGCGCATACTCTTCCAATGCCGATAGCAGCCGAGTTTCCGTCAATGAAGGCGGCGTAGCATCATAGCCCGCTTTGATTTCCCGGATTTGCCCGGTTGACGGAGCCGCGAGAAAAGAGAGCGGGATACGCAGGGCTGCATCCACTTCAGGATAGGTGCGAACACCAAGCACATCGCGGATCTGCTCGTAGACAATAAATAGCGCCAGCAAATGCTGGGCTGCTGATGGGGAACCAGTGTCCGGCGCGGGAAATCCGTAACGCTGCGACGCCTCGTTCAATGCATCACGCTTCTGGGCAGAAGTCAGCGCAAGATGGCGCAGCGCCGGGCGTGTGATCAGCGGATACATTTCGGGATCTGAGGCACTAAGCAGACTCGATGCTGTCTGAATGCCTGTACCGCGTTGAGCCAGAAACCCGACTAGCCGCTCATAAAGCGGTTCCGTGTCTGACAGCAGATGCCGCAAGCGGTCATCGAAGCCTTTCGGATCGGTGGAAAAGAGCCGTCGTGAAAGATTTCCATTAGGAGCCAATTCCGCCGCCGCGCGAAGCAGGTTAGTCCGCGCTTCATCCGTCAAAGGCCGTCCGGCACGGAAGCCGTCCGCTGAGAGTGCTGTGCCGAATGCTTGGGCGGCGGCGGCCTGCGCCTCGCGGCGGGACCAGAACTCATAGCGCCGTTCCCCTTCCTCCTGCCCGGCACGGATCGCCGTCAGGAGGCCAAGCTGTGTTTCGTTCAACGTAAACATGAAAGTATAATAATTTAGCTTGCAATGAGAATTGCTGGCAGTTGTTATACCTCTATTATACCTAAACCAAAGTGGATTTCGTGCCGACTACCACGTAAAGCGGATCGGATCGACCGGGGTGGGGGCTTTTATCAAACGCTTCAGCACTGCTCCATCCACCGCTTTCCTCAAAGAAAAGCTGAACCAAAGATAGATGTTGAGCATCGTCGGTGCTGAGCCATAGCCGAGTCGCTTTCGTGGGGAAACAGCGATTGGAAAACGAAGCTATAAACTGGCCGCCGGGGCGCAGGACACGGCAAACTTCCGCGAAGACTTCAGCAGGGTGCAGCAAGTATTGGACACTGACCGTGCAAAGAGCAAGGTCAAAAGATAGGTCAGGGTAGGGGAGGGCTGGATCATCGTTAAGACTGTGTACGACATACTCGGTCAACTGGCTGTTCGCCGCCATCTCTAACCCGTTCATGCCCAAACCCGCGACACGCCGACACTTCGCGCGAACGTCCGGCGGCAGATGCGTGAGATAAGCGGACATCAGATCCAGCACGTCGGCATTCTGAGGAACACGCGGACGCAGAAAACTCCCGAGTGCTTCTATCGCGGCATCGTCGATATGCGCGACCAGACGCGGGGAGCGATAAAATTGAAAGTCAGATGTTTCATCCTGCCTCTGAAAATATTCGTCTGGGATTTCTTCTAGCCGCATCGTTCTGCTGTCAAGCATTCTATGAAAAATCCCGCCAGCCGCTGATAACCTTCGTCGTTCAGATGCGCGGCATCAGCGGAAAAAGCCGTAAAATTGTGGCTGTCGATCCCGCTCCCGGTGTACGCGTCGGCAAGCTCTAGTTTGTATCGTTCCGCAATCTGCCGAATTGCCTGATTATAGTCTTCCAGAGTGAAGCCCAGTTCGTTTAGTATCTCGCCGTCGGCTCGGTACTGACAGGTCGCCAGGACAATTTTTGCGTCCGGCAGGTTCTCGATCAGCCCGCGCACTACCGTATCGTAATCCGAGACAAATGTTCCTTGCTGGAACTTGCCAAGTTCTCCGATCGAGCGGCTCTGGGCAAAATCGTTCGCGCCAAACGAGATGATCACAAAGTTCGGTGCGGCATGAAGCACATCCGGCACTCGTCCGATCCCACTTTCCTCGTCTACAATTAAGCCGCTGTCATCGCGACCGGTCATAGTCGTGCCGCCGACACCCAGATTGATCTCTTCCCATCCCAGCGTTCGGCAGATCAGGCTCGTGAACCGTTTCTCCGGCGAAGACGCTCCAGCGCCTTCTACCGAAGACGCCCCAAAAAATACCGCTTTAGTCATAAAAGATTGTTCCCCGCAGCCACTGCGTTGAACCTCGTTGCTTTCATCGATATATATCACGCCGGTTGTCTACTTGAACAACAGTCACTACCAATTGGCTATCATTAATGTCGTATATGACGCGGTAATTTCCGATGCGAATTCTCCAGCCTTCGCGCCCAGTGAGTTTGATGCAGCCTGGCGGTCGTGGATCTTCAGCAAGGCCTGCAATCGCATCACGAACCCGCTCATAATCGGCATTCTGTAGGTCCTCTAGTTCTTTTTGTGCCCGCCGCAGGATAACTAAAACGTAAGTCATTTACGTCTCTGTTCGATTTCTGCGACTGCTTGATCGAAAAGAATAGCTTCATTGCCGGACGCTTTTGCAATGTCATAGGCGCGGATGTCTTCCAATTCTTCCAAGTCTTCCAGTATCCGTTGAAACTGCTCTAAATCCAGAACGACGCCGACACGCTTGCCTTCGCGGTCTGTCAAATACTGTTCCTGAACACTCACCATAACAATTAACTCCTGTTCGGTACACGGTACTGGCTGTATGCTTTCATATCAGAATGTCACTGTCTGAAAAAGGTTTTCGCAGGGAACACCGTCGGTGAGCATGAGCGTTTTTGCGGTGACATCCATGACAACCGCCGTCACGGTGATATAGTGGTTCTGCGGCGGCTCTAATCCGACTGCGGCGTGGCGGCAGATACCATAAGGATAGCGCAGATGATCCTGCAAGTCGGTCTGTATGTCTTCGATGCTGATCTTTTCGTGTTTTGACAGCAGTTCGCTTAACCGAGAACGGCGACCCTTGGAAAAGTCGCGCTTTGGGTTGGGCGGCTCAGCCACACCGATCTCTTCGGGATCCGTGAAGTTGTTGGTATGGACCAGGCAACCGCCTTCGCAGCCGAGCAGACGCAGCTTGTCCGGGGCGGCTTCGATGTCGACTACTTTGTCCGGGGTCTGGGCAATTAAAAAGTTTGTGGAGCAGGCACGGGCTTCGGAAGTCACTATGGAAACAGCGGCGTCGAAATCGCGGGCGCGTAGGATTTCGTAACAGCGGACATGGAACGGCTTGGCGAGTGTCGACCAGTCATCGTCCGTGCTGGTCATGCCATTGATGGCAAGAGCGACCCCGGCGCTGTTGAAGCCGATTTTGCCGCCGACAATGCCTGCCTCGGTGAACGTCAATGTTTCCAGTCCATCGGTATCGGTCGTGTGCAGGACTGCGCCCTGCACCTGTGGAATCCAGTCCCAGTTCTGGCCGACCAGCAGATGCCCGTTCGCCGACGCTTCGGGCAGCACAGCAAAGGCAGTGCAGCCGTCGACATCTTCCGACTCAGCATTTTTTCCGAACTGATAATAGAGAATTTCGTAGCGCACTTGCAGCGCGGCGATCTCTTCCAGCGGGAAGCCGGAGCCGTCGGCGACGCCGCGCATTCCGTCGAAGTAGCCACGGTTCTGCCCGGCAATCGCGCCTGCGTACCGGCTGGCCCGGTTCAGAACTTCCGGCTTCGGCAAGCCTGTTTCCTGCTCGAACCGGGCAAAATAGACCGATAGGTTATGAGCGATCCGATCTGTGAGCTGCTGCCCATGCTGAACGCCCTGCTCATACGTGGTTCCCGTAAGATGCACAACAGGCAATGTCATTTTGGCTCCTCTTTCCGCACGTTTCAAAATAGCCTTTTCTCTGTTTCTCCCCAAAATCCCTGCTCCGGCACTCAATTTGGGTATAACGACCGCAATTAGGAGACGTTACCGTGCCGAAATTTCCGTTTGTCAATATTCCCCTCAAAGCTGTTCCTAACCAGGTCGGCGGGGCGTGGAAAGTGTGGAGCCTGTTCAAGACCCTGCGGGTTCAGGACATCGCTGATGCCGCCGAAAAGCCGTTCCATCTGGCGCTGATCGGCTCGGAAGATCATACCAAGCTGCTGATTGCCCGGTTGGCGCTGGAATCTGCCGCGCCGCGTGACCTGGGGCCGACAGGGCCTGCGGACATTAGTGCCCATGTTGGCAGCTATGCAGTTGCCTCGGACGCTCCGCCCGGCAGCGTGAACTTGGATGCTGATCCGCTGACAGCCAACGAAACCGAGCTTGCGGCGGCGCTTGCCCGGATTGTGATGACAAACCCAGATTTGCGCCTGTCACTGGCCCGGCATATCCCGGCGTTCCGGCCTGCGGTGGTCACACTTTTGATCAACGAGGCCTGCATCGATAATGCAAAGATCGCACTGCTGTCTGCCCTGCCGGGCGTTATCCCGTTCACCGACTTCCTGCTGCCGGCGACCGCGCTGGGCGACATGGTGCTGCTCACCAAAAATCAGGGAATGCTGCTGCTGACAATCGCGGCGGCTTACGGGCGGGAAGTCGACCTGCGGGCCCGCACCCGCGAATTATTGCCGGTCGTCGGCAGCGCCTTCGGCTGGCGTGCGGTGGCGCGTGAGCTGATCGGCCTCGTGCCCGGCGGGATCGGCCTGCTCATCAAAGGTTCCATCGCTTACGCCGGAACGTACACAGTCGGCAAAGCCGCTTCGCTGTATTACAGTACTGGTCAGACGCTCTCCGCCCCCCGCCTGCATCAGCTTTACAAAGACGCCCTGCGCGATTCTGTCGCCCGTGTCCGCCCATTGCTGAAGCGTCAAAAACGCGGTTGACAAAGCCTCCGCGATGCAGGTATACTGACGCGCAAACTTTGGCAATTGCTTCTGGAAACAGTACGCTAATTCGGCAAAAATAAAAACTCCGCTGTAAGGAGACTGAGTGACTTGGCTGACATTGAAGAGATAGTCCTGACGCCCGCCGGGTACAAGGAAATTGCAGACGAACTGGAAATACTCCGCACAACGGAGAGGCGTGACGTTGCGGAGCGTATCCGTGATGCGATTACTTACGGAGAACTCACTGAGAATTCCGAGTACGAAGATGCCAAAAACGCGCAGGCGTTTCTGGAAGGGCGTATCGAAGATCTGAAACACATCATGCAGATCGCCCGGCCAATGGACATGGACGAAATTCCCACCGACTATGTCGGCATCGGCTCCATCGTCACGATCAACGACGAAGATGAAGACTGGGAATTCACACTGGTTTCGCCGGTCGAGGCGAACCCGAACCGTGAAAAGATCAGTGATGAGTCTCCTGTCGGAGAAGCGCTGATGGGAAAGAAAGTCGGCGATTCAGTTTCGGTCACCACGCCTGCCGGTAAGACCAGATACAAGATCGTCGCGATCCGTAAATAGCGAATGGCAGGAGTGAGACACAGCTTCACAGCCGTGTCTCTTTTTCTGTCTCAGTATTTTTCATAGAGCTGACAACGGTGCAGGTCAGGCGCTGGATAGGCAGGCTGCGCGGCGTTTGCAGTGTGATATTTATCAGCGGTTCAGAGGGGAAGAACACCCCCGTCAAGCAGGTCAGCCCACCGTCTGCAAACAGCTCTGCCGAGGCAGAATCCACCAAAAGCGTCACTTCCATAAAAGCCTCGGAAGCGATTCGAGGCGCTCGGGCAACGTGGGCGAAGCTCGGCTCGAAGCTGACATTCCCAGACTGGCTGCGGTCCAGAAAATACCGCTGCTCTGCCGCCTCATAGCCGAGCAACACCTGTTCGCCCCTCAGGTTGGAAAGCTTGATCGACCAGTCCTCCGCCTGTGGGAGCACGAGGGTCAGCCGGAAGCGGCCTGATAAAGCTTGCAGAGGCGGGGAAAGATCAAGAGACTTATTGACGGTGATGTCCTGCCATACCACAGGCTTGCCGAAGAGAGTGTCGAGTTCCGCGACCGGCTGGGATGTTACAAACAGGCTGCCATCGACCATCTTCAGGCCAAGCTCTTGCGGGACTGTCATCGCGCCCCGCCAGGGATCGGTCGGCACTTCCTGCGCGTACTGCCAGTTGCTCATCCAGCCGATCATAATTTGACGTGCGCCGGTGTTCGACCAGGTGACTCCTGCGTAGTTGTCCGGCCCATAGTCGAGCCAGCGGGTGTCCTGCTGGGAGGATACAAAAGTCCGCCCATCGAAGTTACCGACAAAATATTGAGTCGCCGAACCGCTGTTAGGACCGCCCGGATTGATGCTGACAAGCAGCACCCACTGCTTGTCGCCCACTTCGATCAGGTCCGGGCATTCCCAGACGCCGCCATGTGCCCCATGCCCGGTGCCGAACTCGCTTTCTTTGGTCCAGCGTATTAAATTCTGCGACGAATAGAAGTCGATCCGGTCGTGCGCGGCCAGCACCATGACCCATTTATTTTCAGGCGCGTACCACATGACTTTCGGGTCCCTGAAGTCGCGCTGCCCAGGATTGTTCAGGACCGGGTTGCCGGCATATTTGGTCCAGGTCCGGCCATCGTCAAGGCTATACGCTAGGCTCTGGGTCTCAAACAGGACCCCGCCGTTCGACTCCTGCACAGGGTCGTGGCTTGTGAACAGTGCGATCAAAGG
>JBPBQB010000018.1:0-10560 GCA_050954545.1 Janthinobacterium lividum | reverse complement strand
AGGGGCGTGGGTTCTTGTATCCCTTCCGCGATTCTGGAAAGCTATCGGACATCATCGAAAGTATTTTGACTAACGATACGCTCTTTGAAGAGACCCGTCAGAAAGCCTATGACTATGGCCGGGCGATGACGTGGCAGAGTGTAGGCATTCAGTATACGAAGCTGTTTACGGAGATGCTGGACGAGCGCTGGGTGAATCACCGGGCAGCGATGGATGCGATGGCAATCCCTGGCTTGAATGATTTAGTGCGCGAAGGGGAAGTGTGGGCCCCTTCTCCGGTCCCGAGCCAGACGGCGTCCGGATTTTGATAGGCCTCGAGCACCGGAGAATGCATACAATGACGATGCAGCTAACACAGACCGAATTACGTTTTGATCACTTAGAGACCATGCTGACCTCAATCGGGCTCTGGCAGCATGCGGAAGAGTGTCATCCAAACCCGCGTCATGGCTATTCGATTGACGATGAAGCACGCGGATTGATTGTCAGTCTGCGTTACTGGCAGGCGGGAATTGAGCCCCAGTTTTATGGGCGAATGGCAGGGACGTGCTTTCGTTTTGTCGAGGGCGCGGCTATCACAAAGGGCGAGTCCGCCGGGCAGTATCACAACTTCTGCGATACGCAGGGTAAATGGCTGGATTCAGTCGGCAGCGAAGATTCGTTTGGACGTACTATTTGGGGCCTCGGTGTCGCTCATGCCGTGAATGCCCCTTTTGCTCCTCGTGAGATCGCCGAAAAGCTGCTGCGCGGCTCGCTGTCGGTAATTCCAACGATGCGGCCAACTTATCTCCGTGCAAAAGCATTTGTCATTTTGGGATTGTCTGACGCGCAGATGGCAGACGACCACATCCATACTCTTGCAGATGCGCTGGCAGATGCGTATGAAGCTACTTCTGATCCCTACTGGCACTGGTTTGAGGATCAAATGACTTACTGTAATGCTCGGCTGCCGCAGGCGCTCTTTGTCGCCGCCCGGCTTTTTCCTGATGAGCAGCGATACAAGCGCATTGCGATTGAAAGCCTGGATTTTCTGCTGGAAAAGACGCGCAATGGACAGGGCAGCTACGATCCCATTGGCAATCTACGTCTAACGGAAGCGGGCTGGTTCACTCGGCACGACCAGGAGCCGCCGCGCTTCGATCAGCAGCCGGTCGATGCCGGCGCTCTGGTGGAATGCTGCGCGGAAGCCTACCATGTCACCGGTGAGCGTCGGTTCCGCCAGGCCGCACAAGATGCATTTGACTGGTATCTAGGCCGCAATCATCATGGCCTGCCGGTTTTCGATGCGCTGACAGGAGGCGTCTCTGATGCGCTGACACCCGGTGGCCTCAACCGTAATCAGGGCGCTGAGTCGGTTCTATCCGTACATCTCGCGCATCAAGCGCTGAAAACACTATTATAATCGACTTTCAGGAGACATCATACTATCATGCCGGAAGCTGTTAAGCCGCAAATCTCATTTGGAACCGATGGATGGCGTGGGATCATCGCGGACAACTTTACCGGCGCTAATGTCCGCCTTGTCTCACAGGCTGTTGCTAATTACTTCAAGCGCACGGAAGTCGCCGGGGAACAAACGGTTTTTATCGGATATGATAACCGCTCCCAATCGGAATACTTTGCGGCGGAAGCTGCGAAAGTCATAGCCGCATCCGGCATGAAAGTCGTGCTATCTGCTCAATCCTGCTCCTCGCCATCGATCTCCTATAACGCTCACAAGTACAATGCCAAGGGCGGCATTATGATTACAGCATCTCACAACCCTCCCCAATTTAATGGGTTGAAGCTCAAGATGGGCTTTGGCGGCTCTGCGCTGCCTTCGGATGTCGATGAAGTCGTCAAAGAGTTAAACGCGCTGCTGGATGCCGGGACATATTCGGTTGATGTCGATCCGGCCTTGATTGACACTGTCGAGAAGCGTGATCTGCGGCCCGCTTATTTTGACGGTCTGCGCGGCATGGTCGACTTGGAAAAGATCGCCGCAGCCAATTACAAAATTGTCGCCGACCCAATGCACGGCAGCGGCAGCGGCTATTTATCGGACATTCTGCGCGGCGCGGGCATTGAGATCGAAGAGATCTGCAAGGACCGAAATCCGGTCTTCGGGGGTCTGAACCCGGAGCCCATCACGCAGAATCTAGGTCCACTGAAAGAGGCAGTCTTAGCATCGAAGGCTGATGTCGGTCTGGCAGTGGACGGAGACGCGGACCGGGTCGGAGCAATGGATGCCGACGGCAACTTTGTCGACAGTCACCGCATTTTCGCGCTCGTCCTGCGGCATCTGTACGAAGATAAAGGCCTGCGCGGTTCGGTAGTCAAGACTGTTTCCACGACGACACTCATTGACAAGCTCTGCGCCAAGTATGGCCTAACGCTGCATGTCACCCCTATCGGATTCAAGAATATCTGTGACTGGATGCTCAAAGAGCCTGTGCTGATCGGCGGCGAAGAGTCCGGCGGGATCGGTGTCATCGGCTATATCCCGGAGCGTGATGGCCCTTTGATGTCTCTGCTTCTGCTGGAAACCATGGCAGTCCGCAAAAAACGATTGGAAGAGCAGATCGCGGAGCTGATGGCTGAGTTCGGACCGCATGAGTACCAGCGAATCGACCTTCATCCTGAGCCAGCAAAAATGCCTGCTGTCTTGAAGTCGCTGAGCGAAGACAACCCGGACGAAGTTGCCGGGCTGAAAGTCCAGAAGATCGACCGTACAGACGGCACGAAGTTCTTTTTCGAGAACGATGCCTGGCTCCTGCTCCGCGCATCCGGCACCGAGCCGGTTGTCCGCGTTTACGCCGAGTCGTCATCCCAGGAAAAAGTTCAGGCGCTGATCGATGCCGGCTTAGGGCTGATCGAGCGAGTTTAGCATTTTAGTTCACGCTGCCAGAAGCTTTTTCTCAGCGTGTTGTTTAGCGGGCTGGTACGCCCGGAGGATGGCCCCAATACATTCCGGGTCCCATTGCGTTCCCACCCCTTCTTCTAAAATCCGTAAGGCTTTTGTGCAGTCCATGCCTTTGCGATAAGGCCGGTCTGTTGTCATTGCAGAAAATGCATCGGCGACAGCGATAAGCCGGGCGAGAAAAGGCGTTTCTTTACCGATCAGTCCAAACGGGTAACCGTTTCCATCCCAGCGCTCGTGGTGATGCCGCACGACACCCAAGGTTTCTTCGAACCCCGGCACTGCACCGACAATGATGGCTCCCATGACAGGATGCTGCTGAACAGCCTGGAACTCTTCCTCAGTCAATTTTCCGGGTTTCCGCAGGATGCGATCTGGAACACCGATTTTTCCGACATCGTGCAGCAGTGCTGCGACCTGGACCGTATGGCGCGTTTCTTCATCCAATCCTAATTGATCAGCGATAATCAGGCTGTAAGTCAGGACGTCTTCGGAGTGCCGCCGTGTGTATCGGTCTTTGTTGTCGACTGCGGTGACAAGAGCATTCAGCATCGTGAAGCCGGAGAGGGAGAGCGCAAGCTGGCGGCAAAGCTCTTCTGCCGGGTGATCTGAGCCGCCGCCGGTCTTGACATGCATTAGCCGATGATCGGCGAGTTCGAGGGCCTCGAAAAAACTGCCGGCATCGTCAGGAAATATGGCGATGCCGATAGAAATCGTCAGGGGGATAGCAGAAGCGCTTCCCGGCGGCTGGAAAGACAAGCCTGCAAGCGACGCTTCCAAGCTTTCGCTGAGGCGTTCCGCTGTCTGGCTTCGCCGTGTTCCCCCGGCGTCATTCAGAGGCAGGATCAGCGCGAATTCATCCCCGCCGAACCGCCCCAGTGTATCTTCCGGCAGCGTGTTTTGACGTAATGCTTTTGTAATCTGCCGCAGGACGTCATCACCCGCAGAATGGCCGTAAGCATCGTTGAAAAATTTGAAATTGTCCAAGTCAAGCATGGCGACTGCGATTGTCTGCCCTTCGCGGCTCGCCCGAGCCGCCTCCTCGGCAAGACGCAGGTGAAATGTCCGGTGGTTGCAGAGGCCGGTCAGCGCATCAGTCGTTGCCAATGCTTCCAGGCGACCGTTCAGCTCCCGATTTTCCAGCAATGCCAGTACCTGACGCACGAGAATCAAGCAAACCAGCGCGAGTGTTCCCCAAAAAACGCCGTGCCGTAGAATGGCCCGGCCGGAAGCCTGCTCGGTATAAAGCACGAGGCCGCCGACCAGAGGAAGGAGAGCATAGGGCAGGAGAGAAGTCCAAAGGGGAGACAAACGCCCGGGATCATCATCGAACTTCGTGAAGGCCATGGCCTGCCTACCGGTGAAGACAGCAACACCGATCAGCATGAACCCCAGTGACCAGCCGATATCCAGCAGCGTACCTGCCGTAAAAGGCCGGTTCAGCGAGACAAAAGCAAAGGTACTGTCGGAAGCGACGACAATAATCAAACCGATTGAAAATAGTGTCAGGACAGAGTGCAGATATCCGGCTCTCCCCCCTAAGAGCACCAGGCAGGCAGCCAGCAGGATATCCATTGTCGGGTACAGAATGTCAACGATTTTGCCTTCGAGCGGCCCCTTCGTATAAATGACTGTCGGCCCCAGCACAAAATACCAGCTAAAAGTCAGGATCGAGGTCATGACCATCAGCCCATCCAGAGTGATCCTCACCTGCGAGGAGAGTGAAAGCGGTTTACGCGGCAGCCGACAGATTCCTAGAAGCAGTAATGGAGAAGAAGAAAGCGCAATTGTATCTACGATAGTTCGCAGGATAGGTGCAGGATGGTGCATGAAGTCCGGGTAGATAATATAGAACTGCTGAAGTGTATAGCAGACCATGCTCAGCCCGCAGAACCAGGCGACCTGCCTGGAACGCGACTTGGAGAAAGATTGATTGCCCGGGTCGGATACCTTCAAAAAGCAGAACAGCGCGGCAAGCGCGCCGCCGACTGTTTCCAGTATGTCATCACCCAATATAAAGACATGGTGCGACACGGGGCGAATTACGAGCCAGGCTGCGTAGAATATGTGGAAGAGCAGAGTTACAGCGATCCCCGTTCGCATCCACATCCGGCTCTGGTTATAGGATAAGGCAGGGGAGCTTATATCCACGATCGGCACTGCGTCTTGCGTCATGCTCTTTCTATTACCCTCACTCTTTTATCGGCAGAGTGGCATCGATTTTTCAGGTTTGTGCCTAACTCAAGTCAGGCGGGTATACTGAATGCATGGAGCAATCTGAGCAGACTACCCCCGCAATAAAATCCCATGAAAAATCGGCTCGGCTGTTTGCCGAAGCCCAGCGCGTTATTCCCGGTGGTGTCAATTCGCCTGTTCGAGCCTTCAAAAGTGTCGGTGGCGACCCACTCTTCATGCAGCGCGGCGACGGGCCTTATATCTTCGATGTCGACGGCAACCGTTATCTGGACCACGTCATGTCCTGGGGGCCGCTGATCTTTGGCCACGCTCCGCCGCGCATTGTTCGAGCTATCACTGACGCCGCAGGGCGCGGAACATCGTTTGGGGCCAGCACTGAGGCCGAAGTTCGATTAGCTCAGAAGATCGTGGCTGCTGTCCCGTCCGTCGAGAAAGTGCGGCTTGTCAGCTCAGGAACCGAAGCGGTCATGAGCGCAGTGCGGGTGGCTCGCGGCTTCACAAAGCGCGATAAAATCATTAAATTCGAGGGCAACTATCACGGCCACTCCGATGGCTTTCTCGCGAAAGCCGGCTCGGGACTGACTACGCTCGGCCTGCCGGATTCGGCGGGTGTCCCAGTCAATCTGACCCGTGACACGATTACATTGCCTTATAACGATGTCGAAGCGTTCCGGGACGCCATGCAGGCTAACCCCGGCGAAGTCGCCGTGGTCATGCTGGAGCCTGTCGCAGGGAACATGGGCGTCGTGACGCCTCATGCCGACTTCCTGCACATCCTGCGTGAGCTGACCGAAAAAGACGGCGCTCTGCTGCTGTTCGATGAAGTCATCACCGGGTTCCGCGTCGCTTACGGCGGGGCACAGGAACTGTTTGGGATCACGCCGGATTTGACCGCGCTCGGCAAGATCATCGGCGGCGGGCTGCCGCTGGCGGCTTATGGCGGACGGGCGGATATCATGGATATTGTCGCACCCGTCGGCCCCGTTTACCAGGCGGGAACATTGTCCGGGAACCCTCTCGCCGTCGCCGCAGGCTTGGAACAGCTCACAATGCTGGAAGAAGTAAAGGACACGCTGTATACGCAGATGCACCATCAGATGCACCGTCTGGCTCAGTCTGCCAAAGACACGGCAAAACGGCTTGGCATCCCGCACCGGATCAACCGCGTCGGCTCCATGATGACTCTATTTTTCACCGATGCCAAAGTCATTGATTTCACGACTGCGAAGACCAGCGATACAGTTAGGTACGGCGCATTTTTCCGGGCTCTGCTGGAACGCGGTGTTTATTTTGCCCCATCGCAGTTCGAGTCCGCGTTTGTGAGTGCCGCACACACGCAGAACAATATTGAAGAAACAGCGAAAGCAGTGAGCGAGGCGCTCCATGCCGTGGCCTGAGTCCTGGCTAAGTCTACCGCGCACTGATGAGCCCGAAGACATCGATAATCCCAGCCAGCCGTTTACGGAATTGGAACGCTCGATGCAGGATGTGGCCTGGTCCAATCGGCTGTTCGGCGGTACTCAAACAATTGTCTTTCATGTCGCAAGGCTGCTGCGTGACGTCCCGCCGGGAACAGCGATTCGGATATTGGACATCGCGACAGGGTCAGCCGACATTCCAAACGCGCTGCTGAACTGGGGTGCGAGACGCGGCCTGGACTTGACCATTGTCGGCGTCGACAACCATGCGGCCATGCTTCAGATGGCACAGGCTTCCGCTCCGAATATCCATTTGGTCCAGGCCGACGCCCTTGCCCTGCCGTTTCCTCCGCGCTCATTTGACCTTGCACTTTGCGCCCTGGCGTTTCACCATCTCGGTTTTGATGCCTCTGCCCGGCTCCTGACCGTGATGGACAGGCTCACAACACGCGGCTTCGTGGTCAGCGATCTCCGGCGCGATTACCCGACACTCTGGGGAGTAAACGCGGCCATGGCTGCGGTGCAGGCGCATCCCTTTACGCGCCATGATGCTCCGGCCAGTGTCCGCCGCGCATTCACGCCGCCGGAGTACCGCAAGATGGTCGGCCTGAGCGGGGTTCAGCAGGTTCGTCTGTCGACCCACTGGTATTTCCGCGTGGCTTTAGTCCAGGCAAAGAGTGGGTAAATAGGAAGCTGTTGGAATTTAGATCGGCTGTTTCACTTGTCCCAAATATCCACTGACATTGTTGTGGTCGGTGCCGGTCCGGCGGGATCGGCAGCGGCCCTGCTCCTGGCCCGGCATGGCTATGATGTCACACTGCTGGACCGAGCAGTTTTTCCGAGAGACAAAGCCTGCGGAGAATATCTGACACCGGGAGCGGTCGCGATTCTGCGCGATGAGATCGGTATCCTCCCTCAGCTTCTCGATGCCAGGGCATCTGTGCTGACTCAGGAAACCGTAGTGCCGCACAATGGCCGCGCCTTTTCCGGCAGGACTAACGCTCTCGCCTGCCCGCGTGTCGTCACCGACAAAGCGCTGCGCGATGCGGCTGAGGCCGCCGGGGTGCACGTATTAGAAAACTTCAATGTCCGGCAGATTGAGCGAACAGCCGACACAATAAGCGGCGTTTCAGGAACAAACGCCTCGGGTGAGATGCAGAGCATAAACGCCAAGATCACTATCGGAGCCGATGGGACGCACTCGCTAGTAGCACGCGAAATGGGCGTGGTTCGGCCTATTCCGCGCTTGCAGCGGATCGCTCTAGTCACGCATTATCGCTCGGACGAAGGTCCCGATTTTGGGGTGACAATGCACCTGCCGCGTGACCGCTCCGATGCCTGCTGCGGTGTCGGCGCTGCGTGTGGCTCAGACCAGACGCGCAATGTAAACATTGTCGTTCCTCTCTCAGAAGCGCCGCTGATGGCAGGACGGCGGCAGGAGTACTTCGAGGAGCGTCTGCGCCGCTCGTTCCCGGAGGTCTGGGAATGGGTCAAAGAAAGTGTCCAATCCGGTCCGCTGACATCGATCGGCTGCTTTGGACATCATACATCCCGAGCGACGACTGATGGGGCTGTACTTGTTGGAGATGCCGCGACATTCATCAATCCATTCACTGGTGAAGGCGTTTACTTTGCCCTGCACGGGGCGCAGATGGCAGCAGCCTCGATTGACCAAGCGCTGACTGGGGGCGATGTCAGCCGTCAAAGCTTGAGCAGTTATGACAGGGCGCGGCACTCGGAGCTTTTACCACGTTACAAGTTATGCGACCTGGCACAGCGCATCGTCCACTCCCCTGCCCTTTTGGGCTGGGGTGCGGAGCGTCTGCGCCGCTCGGAGCCGCTGACCGATCTTCTGCTCCGCGCTGTCGGCGACGTTATCCGGCCCGCCGATCTGTTTTCCCTGCCCGCGCTGCGTCTAGCCGTCGGAACTTTTTAAGTCATGCACACGGAAAACACAGTTTTTATGCAGGGGCCGAAATCACGCATCTTTCAGCTTGCGGCGGATATTCAGGACTGGCCGGCCCTGCTGCCGCATTACCGGGACGTGATTGTCTTCGAGCGTTCCGACGATGGAACTCGTAAAGTCGTAGAGATGGCCGCGGTCCGTGATGACTTCCCGGTCCGAGGCCTGCAATTCCCGGTGCGATGGCGCAGCATTCAGATCTGCGAACCTGAGACTGGAAAGATATACTTCAAGCATCTTGCGGGAGTCGCGCTGGGAATGTGGGTGGTTTGGACACTCAAAGAAGACCCCTGGGGGCGCGGCACGTCGGTCACAATCAGCCATGACCTGACTTATCCGTTGCCTCTGCTGAACGGCTGGTTTGCACGGGAGATGGTCGGAGATCAATTTGTCCATGCCATTGCAGGCAGAACACTGGCGGTGATCAAAGAAGTCGTAGAAAATGAGGCAGGCTTGTGTTAGAAAATACTCGGCGGCGTGTTGCTGTAACGGGCCTGGGAATTATTACGCCAATCGGCATCGGCGTGGACGGTCTGCGGGCAGGTCTGCGGGCCGGGCGCTCAGCGGTCGGCACGATCACGAATTTTGACACGTCGCAATTCGTGACACACATCGCCGCGCAGGTCAAAGATTTCGACACGGCTCCTTACTTAGACGGCAAAAAGCTGAAGCGGCTGGATAAGTTCTCTCAGTTCGCCGTAGCGGCGTCTAAGATGGCTATCAGTGATGGAGCGTTAGACTTGCGCCTTGAAGATCGAGATCGAGTCGGGGTCTGCCTGGGAACAGCGCTTGGGGGTGTTGGATTTGCGGAAGAACAGTACCCGGAGTTCATCGCGCGCGGGCCACGCGGGGTCAACCCGATGTTGGCACTGAGCGTGTTCAACGGAGCCGGCTCGTGTAATATCGCGATTGAGCTGGGCATCACCGGCCCGGCGACTGCGAACGGTGACTCCTGCGCGGCGTCCCCGATTGCGATTGGACGGGCTGTCGATCTGATCCGAGACGGCAGCGCGGATGTCATGCTGGCGGGCGGCTCGGAAGCGCCCTTGTCGCCGCTTTGCTACGGCGCGTTTGCCATTATCCGTGCCATGAGCCAGCGTAACGACGATCCTCAGACCGCCTCCCGTCCCTTCGACAAAGACCGCGACGGTTTTGTCATGGCAGAAGGCGCGGCCATGCTGCTGCTGGAAGAATGGGACCATGCCGAGGCTCGCGGAGTACGCATCTACGCCGAAATCCTGTCTCATGCCTGTACGAACGATGCGTCGCACATGACTCAGCCCCGCCCCGATGGTGTCCAGGCCGCCCGCTGCATGTCACTCGCGTTAAGCCGCGCAGGCCTTGTGCCCTCAGACATCGGCTATATCAACGCCCATGGCTCCAGCACCCCGCTGAACGACAGTACGGAGACACTGGCCCTCAAACAAGTCTTCGGAGACGGCGCTTATTCCCTGCCCATCAGTGGCACCAAAGGCTTCCACGGTCATGCGCTCGGCGCGACCGGAGCCTGGGAAGCCGCGATCTCCGTCCTCAGCCTCCACGACAACTGGCTGCCACCGACATTGAACCTGACCAACCCTGACCCAGCGTGTGACTTGAATTATATGGGAGGAACAGCAGGCCGAGAAGCAAGCGTGGATTACGTGCTTTCTAATTCCTTCGGCTTCGGCGGCATCAATGCTTGTTTAGTATTTGGGAGGATTTGATTGCTGACCAGTCCGAACTCGCAGCCATCCATTTTTTATCTTCTTCCGTTTGTTTGATGAGCCCAAGGCAAGAGCGGTTATATTGGCAGACCGAAACCAAAGCGCACCGTATCACGCACACTGCGGCATAGCTTGACCGCTTCCTCCGCCTCGGCCTTATCTGCTGAGTCGCCAGGATAGCGAAAGTCAACGGCATAAGTCGTCAAAGTATCAAGGGCAGGCCGTAGCGTTGCCCAAAGAGGATGCGTTAGAAGCAGCAAGTCTAGGAGCTTTCCGAGATCGTCAACTACCATGTCCATAAATGGACAGGCTTGTCCCTCACACGCAGGCGTTAGCCGTTGTACGGAACATTAGGGCCGTTGACATTAAGTCCCGTGC
>JBPBQB010000219.1:0-10688 GCA_050954545.1 Janthinobacterium lividum | reverse complement strand
TTTCACGGTAAGTTTTAGACAAATCGTCTACCCGTTTCTGCACGTCGGGAACACTCCCGGTACTCTTAAACTTGACTTCGGAGCGGCTCGTCCGCGCCTGTACGACAGAAGCAGACTTGGCCAGATCTGCATAAATCGTGCGACGTGTCATGAGAACATCCCGCTCGGCAAGGATGTCAGATAAACTTTTGCCAGAGGTTACATCTGTGAGTGTATTGGTTCTGTTTATTCTCTGGATCAATCCCAGCAGCTCGTCAGTGACGCGTTCAATTTCTTCGATAAGCTCTTGGGGGTTTTCGGGCGGTTCGTCACCTTCTTGAACTTTGGCGCTTCCAATTACTCTTTGTTTTAGCTGCTCAAGCCTTTTCTGGCGATCTGCCCTGAGTATAAGTGCCTCAGCAAGTTTCATTTAAGACACAGCCTTTCTCATGATCTATTATTGTTCTGTCAGCGGCTCCCCAGAGGCGATGGTGACTTTCAAGCCTTCGTTTTCCTGAACTTGATCTTCAATTTCGGCAAGGGCTTCGTAGTACGGGAACAGGGGGTCGGGCCAGCGGGAGGGGCGAATGGGGATGTTCCAGTAGCCGTTGCGGAGGTGGATGCGGGCATCATCGATTTGCAAGGCAATGTCGCCGATGTGCCGCGTGGTGATATAGGGGCGCACACGGAGGGCAACTTCCTGCGGTGTGAGGGTTTCACTAAGTATCATTCTCTATCTCCAAAACCTCAAAGAGCGTCGCGACTGCTAAGAGGGCAGTCCGAACAGTTGCAGCATCTACGGTTCTTCCAGGCCGGTAGTCGGCATCTTCGCGGAAGTTTCGCAAGAGGCGCAGAATGCGTGTCGCGGTACGCCGCGCGGCGAGACCATAATCACCGTTGTTTTGCACTAAGTCCGGCAACTGCTCATGTGAAGGATTGTTCCATCCCGTTGGAAACTGCGCTGTATCGCCATGTTCAATGCAAACAGAGGCTGCCACTTGGTAGGCCGCGTAGTAGATACGGCTGATGCAGGAGCGGAAGTCGTCACGGTCGCGCAAAGATTTTGCGGTGTCCAGCGTCGCAAACGACATTTGTTTCCACAGGATGGCTCTTTTGCTGGGCATAATTTGCTCTGATTGCAGTATACCATGAAACAGAAAGCCAAAAGAAAAAGCCCTGCCTTGCGGCAGGGCTTTCGGAGTGAAGACTTAACGGTCGCGGTTGGAGCCGCCGTCTTTGAGGTTTGCCTGGGCGGCTGCGAGACGCGCGATGGGGACGCGGTACGGGGAGCAGGAGACGTAGTTCAGGCCGATCTCATGGCAGAACGCGACGCTTGCAGGGTGAATCAAAGATTGAGCGTGTAGCGCAAGGCCGCATCAACCTCGGACATGGGCAGACTTCCAATGACATGGGTGATCGCGCTGACAGTTATGGTGACGAGATTATCTGTCATCACGACAGAGTCGGTCACTAACCCTGCCCTTCTGCCTTCCGGCGAGTTCACAAGCACAGTGACACGGCTTGGATGTCCGGCGCGGGTCATCTGGCTGGTGACCATCGCGAGAACAACCTGAGATAAGCCGCTTTGCAGGCTATCTCGCTATACCACAAGGGCAGGACGAGTTTTTGCCGTCACGAGGTCCGAGTTTGGGAACAAAGCTAGGACGACATCGCCTCGTGTCAAGCCTTTGCCTCTAAACGGGCTTTGGCAGCATCGTAATCGTCGTAAACGTCCATCTCGGGGCGTTCCCATTCTGCGGCAAACGTGGATAAACTGGCTCGAAGCTCTGCGGCCTGTACCGGGCTGATCCCATGATCCGCGAGGTAGATGAGAGGCCCACCGGACGTATCCCGCTCCATTGCTTCGGCAAGCAAGGCTTGGACTATTGCTTCCGCTTCCTGTCCCTTTCGCGCTGCCCTCTCCCGCAGATACGCCTCGACATCCGGTGCCAGATCAAGTGTGATAGTCATGAGTTGAGCCTTCATCATTTAGTACGCAAGCCGCACCGCCTCAGCAATGGCCTCTTTCGGCACATCGCCGCACCACTCGTTAGAAATCGTTTCCCAAGCCATCCCTGCTGCGACCTGTTCCAGTACCTGCGAGACGAGAATCGTGTCCCGCGAAACGTCGGCTTTCCGTGACAGATGTGCGGGTTAGAGACAATGTACCTGACGATCAATTTTTGATTCAAGGTATTGACATGATACCTTTCAGCCTATTGAATCCAGTCATACCTATTTCTGTTGCACCACGTATACAATAATTTGCACACATTCCAATTTCCTCAGTATCAAATATCTTTTTGTATTTTAACGAACTCGCAGTGCGTTTACTTTAAGACTTGAAATTGATAACATATCCTTCAGATCGTACTAAAAGTACGTATTGGTGGTATAGCAAATGGATTATATTTCCGCTCGACAGAAATTTTCAAGTAGAGTTCGCGCACTACGAGCAGACAAAGGGTTTACGCAAGAACAGCTTGCTGAACTCGTTGACAAAACCACAGAACATATCAGTTTTCTTGAGCGTGCCGAGAGATCTCCTTCATTCGAAATGATGATTGATCTCAGCAATGCACTCGGCGTTTCTTTGTCCTCATTGGTAGGAAATGAACAAAACGAGAGCAATACTGGATTGGAAGATGCGATCTCTGTTCAAGTAATTTCTTCGGCGCTGCCCCAACCTGCCCAAGAAACGGTACCAGTTGAACAACAGCGCAAGTCTGACCTTGAGCGGCTAAATGCAGCATTTCAGGGCATACATGACATGCAGCAACTTGCAAATGAATACGGTATCAATGACATACTGCAAGATAACGGGGGCAAGGTGCTTCAAGTATTGATATTACTCGGATTGAAGATTTCGCCGGGCAGAGAAGGCAACGATGCCCTTGATGCTGATGGAAACGAGTATGAACTAAAAACTATCAACCGTGCGTTGAATAAAAACGCTGGTATCACCACTCATCATCACCTAAACAAAGATATTCTGCATAAATATCGTGCTGTCAAAGCTTGGTATATCGCTTTGTATGAAGGTGTTGTTCTTAAAGAAATCTACAAATTGCCGCCGGCCCAGCTTGAACCACTGTTTCAGGCCTGGGAAACTAAGACAGAAGCAACTGGAACCGCTTTAAACAATCCTAAAATTCCGATGCGCTATGTTAAACAGGGAAAACGTGTTTATCCAGTCGAAGAAGTGCCTTCACCTGAACAAAATGAGTTATTTTAATTCTCTAGCATGTTAGCTTAGCTCATTCATTGCAAGCTGCGCTTGTTGCTGAATATGTGTTGGCCCTTCGTCATTCATAAGCCCAGCATAGACCAAAGAAGCATTGTCAAAACTCTCACTTTTATCAAGAAATCTAAATGCTGAGGCTGCTAAATATGGTTTGTGCTGCTCAAAAGCAATCCATCTACGTTTTGCCGTCTCAGCAGCGCCCCCTGTTGTATTCGACCCTGCAAAAATATCCAGCACAACATCGCCGGGATCTGTTAAAAAATCAATAAAAAATGCCGGCAGTTTTTGCGGGAACCGCGCAGGATGAACATCTGCACCCGCAGCTTTACACAACTGAATGTACCGAGAATTGCTTTCTGTATTTGCGATTTGCAGCAGATTAGACGGAATTGCCCCTTCGTTTTCTACTGAGAAACTTTTGCTCATATCGTGACCGGAAGGACGTAATTTGGGCTGGTAATAAGCTTCCGGGTTGCTATGTAATTTTTTCATGCGTTCCGAATAAGGAACAAGCACTTTTCTGACATCCGCTTTGGGATTATCTTCTTTAGACAACCACCAAATTGTGTTCACAGCGTCTTTAGCCCGCAGCTTCCGCTTATTGACCCATTCAATAGGTGATGGCAATTTGGCAGGATTGTACCAAAAGAACTCTTCTGCTAATCGAAAATCCAGTTCATCACACAAGCGGATTAAGAGACGATAGTTGTACAAAGATCGTACCGGGCGGCCCTTTTGGTAGGCACCCCCGAGGTCAATAACAAAGCTCCCTCGCGGGCTAAGCACACGATATACCTTTTTGCAGAACGCCAGCAGCCAGTCAACGTAGAGTGTTTGGTCTACGTTCCCATAAATTTTTTCGCGCTGCAAAGCAAATGGCGGAGAAGTCATAACCAGATCAATCGAGTCGGGTTCCAGACAATCGAGAAGTTCAAGCGCATCACCAAGATAAGCCTGGCCGCATTCTGTCGTGTACAAAGGCTTATCGATAAACATTTTCACCTCTTAACGCACTACCAGTTCGTATTGTAGCATAATTACAATGAAAAGGGGGCAATCCATACGGATTGCCCCCTTGTATTTTAGTCAGACTTAGCGGTCGCGGTTGGAGCCGCCGTCTTTGAGGTTTGCCTGGGCGGCTGCGAGACGCGCGATGGGGACGCGGTACGGGGAGCAAGAGACGTAGTTCAGGCCAATCTCGTGGCAGAACGCGACGCTTGCGGGTTCGCCGCCGTGCTCGCCGCAGATGCCGAGCTTGATGTTCGGACGGACTTTCTTCGCGAGGTCGACACTGATCCGCATGAGCTGGCCGACGCCGGCCTGGTCGATGGACTCGAAGGGGTCGCCTGGCAGGATCTTCTGGGCCACGTAAGGCTTGAGGAACTTGTCGGAGTCGTCGCGGCTGAAGCCGAAGGTCATCTGGGTCAGGTCGTTGGTGCCGAATGAGAAGAACTCGGCTTCTTCAGCGATGAGGTCCGAGGTCAGCGCAGCACGCGGGATCTCGATCATCGTGCCGAACATGTAGTCGATGGTCTCGCCGGAAGTCTCAGTCACCATCTTTGCGACCCGCTCTAAGTTCGAGCGGACGGCTTTGAGCTCGTTGACGTGGCCGACCAGCGGGATCATGATCTCGGGATGCGGCTCGGCACCGTTCTTTTTGGCGGCAATCGCGCCTTCGAGAATGGCCCGGGTCTGCATCTCGACGATGCCGGGGAAGACAATGGACAGGCGGCAGCCGCGCAGGCCCATCATCGGGTTGATCTCATGCATGCCTTCGACTTTGTGCAGCAGGTCGGACTTGAACGCAAGCTCCGGGCTATCGGGATGGGTCACTTTCAGGGTCGCGACTTCGGCGATCAGCGAGTCCATGGATGGCAGGAACTCATGCAGCGGCGGGTCGATCAGGCGGATCGTCGCGGGACGGCTGCCGAGGGCCTCGAAGATGCCCTGGAAGTCGTTGCGCTGGAACGGCAGGAGCAGGTCAAGCTGGACCTTGCGGTCTTCTTCGGTCGCGGCCAGGATCATCGCCTGGACGATGGGACGGCGGTCTTCGGCAAAGAACATATGCTCCGTGCGGCAGAGGCCGACGCCTTCCGCGCCCAGCTTGATGGCAAGGGCGACATCTTCCGGCGTGTCGGCGTTGGTGCGAACGCCGAGCCGCTTGAACTCATCGGCCCAGCCCAGCAGGGTGCCGAACTCGCCGGTCATTTCGGGATCAACGACTTCGACGGTGCCATTGATGACTTCACCCAAAGTCCCGTTCAGTGAGATGGGATCGCCTTCTTTGATGGTCTTGCCGTTGACGGTGAAGAAGTCCGCACCGACGGAGATGTCGGAGCAGCCGGCGACGGTCGGGATGCCAAAGCCGCGTGCGACAAGCGCCGCATGAGAGGTCATGCCGCCGCGCTCGGTCAGAACGCCTTCAGCCGCCAGCATACCTTTGAGGTCATCCGGGGACGTATCGGCGCGGACCAAAATGACGCGCTGACCGAGACCGCCTTTGCCCATTTCGGCGGCGCGGGTGGCATCGAAGACGGCGATGCCGGTGGCAGCGCCGGGGCCTGCGGGAAGGCCGGTCGCCAGCAGGTCGTACTTAGCGCCGGGCTTGATGATCGGGTGCAGACACTGGTCGAGAAGCTCGGGGTTGATCCGGGCCAAAGCCGTTTCTTTCGAGATGACGCCCTCGTTGACGAGATCGACAGCGATCTTGACGGCAGCGGGGCCGGTGCGCTTGCCGGAGCGGCACTGCAAGATGTACAGTTTATTGTGTTCGATGGTGAACTCAATGTCCTGCATATCTTTGTAATGCTCTTCCAGCCGGGTGCAGATCTCGTCGAACTGACGATACATTTCCGGGTTCTGGACTTTAAGCTCCGAGATCGGCATTGGTGTACGAACACCGGCGACGACATCTTCGCCCTGAGCGTTCATTAGATATTCGCCGAAGACTTCGTCGGTGCCGTCGGAGGCATTGCGGGTGAACGCGACGCCCGTGCCGCAGTCTTCGCCCTGGTTGCCGAAGACCATGCTCTGGATGTTGACGGCGGTGCCGAGATCATCGGAGATCTTTTCACGCTGCCGGTACAAAATGGCCCGGTCGTTGTTCCAGGACTTCCAGACAGCGGTGATGGAGTCCTGAAGCTGAACCAGTGGGTCCTGCGGGAATTCGCGTCCGGCATTTGTCTTGATATGGGCTTTGTACGTCTCGCATAACTGCTTGAGCTGTGCGCCGTTGACGTGAAGGTCATCGGTGACGCCCAAATCTTTCTTCATGGCATAGAAGATATGCTCGAAATCATGCTTTGCCAGATGGTTCGTGCCATCGGAATAAGCAACGTCCGAGAGCATCATTAAGAAGCGCCGGTAGGAGTCATAGACGAACCGATCGTTGCCGGTCAGCTTGATGAGGCCTTCGACGGTGGCGTCGTTCAGACCAAGATTAAGAACTGTGTCCATCATGCCGGGCATGGAGAACTTGGCGCCGGAGCGGACCGAAACCAGCAGTGGGTTTTCGGCATTTCCCAGCTTTTTGCCGGTCTTCTGCTCGACAGCGGCCATGGCAGTCTTGATTTCGTCCATCAGACTGTCCGGGAAATGGCCGCCGCTGCGGGTGTATTCGTTGCAGGTATCGGTGGTAATCGTGAAGCCTGGAGGGACCGGCAGGCCTATATTGCTCATTTCAGCAAGATTGGCCCCTTTGCCGCCTAGTTCATCACGCATCGTAGCGTTGCCCTCTTCAAAGAGCCACACGCGCTTTGTGTCTGTCATTCAATTCTCCTCTATCGTAATTCGTCGTAAACGTAAATTGTTTTCGTCGCGGGAAACCGCCTATGAGTATACCAGAAAACTCCGCGACTCCTAAAGTGGCTTGATGCTGACTATACCGCCTTCATTGCCTTGAAAGCGGACATCACTGTCTTCCAGCAAAGTCATCCCAATCAGTGGCTCGCCTTCCAGTGCCAGCACTTCGACTTCGCGCTCTTCGCCGTTCCAAAGCAGCGTCGCTTGATAAACTTCAAGCAGCAGCGGACTCCCATCGGCGAGGCTGGTAGGCTGAAGGCGCAAAAGAGGCAGATCAAGTGTGCTGCAAGCCTCGGGTGCAAGTGTTGTCACACCCGTAAATCCACTGTCCAGCACAAACTTGACAGATACCATCTGTCCATCAGGCTCGGCAACAGCCAGTTCAACGAAGACACGCCGGTTGCGAACTATCCCTGTAATCATTGTTTGGTCGATCTTGGGCCGCTAATGCTTTCAACAAAGGGAAATCCAACCCGAATCCCATACAACGCTGCACCGGGATGTTTGGCAAGAGCACGCTTGTTTGCCGCAAGTGAGTCATGTCCAATCTCATATTCGCCTGTTTCAACATTGATGATCACGACCTGACCGAGACAATCTTTTTCCAAGCTATCTCGCAGTTGCGCAGCATAGATTTCTTCGCCTCTGCGTGCGATTTCCTGATTAGTGAGTCGTGAGTGTGGCATGATTTATTTTCCCTCAACAGAATCAGTTCGTTTTGGCAAATTTACACGTTTGCGGCTGCGAGTTCCTGCGCTCAAGTACACTGCATATCTACCCAAACGGCATCGAAATTTCGTTCCGCGAGCGCCTGCGTGGGGATATAGAAGTACCCCCGTCCGCCCCCTTGCCAATGTACGCTGACAAAACCAGGCCATCTCGCACCGATGCCATCTTCTGTGTCTAGTTGGAGCAACAGATGCCACTCTTTGTGCTCACCAGGAGCAAATTTACCTTCAATTGTTCTGCTGTACTGGACAATTTGCGGGTAGCCAAGCAGGCGATGTATCGGGCCGCCGTACTGGACATACTTCCGTGGATCAGGTTCTTCAGATGACTGGAATAGCTCTGAATATTGTTCGTCTTCTTCTTCCGACAGCCTTAAAGGATCATAAGCTTCGGGGTCATTCCAGTCCGGCAGCACAATTTCTGGCTGAAAATCAATACGACAACAGGTGAATCGGTTGTTGTCAGGAAGCACAGCGTCTCGGTAGACTTCTTGGGACAGCAGAGGTGGAGTTTGCCGAACAAGCGCTGACCCATCTCCCTGATAATAAAATACCCTCCAGCAGTCACGGTCTTCCGGGTCAGATCCAAGCGCCATCTTCCAGATCGCGCAAAAGAAATAAAGTATCCCAGAACTGGGCAATGCTCCTCCGAGGTCACATCCTGTAAGCTCAGACAAATTGAACTGAGCCAGAAAGCACAGTGCCCCATTGCTGCGCGTGAACTCGCCCGGTGGATACCGGAGTCGGTCGCTTTCAGGGTAGCCCTGCCAGATTGGCCACGCGAAGTCCGGCGGCAGGTCCGCTCCGCCGCCGAACTTCGTTCCGCCGATTTCAATTGTGTCCTCATCCACCGGGTGCAGGTGAAGGCGCAAAGAAGGCCGTGCCGCCGCCATCAACTTGTCTTCGATGTGTCCGAGGCCGACTTCTTGGATCAGCCCTGCTAATTGCTGTCTTGTCAAAGCTCTCTCCAAGTCCATCCTTTGCGGGTCTTAAAGTTCAGTTCGTTTTGGCAAATTTACACGTTTGCGGCTGCGAGTTCCCGTACCGGCTCCGGGAAGCGCTCACCGCGTTTCATGTTTTCGTCAAAGCTTGCAACTAGGCCGTTGAAACCCTGAAAGGCTTCTTCTATTCCCTGCAAATGGCGGCGAAACAAGACAGAAGTTTCTTCACCGTCGAAGTCATGAAAATCGTTCATCAGCACAAAGCCGAGGGCATCTGCATGATCGAGTATCCGTGCGATGAACTGCGGGTCCGTACTTTCATAGCCGAGACTGCGTGTGCGAGTAATTACTCTATGAATTGCCCGAATACCGCTGTCGAAAAAGTTCGAGTTCATCGGCTGGTACCTCCACCTCAGCAATCGGCGTACCTTCCGCACCGGCAAAGATAACAATCGGCGGCAAATTGTCTCCACGCTGGCCGTGATTTCGTAGAGTTGTTCGTCCATCCTGGACCTTTCGACGCCTTGCGCCTGCTCTCATTTAGTTAGTGATCTGCTGCAATTGATCAAAAACCGCTGTCAGATGTCCGAAGCCCGTATATTTGATTTCTAGGCTTTGCAAATGTTCGCGGAAATCAGAAATCTGTTTTGGACTATCGTCGGTACGGCTCCTGATCGCTAAGATGCCGAGATATTCGATGTCATCCAGCATTCGGCCAATCGTTTTCGGCTCAGTTCCCTCGTAAGCTAAAGAACGCAGGCGGATTAAGACACGATGCAGGACTTGTAAAGTATTGGCCGAAAAATCGGAGTTGGTTTCAGTTGTCTGAGTCACCGAAGGCTCTGCGGAAAGCGTCAAGCTCATTTTCTTCCACCTTTATGTCTGCAATAGTTGGGCCACGCCCTCCGAGTTCTACAAGAATTGGCGGCGGCATCTCCCCGCGCTGCGCGGCCCGGTATGTCAGACCCCAATCGGCTCCTCTTGGACCTGTCGTGTCGATAAAATCCTTGTACGGTGACCGCAAACATGCCAGCGGCAATTCTACGACTTGTAAGTCATCACTGATCTGTGCCGGGATCGTCTCGTGCCCGCAGAGCCAGGCCGCTTTTGCACGGCGTACCCCATCCTGGATTTCGTAAAGCTGTTCGTCCATCCTAGACCTTTATGCGGAGCAAGAAACTGCAATAAGTATACCTGAGAATGGCGGCGAGGGACAAGAGAGAGAACGGTCAAGAGGGCCGGTCTAATGAGGGTTGCCCAGCCTCATGAGCGCGGGATCGTTGGGGAAAGCCTCTTGTGCAAGTGCGACAACACTTTTAAATGCAGGCTGAAAGTGCGCTATTCGCTGGTGCTTTTTTCGGTTCTTTTGGTACGTAGTTACAAGTATATCCAAGCACTTGAAACAGATTAAAATCGTCACCCGGCCTTTGGGTGACTGGATTTGAAAGGCCACGCCTGGTTCAAATCCGCACTTCATCCCGTGCCCCATATAGGTACGGTAATCTGTTAGAAGTGTCTCCACTTTTAGAAGTGTCTCCACTTTATTCGCAAAGCCTGCACCCAGCACCGGCCCTGACGCGATCACGGTCATAGGATAGCCCCATATGTCAGCACTCCCACGGTCAGATTCCTCATAAGCGGTAGCCACTCGAAAGGTCTTGACAGCCTGCGATTCACGAGCGATCGCGAGAGTTAAGTCTGCAAGGGGAACAGGCCACTGGAAATTGACATTTGCGCCATAATGTTCCAGCAGTTCCTTCACTGAGAGATACCCATACGCATCTGCCCACATCTAGGCCGTCCAGCCATCGGCATCACGGGCATTGACTCGCGCTCCGTAGTCCAGCAGTAACCCGATCTTTTCGAATGCCTCTTCTTCTCTGTTGTTATTAATGGCTGCGGCAAGAAGCGGCATTCTGTCAAAGCGCATATTGGGAGAAGTGCCGTGTTCCAGCAGGAGCTTTACAATTTCCGTGTGCCCGGCGGCTATTGCAT
>JBPBQB010000207.1:0-10809 GCA_050954545.1 Janthinobacterium lividum | reverse complement strand
CGACGGTCGCCGCGATGCTGGACCTTATCAATTCAACGCGCCGCACGAATATCATCACCTGCGAAGACCCGATTGAGTTCATGCATCCCGATAAGATGTCGATTGTCTCCCAGCGCGAGATCGGTCTGGACACGGACTCGTTCGCCGACGCACTGAAATATATGATGCGCCAGAACCCGGATGTCCTGCTCATCGGAGAAATGCGCGACATCGAGACCATGAGTGTCGGTCTCGCCGCCGCCGAGACTGGACACCTTGTCTTTTCAACGCTGCATACCGCATCGGCGGCTGAGACTTTAGACCGTATCATCAACATGTACCCGCCGCAGGACCGAGACATGGTCTGTCTGCGCCTGGCCGGGTCCCTGCGCGGGGTCATCTCGCAGAAGCTGCCGCCGCGAGTCGACGGCACGGGCCGTGTCGGCGCTGTCGAAGTCATGGTGGTGACGCCGACTGTCTCCAAGCTGATTGAAGAAGGCCGTGCATCGCAGCTTTACGGCGCAATCGCCGATGGCAATTTCTGGGGAATGCAGACAATGAACCAGTGCTTGATTAAATATGTCCGTGCAGGCTTGATTTCCGAAGAGGAAGCCCTGGCAAATGCCGGCAACGTCACTGAAATGAAGCAGATGCTGCGGCGTCCGTAAATACACGGAAAGCTCAAATGAGAAAGGTCCTGCCGAACTCGGCAGGACCTTTCTTCTGGCCTCGTAGAACCCGGTGTTGAAACACCGGGTTCTCAGGTCAGTTCGTGTAGGTATAAGTGTTGCAGAGGTTTCGGGCCGCAGGAGCGGCACAGGCGGCGTAAGATTGATCGCAGACTTCGGAGCCTGCCTGGGTGGAGGGGTACTTATGGATCAGTGTGCAGCCTGACAGGTCGGCACTCTGCCAGATGTCTGTGGGCCGCAGCCACTTCGCGTGACCGTCGAAGAAGGCATTGTTCATTCCTCCTGCATGCCAGTTCGCCATCTTAACCATGCCTGTCGGGTATCCAGGCCGGGCATCTAAGCAGCCGCCGGAGGCATTGGCATCGCTGCCGGCCTGGCATTCATCCCCATCGAACGGCTCCATCCAGGACTCTGTGTTGATCTTGGTACCTGTCGATCCAACCCCATTATCGACATAGCTCCATTTTTCCGTGACGACAATAGTTTGCGTTGGATTATCGACCTGTGCGAGTGTCAGGCCCTCGGCGGTACAGGAAGCGACATAGGAGCGGGGTATTGTGGCAACCCCATTGGCATCGACACTGGTCGGCTTCAAAGAGTCATCAGGACAGGAATAAACGCCGGTTGACTTGATATATGGCATCATGAGGTTCCACCACTGGGCCTGAGCGTAGCCGACTGGATTGCTGGTACTGTTGATAAAAGCGCCGGAGCGGCCGCTGCCGACACTAGTGCTTGCCTTAGCGACACGTACAAAGAGGCGCTCATCAGTATCCTGAAGATACATCTGGACACCGAGGCCGATCTGCTTCATATTGGACATACAGGCAGTACGGCGGGCATTCTCACGTACCTTCTGGAAGACAGGGAAAAGGATCGCCGCGAGAATCGCGATAATGGCGATGACGACGAGAAACTCGATGAGGGTGAAGCCGAAGCGGCGACGGCTAGTGATAGTGGGCATGGAATTCTCCTGGTGAAATGGAAATGTGAACAGCAGGAGGCGGATTTCGGGTAATATGCCTATGGTCAGGGGTCGGCATTGTCCGTTCCCGCTCCATGCCCCGAACGTTTGGCGACGTTCGGGGCATTTGCTAATTCTAATCTCCGACTGTTTTTAATCTCCGACTGTTTGGGTCGGACATAGAATAGCATAGACAGTTGAGGTTTGTCAACCTATTTTGATCATAGTGCAAAATCCACATTAGAAGGTTCTCATGGAAAAGCAGTTATTGACCCATTGTCCGATCTGGTTCGTCAAGGATATTCCTAGTACCGTCAGCTACTATGAGACGACACTAGGATTCCAGAAAGACTTCGAGTATGGCACGCCCGCGTTTTATGAATCCGTCTCTCGTGACGGTCTGCAAATCCATTTCCGTCATGACCCGCAAGCACAGCCAGCCGAAAAGCGCAGCGCGGACATCATCGATCTTTTCCTGCTTGTGACTGATGTCGACAGGATTTACAGCGAGATGGTCGGGCGCGGTGCGAACGTAGTTTATGGGCCGGCTCTGCAAGAATATGGGCTGAAGGAATTTTATGTCGAGGACTGCAACGGCTACCGTCTTGGCTTCGGGCAGGAGATTTCCGTCGATAGGACACATGGCGAGTTTTTCGAGAACCGCATCATGTCAGGATCGAAATTCACGAATGTCTCGCTGGAATACGCGGCGTTTGAAGACATTAACCTGAGCAGCGCCACTTTTGAGAATGTCAACCTGAGCAGCGCGGTATTTCGTAACATCAACCTGAATGGTACAGTTATTAGCGACAGCAGCATTGCAGGACTGACTATTCGCGGCTATGATATCGAGGCGTTGATACTCGCAGAAGAAGCTCGCCGGAACGCGGAATAAGCAACGAGTGCAGTCAGCCGAATCCACAATCGGAGTCGGCTTTTTTGCAATCACTGGGACAATTCTCATGTCGTGAGAAAATCTGTAATATCTTGCTGGTAATGATTGTCTTTTGATTTCCTAGAACGTGCGTTCTGGTATGCTTCTGTGGGAGGATTACCGGTATGAACGAGACTTTTCAAGATGCAGACATGACTGGAGCACGATTTGAGGGCATATCACTTGAGAAGGCAGTCTTCAATGATATTAACCTGTACCAATCGACTTTTCGCAGCATCAATCTCAGAGACGCACATTTTGCTGACACCGATCTCAGCGGCGCTGTATTCGAGACGAGCTGTATCGACGGACTCATCATTCGAGGCTATGACATTCAAGCCTTGATTCAGGCGGAGGAAGCGCGGCGAGGCACAAATGCGAATGCTGATCGATCAGCCGGCTCCAGTCATGGAGTCGGCTTTTTTCGTCATAGCGAAAATTCTCATGTCGTGAGAAGATAGTGAATCGGCTCTTTTCTCCATCGCCGTGTCAGCATAAGTACCTCGCCGAACTCGTCAGGGTATTTCTAAATTACTGCCGAGACACAAAAATTACTATAACAGTTTAGATTCGACCTGATCAAGCCCTGCTTCTGACAAAACCACATTCAGTTCGCGGATTGCTTGCCCACGCAAAATGTTCAACCGCTGAGATAAATGGTGATCTCCAATCTCAGTGCAGTTTCCACGTTGTCTGACTAATCCACTATGGATAGCCTCAGTATATTCATCACGAACTTGAGACAACTGGTTTGCTACAGAGGCTAATGAAGTACGCCATCTCTGCTCCGAGAGTCCATTGACACCAGATGGTGCCGAACGGAGGACATCACCATTTTCCCTATCTTTTAGAGTACCAGTATTCATAGCAGATTGTGTATCCTTGATGGCTTGCAGTAAGTCATCGCAACTGTTTTCCAGATGCAAATATGTATTGAATGCTTGGCGCGAGAAGGCTACTTGCAACAATTACAGAATGTGCTTATCAGCATTGTACACTGAATTTAACTGCATGAACTCAGAATAATAGCAATACATTACATGCATATGCTGGTTGAGATAAGACTGTATGTTCTCCCAGAACCACACGCTCACACTAAACTGACCAGTAAGAGAGCGGGCGGATGCTAATGTTCTGATTTTGGCTTGGAGTTTGCTGTCTGTAAAAGCTGTTGTTGCAATAATAAATTGGTTTAGTGAAGGCGTAAAGCTAGTTGCTGCCCTAACTTCAGCTTCAACTTCGCTTAATGTCAATTGGCCGCCTACTTCTTGGCTTCCGAGGGCATCAGTCGGATTTCTTCTTTTGCACTGGACACCAACCCATTCCTGCTTATGGGTTACGCATCTATATATATCCACTCCTTGTTGTGCTTGTCCTGGTCTGCCATGTTGCTTAACATCATCATTGGGCCAAATTGCCTCACACACCAAAAATGTCAGTCGTTCAAAATCCTGCCAGTTATCAGGAGGAGGAACCATCATATGTACTTGAGACATTGCTCTGACCTTTCATACAAACCAAAAAGACCAGCACTGGAAGTGCTGGTCTTTTTCTTGTTATCGGCCTCGCGATTTGCCTTTGGAGACGCGGCGGCGGGCACCGGGAGACAGGGCAGCTTCGACGGGACCGGCTTCGCCGAGGCCATCTTCGTCGGCACCCTGTTCCATCAGCTCTGTGAGGTCTGCCATCGGATCGTGCGGGATCTGTGGGTCTATGCTGATCCGAATAGAGGCCATGATCTGGACGATCTCGCCCTGAATGGAGGCCTGCATCTGCTGGAACATGTCATAGGCTTCTTTTTTGTACAGCACCAGCGGGTCGATGCCCGCGTAGCCGCGCCAGCCGATGCCTTCCCGCAAGTAGTCCATCGCAGACAGATGCTCCATCCAGTGCCGGTCGAGTGATTGGAGCGCCACGCGGCGCTCTAAGTCGCGTATCTCAGATAGGCCCTGCTCCTCGCCCAGCGTTTCGACAAAGTGCTTTTCTTTATCGGCATAGGCTTTGTCGGCGATGTCAGTCACAAGGGACACTAATTCAGGACGCCGTTTTCCCGTTAGTTCATCAAGTTGAACGTATTCGGCCACGGGGAAGAGCTGGCCTAACGCCGTGTAGAGCGCTTCCAGATCCCATTCTTCGGTCGGGACGCCGTCGGGGGCAAACTGGGCGATCTCACTTTCAACCGTGTCGTTGAGGTAGCCGACAATAGTCTCGCGCAGGTCCGCACCTTCCATGATCCGCCGCCGCTCCCCGTAGATATTGGCCCGCTGGACATTCATGACGTCGTCGTAGTCCAGGGTCGATTTGCGCTGATCGAAGTAGAACATCTCGACTTTTTTCTGGGCACGGGCGATCATCGCCGACAGCATCTTGGCATCGATGGCCTGGTCTTCCGCCCAGCTTTGCAGAAGCGGCGAGTTGGCCTTGTCGCCAAAGAGACGCCACAGCTCATCTTCGAGCGAAACGTAGAAGCGGGATGCACCGGGATCGCCCTGCCGTCCGGCGCGGCCTCGAAGCTGGTTGTCGATACGCCGGGCTTCATGGCGCTCGCTGCCGAGGATGAACAGGCCGCCCAAGTTGCGGACTTCTTCGGCTTCTTTTTGATGCTCGGCACTGCCGCGCTCGCCGACCGGTGTCAGACCGATCACGGCTTTGCCGCCGCGCTGGTATTCGTAGTCGTCCCCTGCGCCTTTGGCCGATTCGATCTCGCTGACCGTGCTGCCGCCAAGCAGGATGTCAACGCCGCGCCCTGCCATGTTGGTCGCGACAGTGACCCGGCCCTTGCGGCCCGCTTCTGCGATAATATGGGCTTCTTTCTCATGCGACTTGGCGTTGAGAATATTGTGCGGAATGCCGTGAGACAGAGCTTCATCCAGCCGCTCCCGGTCTTCCGGCGCAATCTCCAGCAGCTTTGCCAGGGCGTCGCGATTAGCCACATCAGTCATGCTGGTGGTCAGACCAAAGAACTTCGCGGCTTCGGACATCTGGCCTGCCGTGAGAATAGCCGGACTCTCGCCTTTCGGAATACCATACGGGCTGAGACGCTGATTGAGAACGGCGCTCCACTCCGTATATTTCGCTTTATCCAGACCTTTGGTATTCTCTAATTTGTCACGCAATAGGTCGGTCAGAGCGAGAAGCTGAAGGCGGTCGTAGCGCAGACGGTCGGAAACGCGCTCGGACATCTCGACCGAGCGGGTTCCGACAAGCACCGGCTGCTGCCGGGCGAAGAGTGTCAAAATCTCGCGGGCGATGCCGCGCAGCTTGGCTTCCTGCGACTTGTAGATGATGTCGGGCAGGTCTTTTCGGACCATCGGCTTATTGGTCGGAACAAGAACGACGTCCAGCGCATAGATCTTGCGGAACTCGTCTTCTTCGGTCTTCGCCGTACCGGTCATGCCGCCGAGCTTGGGATAAAGGCGGAAGAGGTTCTGGAATGTGATCGTCGCCAGTGTCTGGTTTTCATTCTCGATCTTGACGCCTTCTTTGGCCTCAACAGCCTGATGCAGCCCATCAGACCAGCGGCGGCCAAACATCAAGCGACCAGTGTTCTCGTCAATAATGACGACTTCTTCTTTGCCTTCTTCGTTCTTCTTTACAAGGTAATCGATGTCCCGCTTCCAGACGGCATGGGCTTTCAACGCCGCCCCGGCATGCTGCATCAAGGACAAGTTCTCGCTGTCCGAGAGGTTCTGGATGCCCAATGCAAGCTCGACACGCCGCTGACCATCGTCGGTAAACACGGCGGTCTTCTGCTTTTCTTCGATCTTGTAGTCACGCTCGTTCTGAAGCTGACGGATAATGCGGTCCATTTTGACGTACAGGTCGGAAGACGCTTCGGCCTGACCTGAAATGATCAGCGGTGTCCGGGCTTCGTCGATCAAAATGGAGTCGACTTCGTCGACGATCGCGAATGTCAGCTCCGGCTGTGCCAGTTCCTGACCCGGCACAGCCAGGTTGTCACGCAGGTAATCGAAGCCGTATTCGTTGTTCGTGCCGTACGTAATGTCGCAGTCGTAGGCCGCCCGGCGGTTCTCAGCAGGCCGTGCGAAATCATAGCGCGGGTCCGGGTGACGGTATTCAGGGTCAAAGATATAGGTCCCGCCTAAGTCGCCCGTTTCGGGGCTCTGGCCCTGAATAATCCCGACCGACAGGCCTAAAAAGTGGTACAGCGGTCCCATCGCGACCGCGCCGACTTTACTGAGGTAGTCGTTGACAGTGACCAGATGAACGCCTTTGCCCGTGAGTGCATTCAAATAGATGGGCAGGGTCGCCGTCAGTGTCTTGCCTTCGCCAGTCTTCATCTCGGCGATGCGCCCGTCATGGAGCACCATTCCGCCGATCATTTGGACATCAAAAGGCCGCATCTTGATCGTCCGGCTGGCCGCTTCTCGAACCACGGCAAACGCCTCCGGCAGCAGCGGATCGAGGGCAAGATCGCAGACCGCCCGCTTGTCATCCCGCGCCAGCTCGTGCCATGGGGTATCGCGCCGATCACACTCAGCATCGATGATCTTCGCGACCCGCTCTTTGAACTCGACCGTCTTCGCCTGTAAAGCGGTGTCCGAGAGTGCTTTCATGGCCGGTTCAAGTGCAGAAATCGTATCCGCGACTTTCCGGTATTTCGCGATGTCGCGTTCGTTGCCGTCAAATAAGTTTCTGAGAAATTGCATGGGTAAAAGTTGCCTTTCGCGTAGAATATTGGGAAACTGAGGGACCTACCTCCTTGCTTCGCAGGGTCCTCCCTAAAGGGAAGATTCGGAACAATAGAGTAGGGGCGCTGCTTGCTGCGCCCTCTGCCTCTTCTCCTAATCTTCCCTTTAGGGAGGACCACAGCGAAGCGGTGAGGTAGGTCGATCCGTTTCTAGGGTGCGCGGGTGGCTTGGGGAAATGGAGGGTTGGAGATCAAAGCCGCCGTGCGCCCCGGCGCAAAGACAGCCATCGGCTGATGCACTGGCAAAGAGAAAGTACGGGACAAAGCCGCCGAGGGATGCCTAGAAGCCTCGCGTACTTTTGTCTGCACTTCGGTCTTCGGCGCAGTCGTCTCGACTCCTCGGTACTGCCAGACAATGCCCGCAATCGTGGCATGTGTCGGCGGCAGAATCGACCATCCGGCAAGCGCCGGGGTCGCTAAAATCAGGATATTCAGTTGCAAAAGCGTTTGCAGAAGCATAGGGATTCAGTATAGCATAACGCTGAAGCCTTGTCAAAAGTTTCCGAGGCGCAATGGAATGTTAAAGACGGTTGAAACAAGGCGGCAGTGGCTATAACCGTGGGGTGTAAGCTAATCAAAGGAGAGTATTATGAGCCAGCAGGAAAATATCAAAGTGCAGCAGCAGTTCGGTGAGGCAGTCAACAGCGGCAACTTGTCCGCTCTTCGGGACCTTGTCGCCCCGGATGCCGTCGACCATGACCCAGCCCCCAACCAGGGCCTCGGGCCGGAAGGTTTCATCACGTTCTTTACGATGATGCGGACCGCGTTCCCCGACCTCAAGATCGCTGTCGAGCACATGGTCGCCGATGAGGACAATGTCTCGTTCGCTTATCGGGTCACTGGTACCCACAGCGGCGACTTCATGGGCTTTCCCGCTACAGGCCGTCAGATCAATATCCGCGGCATGCAGATCACCCGCTTCGAGAACGGCAAGCAGGTAGAGCGCTGGGGCAGCTCTAACGAACTCGGCCTTCTTCAGCAGATCGGCGCAGTGCCGAAGACAAACGCCTAATCTCCAAAACAGCCCCTGGCAAGTCCCAGGGGCTGTTTCTATTTTAGACTTTGATGCACGATTTATTTGGCGGCAGGCGCCAGCATAAAACGTGTAGCCCTTAGCCATATCTGCTCGAACCGCGGGGCTGTTATTTCCTGCGCCCGGAACTGAGGATCAGCGTTGATTTCTGCCAGTGATGGGTGGGACTCCCAGGCCAGGAAAGTAGAACCCTGACCATGTCTGGCATCTGCCGAGTTCATCCTTCCATCCCGATACTCTTCCACTTTACGGCATTCATGCCGGTCAGTGTCAAGCTCATAGTAAAGCCAGATTGGTTCATCCAATGCAGTATGCAGCCACTCGACCGCAACATATTGTTTCAACTGTTCTTTCATAGCAACGGAACAGGACTAGAGCCTGTTATGCACTTTGTAAAAGCAACGGTGCATTTCTATTGATAAAGCCTATCAGCTTGCTTGCTTCCGATCTTCCCATAAATGCAGGGGGCGGCTCAAGAATGCTAATTCGAGTGCTGTGCGGGGCTTTCAAGCCCTATGCAGGCATCAAAGTCCATAACAGGCTCTAGAGCTGAAAACGGATAAGGCAGGCAGTCATCTACATAGGCCGTGAATTAACACGTTTCAGACACAAAATTTTTGACATCTCATCTGCAAATTGGTCAGCGGAAGGTTTGTGATAGAATCTGCCAAGTTGTGTTGCGCCCTGTTGAGACACCCAAGCAATAGACACAATATAGATTGTTCTTGAGCCGCCGCCTTCCCAGAGACAAAGCTCGTGCATATCCTTCCATCCCCCAGAAAAAGTGGCTGGGAAGACCGGCCACCCGGTTGTTCGACGATAAGTGTGATTCTCTACATTTAAAACTAAATCGTCCGGTCCGCTAAACCGCAGACAGATTATAGCGAACGAAAGACACACTGCCGTAATCAGTGCAAACCCTACCCAAACAGCAGCAGACATGGGTTTGTGCGGCTGTCCAATGAGCATCTCTGGTCCCGAAGCAAAAAAGAGACTGAGCATCACTATCGCAGTACGCAGTATTATTGGCTTACGAAAAGAAATTTGACCTTCTGGTGCGGTGTACTGGCGTGTCGGTCGTTGAAGGCCAACAATCAAAAAGGACGTTGCAGCCACTATCAGCCCAATATTCCAAAACATGAACAAGTTAAAAAGTGATAGCTTCACTCTAATCTGCTCCTAATCCACGTCAAAGCAGATGCGCTAATCACCGAGCCAGCGCTTGAATACTAATGTTGCGTTGTGGCCGCCGAAGCCGAAGGAGTTGGAAAGGGCGATGTCTACCTGCTGTTCGCGGGGCTTGTTGGGAACGAAGTCTAAGTCGCATTCGGGGTCGGGATTGACCAAGTTCATGGTGGGAGGCAGAATGCCATGGTGGAGGGCGAGCGAGACGGCGATGGCTTCAATCGCACCGGCGGCACCGAGAAGATGGCCGGTCATAGACTTGGTGGAGGAAACGGCAAGGCGGTAGGCATGGTCGCTGAAAACGGATTTGATGGCCTGGATTTCCAGCACGTCACCAGCCGGGGTGCTGGTTCCGTGAGCGTTGATGTAGCCGACTTCAGGAGGCAGGACACAGGCGCTTTTGAGGGCTGCGACCATGGCACGGGCCGCGCCGGCACCTTCCGGGGCAGGATGGACCATATCGTAGGCGTCATTGCTCATGCCGTAGCCGATGATCTCAGCGTAGATCTTGGCTCCGCGTGCTTTGGCGGTTTCAAGCTCTTCGAGGATCAAAATGCCACCGCCTTCGCCGAGAATGAAGCCGTCGCGGCCCGAATCAAACGGGCGGGAGGCGTGTTCGGGGTCGTCGTTGCGGGTGGACATGGCTTTCATATTCGAAAAGCCGGCCATGGAAATCGGGACGACGGCGGCTTCGGAACCGCCTGCGGCAATCGCATCGGCCTCGCCGCGCTTGATGACCAGGTACGCGTCGCCGATAGAGTTGGTGGAAGTCGCGCAGGCGGTGACGGCGGTTTCACTAGGACCCTGTGCGCCTAAAATCTTGGCGACATTCCCGGTTCCCATGTTCGCGATCATCATAGGGATAAAGAAGGGGCTGACCCGGCCTAGGCCGCCTTCCATCATCTTACGGTGCTGCTCTTCGAATGTCGCAATGCCGCCGATGCCGCTGCCGATGAAGACTCCGACACGAGCCCTTGTCTCATCGTTGATGGGCAGGCAGGAGTCGGCTACTGCCATCTGGGAGGCCGCGACCGCGAACTGAGCAAAGCGATCCATGCGCTTTGTCTCTTTGCGGTCGAGGTAGTCTTCCGGCTTAAAGCCTTTGACCTGGGCGGCAATGCGCGTGGAGATGGCCGAGCAGTCGAAATCTTCGATGCGGTTGACGCCGCTTCGCCCGGCCAGCAGGCCCTGCCAATACTGGTCGGTTCCGATTCCAAGCGGCGTGACCGCTCCCAATCCCGTGATGACTACTCGTCGTTCGTTCGTCATAAGTTACAGAGCAAATTACAATTAAGAGGTAAAAAGCGTGGGATT
>JBPBQB010000078.1:0-10842 GCA_050954545.1 Janthinobacterium lividum | reverse complement strand
GGACATGGTGAGAGTGCAAAAGCATTTGTACAACAAAGCCGGTAAGCTTGCAAACTGTCGAAATAAATGAGGTGTCTCTATGGCAAGTGCTTCCCGAAGTAACGGTGATGGATGGATCAAGAACCCCAATCCATCGTCGTTAGAAGTTGCTCTCTACACGATCCTCTATGTATTTGTCGTGATGCTTCTTTCGCCGCTTATTCTTGTGATGCTTGTGCTTGTTCGCATCAATGATGGGTTTTGGATGAGTGACTTTCTCAAAGGCTATTATTACTCATGTCTTTACGGTCGCCATTAATCTCGCTACTCACAGATTTCAATACGTGGCGTCTATTGTATTCACTGTTTGACTAACATTTAATGTGAGGCTTAACCCAATGCGAGTGACCCTGACAATCGCTGGCGTAATAATTGGTTTTAACGTGGGTGGTTTTGCTGGCCTTCTTAGCCTATTTGCTTTATCCCATGTGTTTACAATCGGAGGTGGACTGCAAACCACATTCTACTGGGCTATGGTAGGAACCGTTTTTGGTACGCTGGCTGGAGGTTTTAGTGCTTGGCATTTTTCTCGTCCCTCGCTGACCAACCATGTCCCGCAAAAGTCACAGCTCAGTGTCGCCGGGGTTCAAAGCCAGAATGTATGGCCTCCAAAACCGTCCGAACCAAGACCCGATTTATCGGTAGACATGGAAGCGAAAACAGACGTGCTTTTACCGAATGACTGATATTTCCGGGAAAACTTATGAAGGTAAAACAGGCCATTGCGTTAATCGAAAGGGACGGCTGGTATCTGACACGGACACGCGGCAGTCACCGTCAGTTTAAGCATGACGCGAAACCTGGATTAGTCACTGTGCCGGGGAAGTTAAGCGATGATTTAGCCACCGGAACCGAGAACAGCACTTTGAAGCAAGCGGGGTTAAAGCCATGAACTACTTGATTATTATTGAAAAGACCAACACTGGGTATTCCGCCTATTCTCCTGATTTACCGGGCTGTGTTTCCACCGGCGCGACACGAGAAGATATTGAGCGCAATATGCAGGAAGCGATTGAGTTTCATTTAGACGGTCTTCGGGAGGAAGGGTATCCAATTCCCGAGCCGGCAAGCGCATCCGCGTATGTCACCGTAGCGCAAGCGGCGTAACATCTGTGACTAACATATCTGGAACAACTAAAATCGTCGGCGTTTGGGGACACCCTGTGGGGCATTCACGGTCGCCGGCGATGCACAATGCGGCGCTGAAGGCGCTGGGTCTGGACTGGGTGTATGTGCCGTTTGATGTCGCGCCGGAGAGTGTCGGGGCGGCGGTGGCGGGGATTCGGGCATTGGGATTGGTTGGCGTCAATGTAACGGTGCCGCTGAAAGAGCTTGTGCTGCCGTATTTGGATGTGGTGGATGACGCGGCGGCTCAAATCGGTTCGGTGAATACGATCTGTAACCGAGACGGGCGGCTGTCTGGATACAGCACGGACGGTGCCGGATTTCTGCAGTCGCTGGGAGAAGTGGGGCAGTCGACGCAGGGGCGGCAGGCGCTGGTTTTGGGCGCGGGTGGTTCGGCGCGGGCGGTGGCGTTTGCATTGGCATCGCAGGGCAATTTTTGCTGGATCACGAACCGGACTTCTGTACGGGCTGAGGCGCTGGCGGCGGATGTCAATCGTGTCTATCCGGGCCGGGCGGAAGCGGTGGGGTGGGGGGCTGAAACAGGGCCGTTTGACCTGCTGGTCAACACGACGAGCCTGGGAATGCACCCGAAGCCGGATGAGAGGCCGATGCTGCCGCCGGGGGCGTTCGCGGGAAAGCCTTTTGTCTATGATCTGATCTATGTTCCCGCGCGAACGCGGCTGATGGAACAAGCGGAGGCGTCAGGATGTCAAACGATGAACGGCATCAAAATGCTGGCGCATCAGGGGGCGATTTCACTTGCGCTCTGGACGGGATTGCCGCTTTCTGAGATTCCGGTATCGGTCATGGAACAGGCGATTTTGGCGAGTCTGTAGACTCGTCCGCTGAACCGTTTCAGGAACCCCTTGACCGGATTTAGCGTTTATGTTATAATAGTGAACACCGCCCTAATTGGGTTTTTCGAACAGCGCTGCTGCTGCCGATTCTTAACGGCCTCGGCCACTCCGCGTCACTGCTCCGGCCTTACCGTCATTATTCAAAGTCCGTTAGATTGCCGGCATTCTGATCTTCATTAGGGATTGTCTTCGGCGCAATTGCTCTTTTACTATTTCTCATTTTATTTGATACGAACGAAGAATTTTGACAGTAATGAAGAAGGGACTGCGTAAGGAGGCAGATTTCCACTATGGTAATGCAGGCAAAGAAAAGTATTGGTGAAGTGCTTGTGGAGCGCGGCGCAATTACGGAAGGGCAGTTGCAGCAAGCGCGTGAAATGCAGAAAGTCACTCCGGGCGACTTGGGCGGCATCATCCAGGATCTGGACATGGCCTCTGAAAAAGATGTAACGTCAGCCCGTGCGGAAACGCTGGGGCTGCAGTTCCTGGATCTCAGCAAAGTCTCGCCCGAACCAGCCGCAATCAAATCCGTTCCCGAACATATCGCCAAGCGGTACAATATACTCCCGATCAAGCGCGACAGCACGTCGACCCCAAACCGGCTGATGGTCGCGATTGGCGATGTGAAGACCGGAGCGGTTGGGTTGGACGATGTCAAGCTGGTCTCGCGCTGTAAGATCACTTCGGTCCTGGCCACCAAGTCAGAGATCGAAGATGCGATCATTAAGGCCTACAGTGGCAGCATCAACGCACCGGGCAGGACAAATGGCAACGGACGAGACGGCGGTTCTGAACTCCCAGCGGTCATCAAAGGCCCCGATGGACAGTTTCCGGTAATCATCAAAGAAAATGGCAATGCGACTGATCTGACACAGGGACGCAACGGCAGCAACGGCCAGGATATGGCGATGAGCAACGCCGGTGGCCTGTCGGATGCCATCAAGAACGAATTGGGTGAGCTGGGCGGCGCGGGGCTGGACGAAGACGATGAAGGCGGCCTGGAGAAGATCTCCGAAGAAGCGCCTATTATCCGTATCGCCCACGCAATCATGATGCAGGCGATCCGCGAGAAAGCCTCTGATATCCATGTCGAGCCGGGCATCAAGGGCGTCCGTATCCGGTACCGGATCGACGGCGTTCTGAACGAGACTATGACTGTGCCGAAGCACATTCAGGCCGCGCTTATTTCGCGCTTTAAGATCATGGCTGAGCTGAATATCGCGGAGCGGCGCGTTCCGCAGGACGGACGTATCCCGGTTCGGCATGAAGGCAAAGACTATGATATGCGCGTTTCGTGTCTGCCGACTATGTTTGGCGAAAAGATCGTCATGCGTATCCTGGACAAGACGAGCGTTCTGCTTGGCCTCAACAAACTCGGCTTTACGCCGGAAGTGCAGGCGAAACTGGAAGAGATCGTCGCTCAGCCGCAGGGCATGTTCCTGACCACAGGGCCGACAGGGTCCGGCAAAACGACAACGCTGTACTCGGTTCTGCATAAGATCAACTCGGTCGAGAAGAATATCATCACGGTCGAAGACCCGGTCGAGTACCAGTTGTCGGGCGTTTCTCAGGTGCAGATCAACAAAAAGGCTGGTCTGACATTTGCTGCTGCGATGCGCTCCTTCCTGCGTCAGGACCCGGACATCATCATGGTCGGAGAGATGCGCGACCTGGAAACGGCGCAGATCGCGATTGAAGCGTCTCTGACAGGCCACCTTGTGCTCTCGACCCTGCATACCAACGATGCGCCTTCGGCGGTCATGCGCCTTGCGGACATGGGCATTGAAACCTACCTTGTTGCGGCGACCGTGCAGGGCATTATGGCACAGCGACTCTGCCGCAAAGTCTGCTCGAACTGCAAAGAGCCCTACCGGGTTCCGGCGAACTTCCTAAGCAAGTTCGGCTACAAACCCGAGGACCCGAACGCACAGGTCACCCTCTACGAAGGCAAAGGCTGCGAAGAATGCCGCTTCAAGGGGTATAAAGGCCGTGTGGGTCTGTATGAGCTGATGACCATGAATGAAGAGATCGCGGAGCTTGTCGTGCGCCGTGCGCCCGTCGCCGACATTCGGGATGCGGCCAAAGCTAACGGGATGCGCGAGTTGCGCGAAGACGGTCTGCTGAAAATCCTGGAAGGGATGACGACGCCGGACGAAGTCATGCGCGTTGTCTTCACCGCCGGGTTCTGATTAATGATCCCCACTCTGCTGGAAACAGCAGGGTGGGGTATGTTCGTTTTTCTCTGAAAGAGGCACGTTGTTATGGCCGAACCAATGGGAACTTCGGGAAATGGAGCGGCGGCGACCATGCCGCAGGCAAATCCACAGGCAAACGGGCAGACTGCGCCGCAGTTCCAGCCGCGTCCTGTCACCAAACCGGTCCAGAAAAAGTCTGTGCAGGAGCTGCACATCGATGAGCTGCTGGACCTGATTATTGTAATGAAGGGTTCCGACCTTCATATCGCATCCGGTATCCCGCCTGTGATCCGGGCCGATGGCGAGCTCAAGCCGACCCCCTACGAGAGCATGTCGCCGCTGGACATCCAGCAGATGATGTATGCCATCTTGACCGATGAGCAGATCCAGAAGTTTGAAAGCAACTGGGAGCTGGACTTTTCTTATGCCCTGCAAAAGAAAGCTCGTTTCCGTGTCAATATCTTCAAAGACAAAGGCAGCGTTGCGGCTTCCCTGCGGCTGATCCCCACCAAGATCCCGACACTCGAAGACATGGGAATGCCCACCATCTTCGAAGAGCTGACGCACCTCAAGCGCGGCCTGGTGCTTGTCACGGGCCCGACCGGTTCGGGCAAGTCGACGACACTTGCGGCAATGATCAACGCGATTAACCTGACACGCTCCGAGCATATCATCACGATTGAAGACCCCATCGAGTTTGTGCATAACCATAAACTCTCGGTCATCAATCAGCGTGAATTGGGCATGGATACAAAGAGCTTCGGCAACGCGCTTCGGGCATCTCTTCGCGAAGACCCGGACATCATTCTTGTCGGTGAGATGCGTGACCTCGAAACGATGTCGCTGGCTGTCTCCGCTGCGGAAACCGGTCACCTTGTGTTCGGCACTCTGCACACCAACTCGGCGGCATCGTCTGTCGACCGCATTGTGGACGGCTTCCCGCCCGGTCAGCAGGGGCAGGTTCGCCTCCAGTTGTCCAACAACATTCAGGCGATTATTTCCCAGCAGCTTATCCCGACAACACCGAACTATCTAGCCAGCTCAGGCCGGGGGCGGATCGGTGCGTTCGAGATCATGATCGCAAACGCGGCTATTCGGAACCTGATCCGTGAAGCAAAAGCTCACCAGATCACGTCTATTATTCAGACTTCGGCTAACATCGGCATGATCACTACCGATGCTTCCCTGCGGAACCTGTATATGGAAGGCAAGATCACCTACGATAGCGCCATGAGCCGTGCTCAGAACAAGGAAGAGCTCAAACGAATGCTGGCCGGTGACGGCACGACCGGAGCAGGCGGCTCTCAAGGCGGCCCGCGCTCGGCATCTGCCCCGGCAGGCCGCTAAAATTTTTCGCGCAAGCCGAACCGTTTTAGGCTTGGCTGACGTTATTAACTATAGCGTTTTACGCTCATTGAAGGAGCAATACCTATGGCAACTTATGCATATACCGTTCGCGATGCTTCCGGCACCATGCGAAGCGGCACCTCGGAAGCGGAAAACCCGGATGTCCTGGCGCGTCGCTTGCGTGAACAGGGCTTTGTGATTTCCGAGATCAAATCCGCCAAGATCAAAAAAGGGCTTGGCGGCAACTGGTTCGAAAACATTCAGAAGATCAAGCTCACCGAGCTTTCCATTTTCTGCCGCCAGTTCTCGACCATGATCGATGCGGGCGTTTCGCTTGTCCGCTGCCTGGATGTCTTAAGCCAGCAGCAGACCAGTCCGAAGTTCAAGCGCATCATCATTGATGTCCAGCGAGAAGTCGAAGCGGGAAACACGCTTTCCAAGAGCCTGGCAAAGTACCCGTCGGTCTTCAGCAACCTGTTTATCGGTCTGGTCCGCGCCGGTGAAGTCGGCGGCGTTCTGGAAGAGACCTTGCAGCGGCTTTCGACGTTCCTGGAAAAAGATGTCGAGATGAAGCGCAAGATCAAATCGGCCATGACTTACCCGACGATTGTCGTGATTGCCGCGACTATCATCGTTGTCGGTCTGTGTACGTTTATCGTTCCAACCTTTTTGAACCTGTTTGAGACGATGCTGCCGCATGGCAAGGCGGATTTCCCGCCCTTGACACTTGGCCTTGTCGCTGTTTCCGACTTCTTCCTGCACAAAGGCTATCTGGCCCTGGCGATCTTCTTTGCCGTGCGCTTTGCGTTCGGCGCGTTCATCAAGACAAACTTCGGCTCCCATGTCTGGGATAAGTTCAAGCTGAAAGTGCCTGTCTTCGGCAAGCTGAACCACAAAGTTGCCCTGGCCCGCTTCTCGCGGACGCTGGGGACCCTGCTGACTTCGGGTGTTCCGATCCTGCAGGCGCTGGAAACGGTTTCCGGCACGGTCGCGAACGTTGTCATCGCCGATGCGATTCTGGAAGCCCGTGCGCGTATCCGGGAAGGCGACCGAATCGGCGATCCGCTGGTCAAATCCAAGCTGTTCCCACCGATGGTCGTCCAGATGATCTCTATCGGCGAAGAGTCGGGTTCGCTGGATGCCATGCTTTCCAAGATCGCGGACTTCTACGAAGATGAAGTCGACGCGGCTCTGGCAGCACTTGCCGTTGCGATTGAGCCGATCTTGATCTGCTTCTTGGGAGTCGCGGTCCTTCTGATCATTCTCGGAATGTTCATGCCGATGATTGTCCTGATCCAGTCTCTTTCGGGCGGCGACGGTACGGAAAAAGGCGCAGGCGAATAAGCGCTTTACTTTGGCATTCAAGCCTCGGAATGTGGCTTGTGGTGGCGGGGCTGTATGGCCTCGCCATCGGCTCGTTTTTGAACGTCGTCATCTGGCGTCTGCCTCGCGGGCAGGGTGTCAACACGCCAACCTGGTCCTACTGCCCGAACTGTGAACATCGATTGGGATCAATCGACCTGTTCCCAGTCCTCTCGTTCCTCGTTCTGGGCGCGAAGTGTCGCTACTGCCGCAAGCCCATCTCCTGGCGGTATCCCAGCATCGAGCTTCTGACAGGCGTTCTGTTCGCCGTTGTTGCCGGGTATGACTGGCAAAATGGCGGCTTCTGGTACGATGCCGTCTTCCACTGCCTCTTTACAGCGATCCTCATCTGCGTCTTCTTCATCGATTTAGAGCACTTTATTATTCCCGACGGCCTCAGCGTTCTCGCCGTGGTTATCGGCCTGGTTCACGCAGCAATCGCCGGAACTTTTCGGGACTCCGTGCTCGGCTTATTCGGGTACGCCGCCGTCATCTATCTCATTGGCCTGGCATCTTATGTGTATATTGTCTGCGTCCTGGATAAGCGCCTGAAAGCTGGTCCTGCGGCCTGGTCCTATCTCCGTGAAAATGCCGAAGACTGGGCTTACGTCTCTGTTTATTATGCCGGGGCAGTAATCAAGCCCCTGCGCCGGTATGCCGAGCAGCATTGGGGCGAAGAGCCGCCGCTGGAAGGGTTTACGTCGGAAGAGATCGAGGCGGATGAAGACGCCGGGGGCATGGGCGGCGGCGACGGCAAACTGGCAGCGGCGATCGGGGCTAATCTCGGGCTAGGTCTTGCGCTTGGCTCTCTCGGCTTCGCTATCTTCCTCGGGGCTTTTGCCGGGCTGATTGTGATCGCCCGGCAGCGGCGGCATCTTGGGGAGCGCGTACCGATCCCCTTCGGCCCGGCTATGGCCGTCGGCGCTCTGCTGGCTTTGTTCTACGGCCACACAATCGCCTTCTGGTATTTGCATTCCTATATGCATATCGGGTAGGTCGGGAACATCTCAGTCTAGCTTGACGTCACAAAGACAGGCTTGACGATGGAGGGCTCTCTGTGCCATGATACAATCATCCCCCAAATTTGAACAGGATAAGAATTCAACAGGAACTGTCCCGATGTCCGTCTCCAATTCGCATACGCATCTGTCCTGCCGTCTGGTGGCCCTGCTGGTCTTTCTAATCGGCATTGGTATGCTCGTCTTTGTCTTTGTGACCGCTCTGCATCTGTTCCACGCACCGGTTCCTGGCCTGGAGCCGCTTCAAACACCCGGTGCGCCGCCGCCTGCTGCCGCGAATATCGGCATGTCGCTGGCGAACTTTGCGCGTGAGCTTCTGCTGCTGGGTGTGATGACCCTCGCTGGCTCTCTGCTGGCGAACAAAGGCGCACATCTTTATTTCAGTTCGGTGTACTCAGTGCCGCACGACACTCCTGCGGTTCCTGCCGATCACGGCGCATAGGGACGAATCTCTTCCGGATGCTGGCGCAGATAAGTCAGTAATCGGTTCTTTTTCTCCGATCCCCGCTTGGCTTCGGACTCCGGCGAAGCTGCCAGCAGATCCGGCTCGATCAGCGCGACCCGTGTATAAATTGATTCCCAGCACTTTTTAACTGCCGATAAAGAGATGCTCAGCGCCTGTGCCGCTTCCTCGTTAGTTCCGCCTCGCCCTGCTTGAATGAGCAGACGCTGTTCGCCGGGCCGAAAACCGAACTGAGGGCGCGTGTAAAGGAACAAAGGAACGAAGCGGCTTTCCAGGTTCTCGAAGGCTTCCTGCCGGGTCAGCCCGTACAGTGTTGGATGTTCGCCTTCCGGCGGCAGCAGATCGGGATGAGACTTGAAGTGTCCAGAGAAATCCGTGCGTTGATGCAGGCGGGTCGCGTTGCTGGCAACCCACCGGGTACTCAGGGAATTTTCCAGCAATAGCTCTTTGATCTGGTACCCGGCATGTTCGTGAAAAAGGCAGGCAAGCATCATCTCGGCGGCTGCTACTTGTTCCCGCTCGGTCTGGGTGGCGGCATAGCCAAAAGGGCCTGCAAACAGAATTAATCCGCCTCGCGCGTTCGCATGTCCGATTGCGGCCTGTCCTAAAATCGGCGTGTCCCCGTTCGACATCTGCGCGTGTAAGTGTCCAGCGATGCCTGGTGACAGAGTCGTCCGCGCGGCTTCTGCAAAAGCATCCGTCACAAAGACGCTCAGCGAAAAAGCTCTCAGGCGGGTATCAGGAGAACGATCCAAATCTTCTACTGCGATTGACTGCGCTGATTTTGCTGCCAACAGATGACCCCAGAACTCCGTTCGACTTGACCGCAGCAAGGGCGGGTAAAAACGGTTATCCTGTGCGATCCGCCAGCAGGCATCTAAATCGCTGGAGACAATTGGGCGGTACGAAAGGTGCATGGGTATCGCCAGCAAGCATGAAGGGATTGAAGTTTTCTCATGTGCTGCCCTTCTATAATCTATTTTACAGCAGGAACTACCCTTTTAGGCTATTGTATGAGCGGCTGGTTTAGAATATAATTATACCAAGCGATCCGGGGTTATGCCGCTGGGCCTGCTTTCGGGCAGATTATGGATAATCGGGTCGCTTGCTCACTCCCCCACCAAAAACTCCGCGACAATGGGAAGATGGTCCGATGCATCGGCTGCTATGACTGAAACTTGTCCTGGTGTCAGTACAGGCGAGGAAAAAACGTAGTCGATCCGCGCTTCCAGGGCATTTGTCGGATAGGTCAGGCGGTTCTGATTCGCGTCGGCGTCATTCAAGCCGGTCTGGGCCAGCAGGGTTTGGATACCGGCGGCATCCGGGCGTTCATTGAAGTCTCCGCAGACAATCACCGGATACGCAGCACCCTCAACTAACTCAGCCAGCCGTGCCGCTTGTTTGACCCTTTCTTCCCCGTTCAATCCGAAATGCGTGCAGAAGACAATCACTGGCCCGTTTTGAGTATCTAAACGGACTTCCAGAACGCCTCGCTGTTCACGAACACTTGGCAGCAGATGGTTTTGTACGGTCCCGACAGGGTAGCGCGAGATCACAGCCAGCCCGTAACCGCCGATTCCAAGCCGCAGATTGGCTTGAAACGTGACTGTCTGGCCTAAGAATTTTTCTAACTGTTTCGGCTGATCGACAAAGGCGCTCTGAGGCAGCCGCTGATGCACTTCCTGCAAACAGACAATGTCGGCATCCTGCGCCAGAATGACCTCAGCGATGCGCTCCGTCGAGCGCCGCCCGTCCATCCCCAGCCCGCCCCGGATATTGTAAGTCATCACGCGCATAATTTGATTTTGCCTTCCAAATCTCCCACGCCAGCAGAATATAAAACGGCCCGTATTCCACTACTGAGATCCACCAGTAGGCTTGAAGCGAATAGTAGTAAACGTACAGCAGCACGGACAGCCCGGAAAGCAGGACAAACGAGTACAGCGGCTTATTTCCGAGCAGCGGAATAAATGCGACAGTCCAGAGCAGATACCAGGGGAATAGTGTAGGAATAACAAGCAGCGTCACAGCAAGCACGATGAAAGACCGCCGCAGCAGCTCCGAATACGAGTCGACCGGCTGCCGGATAGACCAGTACGTCACCCCGAGAATCGCCGCGTCGGACAGCTTTTCCGTGATCGCATAATGCCAGTGCCGCGTGACAACGCTCAGGCCCAGATTGATCCACCCGAACAGTCCCGAGTTCGCATGAACATTTTCGAGATATTGATGCATCCCATGCAGGAACTCCGGCAGATAGACCCAGAGCGGCATCCCCAGATACACTAGGCTGCAAACGGCCCAGATCGCAAAGGCCCGGCCATGTACCCGCACAAACAGCGGCAGCAGCAGCAGGGCAAAGCCTTTAGTCATTACGGAAGCCACCAATGTCAGCGCGACCCAGCCGATATACTTCCATCCTGTGCCTTTTCGTT
>JBPBQB010000251.1:0-10887 GCA_050954545.1 Janthinobacterium lividum | reverse complement strand
GCGTGGGAGAGGGGTGAAGAATTGGAAGTTAGGGAAAGTCGCTTCCTCTTATCTTAATTTATCCTAACCCCTCTCCCGCTTGTGGGGGCAGGGGTCGACGCGCAGCGGCGGGGGTGGGGGCCGTCCACTCCTACCGTAAACCTTTCGGGACGACGGCGCGGTCAAGTAAGTCGAACCCGTACTGCACCAGCAGGGCCAGCACAGCGGCGGGGATGGCACCGGCCAGCAATAGCAGATTATCGTTGTTTTCTAATCCCTGCGTTATTCGATCCCCATAGCCCCCTGCGCCGACGAAGGCGGCGATTGTGGCTGTGCCGACATTGATAACGGCAGCAGTCTTGATGCCGGCAAAGATCGCCCGAGACGCCAGCGGCAGCTCGATCAGTCGCAGACGTGCGCCTGACGGCAGGCCCAATGCCATGGCCGACTCGCGCAGGGTGGGGGAAATGTCGGTCAGCCCGGTGTATGTGTTGCGGACAATCGGCAGCAGCGAATATAAGAAAAGCGCGGCGATGGTCGGAACTGGGCCGATCCGGTGAAGCAGGGCAATCAAGAAGGCCAGCAGTGCCAGCGACGGAATGGTCTGAATGAGGCCGGTGATGCTCAGGACAGGCTGTGTCGCCGCACGGGTTCGTGCCGCCCAGATGCCGAGGGGGATGCCTACCAAGATGCTGAGAACGAGTGATGAGAAGACCAGAAACAGGTGCTGACGTGTTTCCGGCCAGAAGTCCGGGCCAGAGAGCGCCGACCAGAGTGTTTCATGCACTGCCGCCGCTTTGTCGCCGGATAAATAGGCCGCCGCAACGGCGGTAGGGGTCTGATTTTGCAGCTCGACCTGTGCGTTCAGCGTGATCATCTGCGGCGCGGTGATCTTATTCTGCAAAGCAGTCAGTGCAGTCCAGGTGCGCGGCAGACGTGTCGGCAGGTCTTTTCGGTACAGCAGCACGGCATCATAGGCTGGGAAATAATGCTTGTCGTCATCCAGCACGAGCAGCTTATACTTGCTGATCTTAGAGTCCGTCGAATAGATGTCCGTGACATCGATCTGACCAGCCGCGATAGCGCCGTAGGCTAATCCATGATCGAGGCCCTGCGGAGAAGCGAACGGCAGGCCATAAGCGGCTTTAACACCCGACCAGCCGTCGGCCCGCTTTAAAAACTCCTGAGAAAGACCAAGTTTAAGTTCCGGGTGCTTCGCCAGATCGGACAAAGTTTTGATCTCTAGCTTCTGCGCCTGGTCGCCGCGCATTGCCAGAGCATACGTATCGTTGAAGCCCAGAGGAACACCAGCAGCAAGGCCGAGCGGCGTAAGCTGACCGTTCATCTCAGGCAGGCTCAGCTTGTCTTTGCTCTTCAAAAGCTCCTGTATAATTGTGCCTGTGTACTCGGGATAGACATCGATACTGCCGTTTTTGAGTGCGGCAAAGACAATGCCCGTGTTGCCGAGGCCGGATTGATGCGTCGCCTGCGCTTCGCCGACTTTATTGGCAGTCTGTGTGATGATCTCGCCCAAAATGCGCGACTCGGCAAACCGTTTGGAGCCGACATTGAGTGTCGGCTTCTGGGCGAACGCGGGGAGAGCGAGGAGCAGGAGTAAGAAAAACGGTGCTATCTTCATTGGGCGCTGACCTCCGGCACTTCCGGCAGTGGGGAGCGCTGGGCGCGGATGAAATCTGTGACATAGCTCTCGGCGGGGCGATGCAGCAGGTCATCGAGCGTTCCTTCCTGCACGATCTTCCCGGAGCGCATGAGAATGATCGTGTCGCCAAAATACGCCGCTTCACCCATATCATGGGTCACCAGCACAACTGTTTTTTGCAGACGTGCGAATATTGCCTTAAGTTGAGTCTGCAATTCGCTGCGGGTGATTGGGTCCAACGCGCCCAGCGGCTCATCCAGCAGCAGCAGTGGCGGATCGAGCATCAAGGCACGCATGAGGCCGATTCGCTGCCGCTGACCGCCAGACAGATTGGAAGGGTAGCGGGACAGAGACTCAGTTGGCAACTGGACCATCTGAGCCAGTTCATTCCTGCGAGTTTCGATCTCGCCGTCGCTTTTACCTAAATAGCGGGCCAGCAGTGCGACATTCTGGGATGCTGTCAAATGCGGAAACAGGCCGCCGTCCTGAATGACATATCCGATGGCATGGCGCTGGGTTTCGGCATTCTGAGCAGTCAGCGGGGTATCGCCGATCACGACCCTGCCTGTGGTCGGCGTGATTAGGCCGACCATCAGCCGCAGCAGGGTCGATTTGCCGCAGCCGCTAGGCCCGATCAGGACAGTGGTCTTGCCTGGAGTCAGCGTGAGCGTCGTCGGTGCCAGTGCGGTTTGACCCGCGTAAGTTTTGGAAACGTCCTCGACAGAAATCATACGCGTTAAGTTCACCGTACTGAGCCTGTTTCCCTGCCGTCAAAACGGGTAAGACAAAAGCAGAAACAGAGGGGCTTGATTATGATGCAGCTTTCAAAGCGATTTGAGGGCAAAGTATGCCTGGTGACCGGCGGCGGCTCAGGCATCGGAAGGGCGACGTGTTTACGGATGGCTTACGAAGGTGGGAAAGTTTTAGTGGTAGATCGGGCAGATTCGGGGGATGGGACAGCGTCTCGCATCTGCGATTCCGGCGGCGACGCTGAGTTCTTCCGAGCCGATGTCTCTCAGTCCGAGCAGGTCCAGACGGCAGTGAAAGCCGCTGTCAGCCGCTGGGGACATCTGGATGTTCTGGTCAATAACGCAGCGACGATGACCTTTGATTCGCTGCTCGAGTTGCCCGAGGACGACTGGGACCGGGTGATGAATGTCAACCTGCGCTCCGTTTTTCTGTTCTGCAAATACGGTGTCCCGCATATGCCTCCGGGCGGATCGATTATCAATCTCAGCTCCGTTCACGCGCACGCGACTACCAAAGGAGTCGTCCCGTATGCGGCATCGAAGGGCGCAATTGAGTCCTTCACGCGCGGCTTCAGTGAGGAGATGCTGGAACGGCGCATCCGCATCAATTGTGTCGCCCCCGGCGCTGTCGACACGCCGATGCTGTGGGACAATCCGAATGTCAAAAGCGGCCTCGAATTGATTGACGGCGCGGTAGGATGGCCGGACAATATTGCCGCCGCTATCTGCTTCCTTGCCTCTGATGAAGCCGCGTTTATTACGGGGACAACACTCATCGCCGACGGCGGACGGCTGGATAGTCTCTGAACCCACCTCCTTGCTTCGTAACAAGTTACTTCGCAGGGGTCCTCCCGAAGCGGGAGGACGAAGAGTAAGTCCGGGATGAAGTAGCTTGCCTTGCAAATGTTAGCCTGCCCAAACTCCGACCCTTTCCGTTTCGGGAGGGGAAGCGAGGAACGAGCGGGGTGGGTTCACCAAATAGTCGTTGGGCTGGCACCGGGAACCGGCGGGCAATTGAAGGCCTGATGGAACTCCGGCATGTCGGCGACTGCGCCGTTGACCCGGAACTCGTCGGGGGAATGCGGGTCGGAAAGGAGCGACGTTTTCTGGGTTTCGGGGCGCACTTTGCCCCGGAAACTCTGCGCGTAGGCGATAAAGAAACGTTGCTCGGGCGTGAAGCCTTCGATCAGCGGGTGCGGCTTGCCTGCGATGGTCTTCTCAAATGCTAAATACGCGATCTTCAGACCACCGATGTCGGCGACATTCTCGCCCTGGGTCAGCGTTCCGTTGACATGCAGGCCCGGCAGAGGCTGATAAGCGTTGTACTGAGCGATAATCCCCTGGGCGCGGTCCGTAAAGGCTTTCACATCCGATGCTGTCCACCAGTTGTGGAGATTGCCGTGGGCATCGTACTGGCGGCCCTGGTCGTCGAAGCCGTGGGTCATTTCGTGGCCGATGGTCGCGCCAGTGACGCCGTAGTTGACTGCATCATCAAAGTGCGAATCAAACAGCGGCGGCTGAAGTATTCCGGCAGGAAAGTTGATGTCGTTCATCTCTGCGCTGTAATATGCGTTGACTGTCGGCGGGGTCATGCCCCACTCACCGTGATCGATTGGCTGTCCGATCTTGTTCAGATTGCGCTGAAACTCGAACTCATCGGCATGCATTCCGTTGACTGCATACGATGCGCTGCTGACATCCAGTTCGCTGTAATCTCGCCAATGGTCCGGGTAGCCGACTTTGACCGCCATCATGTCTAGCTTTTCCAGTGCCTGCGCTTTGGTATCGGCGCTCATCCAATCCAGTGCTTGAAGCCGCTCATGCAGGGCAGCCTTCAGGTTTTGGACAAGCGCTGTGGCATCGCTCTTTGCCTGGGGCGAAAACGCCTGGGCCACATACATCTGTCCAAGCGCTTCTCCTAATGACTCGTCGGTAGCAGTCAAGACACGTTTCCAGCGCGGGCGGTTCTGAGGCACACCATTTAAGACTGTCTGGTTGAAGTGGAAATCTTCGCGAACGAACGCATCGCTGAGGCGTGGTGCTTCCGTGCTGATCAGATTCCAGCGCAGGTAGACTTTCCAATTATTGATTGGAACCGAATTCAGCAGTTGACCCACGGTGACAAAGAATCCCGGCTGGGCGACATTCAGCGCGTCTGGAGACGGCAGGCCCAGCGCGGAGAAATACGGCTGCCAGTCTGTTCCCGGTGTCAGAGCATTCAGCTCCGGCAATGTCATCTTATGGTAATTCGCTTCCGGGTCACGCTGGTCAACGGGCGTTTTGGAAGCCAGCGCTAGACGCGTTTCCAGACCTATAATGATCCGTGCTTCTTGTTCTGCTGCTTTTGGTGAGTCGCCAATCAGTGTCAGCATCCGCCCAATATGGATCATATATGCCCGGCGTATAGCGACCGTCTCTCTATCCCGGCGCTCATAGTAGCCGCGTTCCGGCAGTCCGATGCCGCCTTGATAGAGCTGCCCGATCTGCTGATCGCTGGCTTTGTCGTCTGGGTTGACATAGAATGTCCACCCCGCGCCGATCCCCAGCCGATGCAGATGCCCGATCTCCGCTTCCAGACTGGCCGTGTCATGGATTGCATCAATCGCGGCCATCTCCGGCTTCAGGGCATCGATCCCTTCGGCTTCAATGTGTGCCGTATCCATGCCGCTCCGGTAAAAGCTGCCGACTTTGCCCTGCGGGCTGTCCTGGGAAAGTGTCTTGTCAGCCGCCGCCGTCTCTGCAAGTGAGCGCAGGATCGCAAGATTGCGCTCCGTGACTTCATCATAAACCCCGCTGTACGACTTTTCCGCCGGGATCGTAGTCCGATCCAGCCAGGCCCCGTTCGCATAGCGAAAGAAGTTGTCACTCGGTTTGACACGCGTATCCATCGCGCTCAAATCCAGCCCCTCAACAAACTTGTTTGTGACAGTAGGTGGCAGTGGGGATTGCGCGTGGCCGGACAAGCTTAGAGTGAGCAAGGGAAGGGAGAGAACGGAAGCAGCGAAGAATACTCGGATAAATCGACGCGGGGTAGTTCTCAAGAGATTTCTTTCTCGTATCTTCTGCTTATCAGAACACAGGAGCCATTGGATATGCACTAATAGCCGTATCCACAGTAACAAGTCTCAAATTATGCTCGATTGCCTGTCCAATGAGAAGACGATCAAATGGATCACGATGGATAGGCGGCAATTTTGCGACTTGAAAAACGCTTCCTTCATCCACAGGCAGACTGCTAATATCGAAGAGTTCACGCTGTGCTGGCACGTATATCTCTGGCGGCAAAGGGAGCGGCAGATGGCCCAGCTTGTACTTGATGATAATTTCCCAAAGAGATATGACACTCAAGAACACTTCATTCTCAGGATTGGCTATTGCTTCACGCAGCCTGATAGCTAGTTTCTGATCACCAACGATAAACCAGAGGAAAATATGCGTGTCTAGCAGTAGTCTCATTATTCTGCCTTATGCACGCTCAAAATCCTGAAGAATATCTTCCGGCAGCGGAGCATCAAAATCGTCTGGCACGACGAAATCACCTGCGCACAATCCAAATGGACGCGGCTTCTTGGTCCTCGCCCCGAAATTATCAACCGGTTTGATCTCAGCAAGCGGCTGGTCCGCTTCTAACACCAGCAGTGTCTCACCGGCTTGGACACGATGAAGATAGCCTGAAAGATCCCGCTGAATATCGCTGATGTCTATCGTAACCATAAAATAATTGTAGCACAATTCAGAGGCACTCCACGCACCTGGTACTAAGACCAATCTTGCTGGCGATTTCCCGTGCTGTAGAGTGCGCGTCTGCCTTTGTCTCAAAGAACTCAATAGGAAGCCCGCCCCGCCAGCCTTGCGCTTGAAATCTTACTTGATAGCTGCCTGACCTGGTCTCAGAAACATAAATCTTACCTTCACTTGTTGTACCTTGCGTTGTCCATGTTAAGAACGGAAAACCCCGCTTGAGCGAATATTCTTGCTTCTCCAAATTCAGAAGCATTTGACGCGGCCCTGCTCCAAGCAAGAAGCATAAAATCAGTGAGACAAGCGCCAGCACAATAAAGGCAATCGCTCCCCAGGCAGCAGAGTCGGAAAGCAAAGGCAATAGGCCGGTCACGACTTTATAGGTCAGGCAAACTAGAAACCCCGCATAAAAACCGAACACTATTCTCTGTGCTATTGGTCTGCGGGAGATGATCTCAGTTTGATTGCTCTTCGTAATCCAAGCAGTCGGTTGATTGAAGCGTACAAAGAAATTGAAAATGGACACGGGCAGTCACTCCGTAAACACAGCTCTAGGGTTTCAAGTGCTTGGTGCTGCCGCGCTCGGTCATCGGGATAGCGGCGAGCCAGTTAGGGATGGCGTCGGGGGCGAACTTTTCGACATCTAAACGAAGCAGGGCTTCTAAAGGAACGCCGAAGTCGATGGTGCCGCCGCTGCGGTCTGCGAGAACACCGATGCCGACTAAATTGCCCTGGTAGCCTTCGATGACCTGCATCGTGTCCCGGATACTGCCGCCAGTGGTCAGGATGTCGTCGACTAAAAGGACATTTTCGCCTTCTTTGATCTCAAATCCCCGGCGCAGAACACGGCCTTTACCGTCATCGCCGCGTTCAGCGAAGATTCCGCGCACGCCTAAATGCTTGGCGACTTCATAGGCCAGAAGGACGCCGCCGGTTGTCGGGCCGACGACGACCTGCACTTCGGCATTGGCGAAGCGCTCGGCAATCTCGCGGCACAGACGCTCAACCGAGGGCGGGAACTGGAGCACCTGGAACTTCTCTAAGTAAATCGCACTGTGGTAGCCCGATGCCAGTAGGAAATGGCCTTCTAAAAGTGCGCCGGAATCTTTAAATATTTGGAGAGTTTCTTCGTTTGTTAGCATAGGAAAGAAGTTAGACTTACCAGAGCAAGAATCCTGCCCGGCACCAACAAAGCCACTTGAATAAAAGTAAGGCGGCGAATTATCTCTCACGGCAACTTGACTTGCGGCGGCCTTTGCCAGTATACTGTATCGGATTTCAGTGTGACTTTTGAGGCTTTCAAGATCAGTATGGCGGACCAAATGACTGTAACCCCGGCGGCGAATGCGCCGGCAGCGCCTCGTGGCGAAGCCGCACTCTTGCTTATTTTGAACCCTTTCTTGGTTGTCCTGACCTATTTTGGCGAGATTTTGATACTGCTGGCACAGACGGTCAAAGCGCTGCGCGGCGGGGTGGACACGCGGGGCTTAATCGAGCAGATGTCGTCGCTGGGGGTCAACTCGGTGGCAATCGCGCTGCTGACGACCACTACGTCCGGGGCAGTTCTAGCGCTGTATTTTGCCCCGTTCCTGAAGCAGTATGGCGCGGAAGGGTTCACCGGGGCGGTGGTCGCTCTGGCGATTGCGCGGGAGCTTGGACCGGTTCTGACAGGGGTGGTCGTGGCGGCTAGGGCCGGTTCGGCCATTGCGGCGGAGCTTGGCACGATGAAAGTCACCGAGCAGATCGATGCCCTGCGGGCGCTCGCGGTCAGTCCGATTCAATACCTGGTCGTGCCGCGTGTTCTGGCTGCCGTGCTGATGATGCCGCTTGTCTGTGCGCTGGCCGATGCCGGCGGCATTCTTGGCGGCAGTTTTCTGTCGCAGTCCGAGGGAGTCCTGCCGATTGTTTACTGGAACTCGATGAAGCAGTTTCTGGACTTATCGGACTTCACGAGGGGCATTTTCAAAACAGTCGTGTTTGGAATGATCATCGCTTTAGTTGGGTGTCATCAGGGTCTCGCAACACGCGGCGGGGCGACTGAAGTCGGCAAAGCGACAACCAATGCGGTTGTCCTTTCGATTGTGTTGATTTACCTGGCGAATTTCGTGATGACATACTTTATGTTCAGTGAGGTGACATCGTTCTGATGCATGAGCTGAAAAATCGTGATTTGGGGCTGGAAGCGGGAGAGCACCACGAACCGGCCTGGATCGAAGTCAAAGACCTGCGGTTTGAGGTCGCAGGCAAGCAAATTCTCAAAGGCGCGAGTCTCGGTGTTGCGCCCGGCGAGATCTTGTCTGTGATGGGCATGTCCGGGTCGGGCAAAACGACTCTGCTGCACTGCATTGGTGGCCTGACAGCGGCAACAAGCGGCGAGATCCGCATCGGCGACGCTCAGATTGTCGGAATGCGCGAGTCAGAGCTGAACCGTGTTCGTGAGCGCATGGGCATGGTCTTCCAGTATGCGGCCCTGTTTGACTCCCTGACAGTCTACGAAAATGTCGCGTTCGGCCTGCGCCGCCGCCGCAAGCTGTCCGGGAGCGAAATCAAGAAAGTGGTCGCGGAGAAGCTGGCCCTGGTCGGTCTGCCCGGCACCGAGGCCATGTACCCATCAGAGCTTTCCGGCGGCATGGCAAAGCGGGTCGGCCTCGCGCGGGCAATCGCGCTGTCACCGGAGATTTTACTGTATGACGAGCCCACATCAGGCCTGGACCCGGTGATGGAGAGCGTCATCGACGAGCTGATCATGCAGATGCGGGATAAACTGGGAGTCACCAGCATTGTGGTCTCGCACTCGATTGCCAGCATCTTCCGGATCAGCGACAAGGTGGCGATGATCCACAACGGAGAAGTGCTTGCGACCGGCACGCCGAAGCAGATTCAGGACTGTGACAACCCGATTGTCCGGCAGTTTATTGAAGGCAAATCACACGGGCCGATTGAAGTCGCGCGGCGTTGAGTCAAGGAAGCGAGTTCAGGTATTTTATGACGACACTAGGAAACGCGGGGCGGGTCGGACTGGTTTTTGTTGCGGCAGTCGTATTGATCGGCGGGATTTGGGTATTCTTGAAAGGCAATATTCTAGACACGAATACCTACTCATTTGATGTTCTGTTTAATGACGCCGACGGCGCGACTGCGGAGACGCCGGTCACGCTGGCCGGAGTTCAGATCGGCAAAGTGGAGAGTGTGACGCTGACACCAGGGCAGCAGGCTGATTTGAAGCTTCAGATCAAAGACAAAATGAATGGCAGGGAAGTCCGCATTCCGAAAGGTTCGCAGTTTATGATTGCGACCCCGCTTCTCGGTACCAGCGGCACGATCATGGTCGTGCCACCAGCGAACTATGCGATGCATCCTAACGACAGTATCCGTGATGGGGAAACTGATCTCAAGGGCAGCCGGGCTGGAGATCTCACGGCGTCTCTCAACAAAGCAAATGTACTGCTGGATCAGGTTACGGAAATGACACGCAAAGTGGACCTACTGCTGGATGCGGCCAATTCTGCGGTTACCGACCCACACATCAAAGGCAGCTTAAATCAGGCTCTCGGCAATGTCAACGAAGCGACGGCAAATCTGGATGCCGCTTCGGCGAACGGCCTGAAGCTAACGGGTAAGCTGAACGGACTGCTGGTGACGGACAATGACCAGGTGCTGGCGCTTCTGCGGCAAACAAAATCTGGAGAGCAGGTCTCGCTGAATAATCTCGCGGCGACGACCGGCTCGGTTCGAGACATCACTCGTGAAAATCGTGCTCAGATTGCGGCCATTGTCCGTAATCTGAATGACACGACTTCCGCAGTCGCTGGGATTACGGCACAGGCCAATGACGCTCTCAGCAAGGGCGGCGTCACACAGAACCTGGAAGCAACAGTCGCGAACCTCAAGACAACAACGGATAAGCTAAACGTCATCGCCGGAAACTTTCAATCGCTCAGCGCGATTGCGACAGACCCGAAGGTGCAGAGCAATCTGAAAGACACGATCCAAAACATTCGAGACAGCAGTGAACAAGCTGAGTTTCTTTTGGAGCGGTTCAATAAGCTTGCCGGTGGAAAGCACAAAACTGCGACTATCGTGGCTGCCCCCGGCATCGGAGCCGTAGTCCTGCCCGGTACCGTCAAAGGCGAAACACCCGTTGTGACACCGACTCCGGCTCCGTCTCGCGGTGCCCCATACTACCTGCCGCGCGTTCAGGCGCTATACAACACGCGCGACAAGCATTTTCGGACTGATGTCGACGTTCTGGTGCCACTCAGCATTACGCCCGTGACTTTTGTTCGGGCGGGGGTCTATGGCTTCGGAGACTCGAACAAGCTGATTTTGCAGGGCGGGCAGGCGCTCGCTAAAAGCGGCCTTGTTGCAGGACGCGCGGGCATTTATGCGTCTAAGCTCGCGCTTGGTGCGGACATCGGTCTCGGCAAGCGCGGGACGTTCTCACTTGATATCTACGATCCGAACAACTATCATATCGATGCCAAAGGGACACTAATGCTGGCTCCTGAGCTTGGTCTGGTACTGGGCGGCGAGAACCTGACCCGCAAGAGCGGCGGACTGATCGGCCTGGAGTTTCGGCAGTCGAAATAACTTATCCAATCATTTTGCTTGCGAATTTATAATTACACACGAAAAGGAAGAACACACCATGAAAGAAAAGCGCAGTATGAAAGTCATACTTTTGCAGGACATCGAACACAAAGGCAAGCAGGGCGAAGTCGTCGCTGTCGCCGATGGCTACGCCCGCAACTATTTATA
>JBPBQB010000230.1:0-10913 GCA_050954545.1 Janthinobacterium lividum | reverse complement strand
AGGCCCGGCTCGTAGATCGGCATGATGCCCTGGTTCAGACCGTCGATCTTCGCGGCCAGCTTATCGACGCAAACGACGTCGTTTCCCATGTCCGCGAAAACGACGCCTGTGACCAAGCCGACATACCCTGTTCCAATAACGCAGATATTCATGTGTAATCAAACTCCCTAAAATTCGGTAATCTTTGATTGATACCAATGCAAAGTTCGTGCCAACCCGTCTTCTAAACGGATTTGCGGCGAAAATACCAGTATTTTCGCCGCCGCGCTGATGTCCGCTTGGGAACTTCGGATGTCTCCCAAACGCGCCGGCTGGGTGTCTGCCTCAACAGCATACCCAGATAACTTCTCTAGCTTCTCTAAGATTTCCGTAAGTGCGATGCTTTGCCCGTTGCCAACGTTAAATATCTTTCCTAAAGCGCTGCTATTAATAGATAATGCTGCTCGAATATTGGCATTGACAACATCATCGACAAACACGAAATCCCGCGACTGCTGACCGTCGCCATAGACAACCGGCTTTTGACTACCAAGAATCGCCATGATGAACTTCGGGATCACGGCGGCATACGCGCCGTTCGGGTCCTGATCCGGGCCGTAAACGTTGAAGTAGCGCAGGCTGATTGTCGGCAGATTATGAATCTGAAAATAATTGCGGCACAGATATTCGCCTGCCAGCTTAGAGGTCGCATACGGCGAAAGTGGATCGGTCTGGGACCCTTCCGACTTGACGGCATCTTCCGTGTCACCGTAAACCGCGCAGGACGACGCAAATACGAAGCGCTGAACAGTCTGTGCGGCACGAGCCGCTTCCAGCAGATTGACCGTGCCGCCTAGATTGACTGCGATGCACCCTGCCGGGTCTTCAATCGAGCGCGGCACGGAGACTTCCGCCGCATGATGAAATACAAAGTCCGCCCCAATCAAAACCCGTCGGCACAGCGCGGCGTCCCGAATGTCGCCCGAGATTACTTCCATTCCCGGCAGGCCTGCTAAGACTATCGCCCGGCGCTGAGAAGCCGCACTGACCAGGCTGTCGAGAATACGGACACTGTGCCCTTCTTTTGCCAGCCGGGCTGCCAGATGCGATCCGATAAATCCGGCACCGCCAGTCACCACTGAGATACTCAATCTTCGCTGCCTTCTTCTCCGGCTGTCACATGTCCACATTATACCATGATGCCGCGTGTGACACCAAATCTGCTATAATTAGCTCACTATGGCAACTGCTGCAACAAAATCTGCGACCAAAGACGAAGCCCGAAAGCGCAATGTCAGTATTCTCAACCGCAAGGCCCGACATGAATACGAAATCGAAGAGACTTATGTCTCAGGCATTGTCCTGACCGGCACCGAGATCAAGTCGATCCGCATGGGCCTGGCGAACCTGCAGGACTCTTTCTGCCGCATCCAGAACGGCGAAGTCTGGGTCTACAACTTCTACATCGCGCCCTACGACCAGGGCAACCGGTACAACCCCGAGCCGCGCCGTCAGCGTAAGCTGCTCCTGCACAAGTGGCAGATCACGAAGATGACCACGCGGGTCAACGAGCGCGGCCTGGCGGTAGTCCCCACCAAGCTGTTCTTCGACAATGGCTTCGCCAAGCTTGAGATCGGAGTCGGGCGCGGCAAGAAGCTCTGGGACAAGCGCGACAGCATCGCCGACCGCGACCGTGAGCGAGACGCCCGCCGCGAAGTCTTCGGGCGCGAGTAAATGAGGAGAACCGAAATGAAACAGGAAATCAGGTCTCAGAAAATATATGGAACCACTAAAAAAACTTCGCGATAAATTGGTGAGCAATGGGAAAGATGAATCCATTCGAGTGGCCTTAGATGCTTTGCTGCTTTCGCCTGATGATATTGATCTTCAGATTGATGTACTTGGCGTTTCACATCAGGCAAACTGGCTTCCAAATCGCAAAAAAGTTTTCTGGCAGGCATTTCCAATTGACAGCGAACCTTGGATAGCCCGCTGTGTCACAAGGATCATTGAGACTGCCAAAGATACTAATGCTCTTTATGCACTGTTGAATACCAATGTTGTGGCGGTCGCCAAGATTGTTCAGTTATTCTCACCTGATTTGGTGTCGGTATGGGATGTCAACGGCGCACCATCCTGTGGTATCGGTCTTGCGGATCGTCGGGAAAACTCCTTTGATCGCTATTTCTACATTGCCTGGAAGCCTGTTCATGATTCGATATGTCGTTTGGAGTTTATCTCACATATTGAGGCTCCGCAAGATCAACACAGAGATGAACTTGACAGAATTTCTGGTCCACGCGAAACAGTAGGAGGGATTTGGGCAGAGTTACCCTACGGTTTTGATTATTGGATTGGCCGCCGAGAGTTCACTGTTTTCAGCGCATACATAAAGCCACACGGTTTCAGCGAAACTGTGCGGCGTCAACTTGGCTATGAAAGCGAGTTTAGTGTAGAGCAATACTTATTATAACGGCTCGTTATGCACGCCTCAGAGGTGAAGATGTCTCTTGCACAGCGGGTCTACCCGAAAAATCCTATTTATGATATGTTCGGCCAGCGCCTGATCGAAGAAATTAGAAATCCGCAGCCGGGAACGGCGGAACCGACTATCATACTGAAAAGCCAGGCTGGGTCTGACGCGGGAAGAAGCAGAGCGGATGGGCATCGAATATGCGCCGCTGAAGGCTGCCGCATAGTGACCTGATGGTCTTCGATACTCGACCCAAAATATTTAGACGTGAGCAGTTACTATTGATGGCGCAAGAAAAAGAGGAGGAAAGAAGCTTTGTCTGATGAGACTACACAGGGAAAAGACCTAGAAGCGGAGGAAAAACGCGTAGGCGCAGAAGCGGATCGAGAGACTGCGGAAAAAAGGCGGGAAGCTGCCGAAACAAAGCGCGAAGGCGGAGAACAAATCCGGTATTCCGGCGAAGTGAAACGGCGCGGTGAGGAAATCCATCGCAAGTTCAACGAAGGCGACCGGGAAGAAGCGGAAGGCCAGCGAGAATACATTGAAGCGCAGCGGCGAGAAGTCGAGCGGTATCGGGTAGAAGCCGAAGGCGCACGCCGGACTGCCGAAGAGGCGCGGCAAGCAGCGGATTCATCGCGGGTGATTGCGGAAGAAGCAAAAATGGTTTCTGAAGAAGTGCGCGAAGAAATTATCGAGATCAAAAAAGAACTTGCGGAACTCGGTGAGCATTCCAAACAAGAGGGGTGAGGAAAGGGAAAGAGTGAGAGATATTCCATCGTTTTCTATGGTCAAGGCCGTAGTCGGATTTCTCATCGGATCCGTGAGTTTTGCGCTTGTCTGGTGCAGGTCTGCGACCTCTAATCCCTCAACGCCTGCTGCTTCAGCGGCTGCGCCTATTCAAAGTATTGTCTGGAAAGGACATATGTGAAAGGTGACAAATGGGGAATGGCGGGGGTCTCGCCGGGCAGCGGGAACAATGTATTTATTGATGCCAACGGCTATCTGCATCTGAAGATTTCGCACACGGGGAATACTTGGACGGCGTCCGAGCTGTATACGGTCGATAAGATGGGATTTGGCACGTACCAGTGGCAGATCGAAGGGGCAGGCGATGCGACGGACCCATCCACGGTGCTGGGCCTGTTCCCTTATGGACCTGCGGCGGGAATTGGAGTCGATGGCGAGAATGAGCTCGACATCGAGTTTTCTCAGTGGAACAATACCGTGACGACAAACGCCGATTTTACGTATTATCCGCCGACGGGGCACAGGGCAAAAGACAATGGTGGAAATTCCATTGCGTCGGATACGGATAACTTCTCGATCAGTCTAGCAGGCGGAACACTTACGACGGCCCGTACTGCCTGGAGTTCGACCAGTGTTGTGGGTACCGTCATGCTCGGACTTCAGCCGCTGGGATCATCGGCCCAGGTGCTGCATACGCACACCTACGCTCCGGTAAACCCGGCAGCGCATATCCCGCAGGTCGCTCTGCCGCTGGGAATCAACTTCTGGAGTTTTCAGGCAAATCCCTCAAAAGACCAGGAAGTTATCATTCGCGACTTTCAGTATTCTCCCAGAGAGGCAAATTAATGAAGCGCATTGTGATACTGCTGAGCTTAGTGATCTTCTGTACTGTCGCCATCTGTTATGCCGTTCCGTACTATCGGAGAGCGCAGGAATCCAAGATGCGCCAAACAGCGTATGCCCATCGGTTTGGTGTCAATAAGCCGCTCGTTCTCGATGCCGCCACACAGGCTATTCTCGCCGGGGCAGACCGAGTGGAAACGTTTCGGCTGCAGGGTGGTGGTGAACACGAAAATGCTTCAGACATGACGACTTTGTCCGGGCTGCATCCACTCTTTCTGGAGGATCATGCCGTGATCCGCGTCGGCTCGGCGCAGGGACAAGTGTTTGCTTCAGCACTTCGTGCGGCTTTGGCTCAGGCAGGTTCAGAGCCGGATGGCGCACAGTGCTTTGAGCCGGGTGTCGGATTTCGAGCCTGGAAGGGTAAAGCCCACACGGACATTTGCGTTTGCTTCACCTGTATGGGGATTGAAATTATTACGAAAGACGCAAAGCATTCGGTCCTGCATCAATCACTGACAGTTCTAGGCACGTCACGGCCCGCACTTTTAGCCCTGAGCCAGCAGGCATTTCCGCAGGACTCGGAATTGGCGGCGTTAAAATAAGAAGGCAAAACTGAATGCTCCGCTACGAGCCGACGGAGAAGGCGGCGATCAGAATGACCCCCACCAAGACCAAGACGATCTTAAGCAAGGGTTCGTCGAACTGCGGGGGATTGGGGGCGTAAAGGGTTTGGGTGGAGACAGCGGTCATAGTACATTCTTTATCGGCAGAAATGCCGGCATCTTAGAGCCTGTATTATTCAGAATGCGGTGTCGTTACCCTCAAATACAACTGAGATCAAGCTAGGATTTTAGTCATGATGAAGCAGATAGTGGCTCTGGGAGGCGGTGGGTTTTCGGACGAGCCGGAAAACCCGCTGCTGGAAGACTTTATTTTAGGCTTGACGGGAAAGCCGAGGCCAAAGGTCTGCTTTGTGTCGACGGCCAGTGGGGACTCTGAGAAGTACCAGCAGAAGTTTTTCAGTGCTTTCCCCGCAGAACGCGCAGAGACAGCCTGCCTGACACTATTTCCGCGAACGGAGCCGGATTTACGGGCATTGGTGCTGTCGCAGGATGTGATCTATGTCGGGGGCGGCAGTACAGTCAATATGCTGGCTGTGTGGCGGGCGCATGGGCTAGATGCTATTTTGCGAGAGGCATGGGAAGCGGGAATCGTACTGTGTGGTGTGAGTGCAGGCGCATTGTGCTGGTTTGAGGCAGGAAGCACGGACTCTTGGGGAAATGGGCCGGTACCTTTTGAGGATGGGCTTGGCTTCCTGCCGGGAAGCTTTTGTCCTCACTACGATGGGGAAGTGCTGCGGCGTCCTGCCTACCGTCAGTTTGTGGCGGATGGAATGCAGGACGGATTTGGAGTCGAGGACAGCGCGGCCCTGCACTTTGCAGACACGCTGCTGGTGGAAGCGGTCGCGTCTCGCCCGAACGCGCAGGTCTACCGCGTAGAGCGCCGCGGGCACAGTGCCGAAGAAACGCCAGTAGTGGTCCGGTTTTTGGGCTGAATTTGAGAGTTAATGACCGTTTTAGATACAACTGAGTTTGATTTTTCGCAGGAACACGCGCTGGGGACTGATAAAGTCGCCCGGCGCGTCGCTGTTGTCCGCAATGAAAGCGGGCGGGCGGTGCTGCATGTGGGCGTGAAGTCGCCGGTGCCGTGGCTGGACGTGTACCCAGGGGAGTTCGCGCTGGCACCGTCGGAATCGCAGGCCCTGACGGCTGAACTTCGGCCTGACCTCGCGGGTCACGCGGCGCTGGCGGCGGTGCAGGTGTCGCTGTTCGGGCAGTATCTGGCCGTGTCGGCGGCGGATGCGGCCGATCTGCCGGCAGATTTAGAAATGGCGATCGCGGTCACTCCTCCGCTCTCGAACTGCCCGCACTGCGCCGCCGATCTGCCGGAAGGCGCGACGGAGTGTCGTCGCTGCGGGGAACGGATTCGTCTGTGCTGGGTCTGTGGGACACCGAACACGTGGCTGGCAAAGGTCTGTCGGCTAAATACAAGCCATATATTACGAATGGAAAACGACTGGCGGATGGCCCCCGGCGGGGATGCCTCCCATGCAGTGTCTTCCAATCAAGCATTGGGAGTGCATCTGGCCCGGCGCTGGTCGTCGCCGTCGTTTGCGCCGACTCGGGCTGCGGACGCGCTGGAATGGAGCGCACCGCTTACGGCGTTTGGCATGGTGATTGCGTCCGGGATCGATACGCCGGGCAACCGGGCTTCGATCTATGCGTTTGAGCTGGCGACCGGCGCGGCGCTCTGGGACTTCGACCTGCCGGATAGCCAGGGGCTGTATCCTGACCGGGGTGCAATGGCATTGTCGGAAGATGGAATGCTCTACGCGGCAACGCTCGGCGGGTCGGTTCTCGCGATGGATGCTATTCGAGGAACGCGCCGCTGGGAAACCAAAGTGGCCGGGGCAGTCTATGGTGGCGTCACGCTGAGCGATAACCTGCTGCTGGTCCCGGCAGGCGAGACGCTGGCGGTGCTGGACCGGAATGACGGTAGCATTCTGAGAACGCTGCCTTTGGGTGGTCAGAGCGATACGGCTCCGGCGGTCTGGGGCGGCGGCGCTTTTGTGGCTGGTGACGATCATCTGCTGCGGGCATTTGACCTTACTACAGGAGCAGAAGTCTGGGCGACTGAGAACGATGGCCCCTTCGATGCCGCGCCGCTGGTCAGAGACGGCATCATTTACGCGGCGACAATGGCGGGAACTGTGTATGCACTGGAAGCCGCGACAGGCAGTATCCGCTGGCAGACAAGTGTATCGTCCAAAGGCATCTCGGTGACCCCAGCTCTGTCTGCCGACGGCCTCCTATTCGTGGCCTGCGACGACGGGTTCATGCATATCGTCGCTTCATCAACGGGAAACCTAATTCGTTCCCGCCGTGTCAGCGCCGCGCCCCTGCGCTCATCCCCGGTGTGCAGCGGCCCGACCGTTTTTGTCGGCGCTGACGATGGAACCCTGTACTCGCTCGATGCCGATTACGCAGTCCGGCGGGCTTACGAGACTTCGCCAGGAACGCGCCTCGGCACGGCAGGCCCGGCTTTGTACGGTGATTACGTGGTCTGCGCCGCGACAAATGGCGTGCTTTATGTTTTGCAGGCGACGTGACCTACCACCTTGCTTCGTCATAAATGACTTCGCAGGGTCCTCCCTAAAGGGAAGATTCAGATTACAAATGTAGGGGCACTGTTTGCTGCGCCCTTTTGCACTTTCCTCATCTTCCCTTTAGGGAGGACCACAGCGAAGCGGTGCGGTAGGTCCTATGGTATGTGACGAAATTGGAAGGATAAATCAACAATGCCCGAGACTTTGCCTAAGCGGCAGGATGTGCCGAACGAGAAGACATGGAACGTGGAGAGTGTTTTTCCCTCAGTCGAGATTTGGGAAGAGGAGTTCACGCGTGTCGGCGGCCTGCTGGAAGGCTTTGCCGAATATGCCGGTCATCTCGGGGACTCGGCGGCGACCCTTGCTGCGGCTCTAGCCCGGCGGACCGAAGTCGGGATGGCGACGCGGAAACTGGGCCTGTACGCGGGAATGCTGCGCTCTGGTGACAGCGGCGACCAGGCCGCCGCCGCGCTTTCCAGCCGGGCAGGAGGATTAGGGGCACGGTTCGCCTCAGCGACCGCGTTCTATGAGCCGGAGCTTCTGGCGCTCGATCCCGGCAAGCTGCTGGCATGGGTGAATGAGACGCCAGAACTGATAGTCTACGCCCATTACTTCGACACGCTGGCCCGTCGCCGGGACCATGTCCGGTCGGAAGAAGTGGAAGCGCTGCTGGCTCAAGTCTCCGAGCCGCTTTCTGCGCTGGGAACGGCGTCAGGGGTATTGACCGATGCCGATCTCAAGTTCGCGCCGATCACCGACTCCGCCGGGGTCACGCATGAAGTCGCGCAGGGGACAATCGCCGATCTGCTGCGCCATGAAGACCAAACCGTGCGTAAAGCCGCGTGGGAATCCTACGCCGACGGGCATCTCAGTGTCAAGAATACCCTCGCCGCGTGTCTGAGTGGCCGGGTCAAGCAGAGTGTGTTCAGCAGCCGCGCCCGGCGCTATCCGTCAGCCCTGGAAGCCTCGCTTGCGCCGAATGCCATTCCCCGTGAAGTGTTCGACACGCTGCTTTCGACATTCCAGGCCAACCTGCCCATCTGGCACCGCTATTGGGGACTGCTCAAGAAAGGTCTTGGTGTCGAGACTCTGTACTGCTGCGACATCCCTGCCGATACGGTCCCTGCCCCGATGCCGAAATCCGAGACACCCATCAGCTTCGCCGCCGCCACCGAGACGATCTGCACGGGTATGGCCCCGCTCGGCCCCGACTACGTTTCCGCTATGCGCCGTGGACTCTCCGAAGACCGCTGGGTCGATGGTGTGCCGAATATCGGCAAAGGCAGCGGCGCGTTTTCGTCAGGAATGCCGGGCACCTCTCCGTTCATCATGATGAACTACCGGGACGATCTCTTCTCGGTCAGCACACTCGCGCATGAGCTGGGCCACTCGATGCATTCGTACCTGACCTGGCAGAACCAGCCGCCGATCTATTCCGGCTACTCGCTTTTCGTCGCCGAAGTCGCCTCCAACTTCGACCAGGCGTTAGTGCGCGGTCATCTTCTGGACACGACCACCGACCGGGACTCCGTGCTTGCCATCATTGAAGAAGCCATTTCGAATTTCCATCGCTACCTCTTTGTAATGCCGACTTTGGCCCGGTTCGAATTAGATTGCCACGAGAAGATCGAGCGCGGCGAGGCTTTGACTGCCGACGGCATGGGGGCCACCCTCGCCGGTTTCTTCCGCGAAGGCTACGGCGGACAGGTGGAAATCGATGAAGCTCGGCTCGGCATCACCTGGGCCGAGTTTCGCCACTTGTACTCCCCGTTCTACGTCTACCAATACGCCACCGGCATCTCCGCCGCCAACGCCCTCGCCGAAGATGTCCGCACGGAAGGCGCACCCGCCGCCGAGCGCTACCTGAACTTCCTCAAAGCCGGCGGCTCTTTATATCCGCTGGATGCCCTGAAACTTGCCGGAATTGACATGACCTCGCCCGAGCCGATCCAGCGAGCTTTCGGCGTGCTCTCTAAAATGGTAGATAGGCTTGCAGAGATTGTGGAGGAGTGACCGATGCAGCCGCGGATAATGGCATATCGTAGGCCCTGGTTGGTGCGAACTTTTTGTATTATTATGATCGTGTTATTAACTTCAGGGCCGGTTTTCATGTGGCAGGAACTGGCTCGGGAACACGCAGTTGACTACCGGTTTTTACCCTTTTATACACTGTGCACTGCCGCTCTTGACGCTTTATTCTTTCAGTGGAGCGGACCGAGCGACATTTATTTCGACAGGGAGCAGAAAACTTATCGCCATATCAAAGGGTGGCCGTTCTTTGCTAAGACTCGTAATGGCCCACTGTCTGACTTACAGGGAGTTTATCTCAGGGAGACACAAAATCATAGTTACTTCCTTGTCGGTCTGACATGGCGGAGCGGCGGCAGCGTCACGCTAGAATTATTCTCCGACAGAATGAAAGCCGAGCAGCTTGCGGCAACTCTTATGTCTAATTTGAATCTGGAACGGGTGATGCCACCGCGCAATTTTCGGTCACAACAATGACATATCAGATAACCTAAGTTGGAGAGTATTATGGCATCTTTGGCGAAACCGCGTTTTAGCCCAGCCGAATACTTGACGCTGGAGCGTCAAGCTGAATACAAAAGTGAGTATGTTTCGGGTGAAATCTTTGCGATGGCCGGGACAAGTTACCGACATACGATCATTGTTGCGAATTTGCTTCGAGAATTGGGACGTCAGCTTCGGGGAGGGCCATGCCGGGCGGTCGCCAACGATTTGCGGGTCATGGTGCAGGCGACACGGGCCTATACCTACCCGGATGTGGTGATCGTCTGTGGACAGCCGCAGTTCAGCGACGATTATTTGGATACGCTGTTGAATCCGACTGTCTTGATTGAAGTGCTGTCTGATTCAACAGAAGCTTTTGATCGAGGCGGAAAATTCGCACATTACCGCCGTCTGGAATCCTTGCAGGAGTACGTCTTGATCACGCAGAGTTTGATGCGCGTCGAGCATTTTGTGCGTGACGGCGAAAGCTGGGTATTGACGGAGCTGAATACTTCAGATGATGTGCTGACATTGGCTTCGGTGAACGCCACAGCGTCTCTGCCGGACATTTATGAAGACATCGAACTTGGACCGCCGATGAACATTCAGGCGATCTGATGTGCTCTCGCCGTAGCCGATTGAGGGGGCGTTCGGTGTGCTGTCTAAAATGGTAGGCCACTTGGCTGAGAAGCCTTCGGATGGTTGTCCTGCGGACAAAACAATGCCTACTTTCGTCGTACAGGGGAAATATCATGATACAGCAGCTTATTACGCGGAATGAAAATATTCTCGGTGGTATTGCAGTTTTCACCGGCACTCGTGTTCTTGTCAAAACTTTATTCGACTATCTCAAAGCGAACCACTCCCTCGATGATTTTTTGGATGATTTTCCTACTGTTACTCGCGGACAAGCGCAGCAAATGATTGAAGCTGTTCAGCGGCAGCTGCAGAAGCCTGATTATGAGGCTGTCTATGAAACTGCTGCTTGATGAGTGTCTGCCACGTAAACTCAAAAGGGGCTTGCCAGGCCATGATGTCAAGACCGTCCCGGAGATGGGTTGGGCCGGAACTGAGAACGGCGAACTGCTGCCGCTGATTGAGTCTGTATTTGAGGCTTTTATCACGATTGACGGCAATATGCGGTATCAGCAGAAGATGACTGGGCGTTCGTTCGCTCTGATTGTGCTGGTGGCC
>JBPBQB010000213.1:0-10931 GCA_050954545.1 Janthinobacterium lividum | reverse complement strand
AGTCCACCTGCGTGGACTAATACGGAGTCTCATTTATAACCTCTGTATTAACCTGCGAAGGCAGCTTTTGCGAACTTGTTGCCGCGACTTCAGTCGCCCGCAAAAACTTCTAAAACACTGCTTGGTGCCTGGTTGTTTTATCCCATCGTCAGTCCCGTGAACAAAACTTCCAGGGCGAGTTGACTGTTGGCGTTTCGCTCAATGGCCTGACGAATGTCCAGCAGGAGGCCTAGCGCCTGCTCCATCTGCTCAGGCGTGTGACGTTTAGCGAGCGTGATAAGCTGTTCGCGCCGGTCGGCGTTGACCAGGTTCGCGCGGTCAGCACCCATAACGCCCAGCGAGAGCACATCTCTAAAGTAAGTTGCCAGCAGGTCGAGCGCACGGCCCAGCGGTTCCCGGCCTGTCTTTTCTTCCCCCGGCTCAGCGGCATCGTCATCTTCCGTGGCTTTCAGCTTGGGAGCCATTTTGCGGAACTCTTCGCCCAGCTTGAAGCTTTTGACCGGCGGGGCAGTCAGCAGGTCATGGGCCAAATCCAGCAGGCTCTCACGACCGGACAGCAGCGACGGCGAACGAGCCAGCGCCACGGCGCGGCCTAAGCGGCCTTCCGAATAAGCGGCCAGGAAGCGGGCCTGAGCGGGTGCGACACCGAAGCGGGTCTGGAGAGTGCTTTCAATCATATCTGCCGCCAGCAGACCGAAGTGAACCACTTGACACCGGGAAACGATAGTCGGCATGATGCCGCCGGTGGAAGCCGCAGTCAAGATAAAGTGCGCGTAGGCAGGCGGCTCTTCCAGCGTCTTTAACAAGCTGTTGCCGGCATCCGCCCCACCCCGCCCGAGGCCTTCCGCATCGTGAATGATAAAGACGCGCTTGGGACCGGACATCGGCTCGTACTGCAAGTCCCGCAGCATCGCGTTCTCTGCTAGATGCTCTTTGTGGCCGGGCCGGGGCCAGATCTGAGCAATGCTGGTAATACGCGATGGAGGTGGGTCGAGGCTGCGGACATCCGGCGATTTCCCGGCATCAATCAATTTTGCAACAGCATCGGTGTCCGACGATGCGCCGCAAAGCATTTTGGCAAACTGACGTGCGGCAGTCGCTTTGCCTACGCCGTCGGGACCGACAAAAAGGTAGGAACCAGCCAGACGCTCTTCCTGGAACGCGTTTTCCAGCACCCGTACTGCATAAGGTTGTCCGAGAATATTTTGGAGCATCGGTTAGAACCGCTCGAAGCTGTAAATTTGAAGCACGAAGGCGACTGCGCCACCAGCCTCAACGCGGATCGGATGCGGGGCGAATGCACCAAGCGGCGGGACACTGGCGACCGATTGGCTGGGGAGATTGACGAACTCTTCCGAGGACCGGCAGGCACTTTTGATGACGTCCATGACCCGCGTTACATCGTCGTCCTCGACCCCGATCAATACAGTGACGTTGCCCTGACGCAGAAATCCGCCAGTGCTGCCAAGCTTCGTGAAGGTCAGGCCGTTCTGCAGCAATGCATCGCCAAGTTTATGTTTGTCGCGTTCGTGAGCGATGGCAATAATGAGTTTCATAGAATACGACTGGGGACGCCGGGGTTGTAGAAAACCCCGGCAGGAAGTGTCCTGCGGACAAAGAAAACAGGCACAAAAATCTTCGTGCGAAGCACGCTTCGCTGCCGGGGTTTTCTACAACCCCGGCTTGATGCGCTCCCACACAATCGTCCAAATGTCTTCGTGAACAATCCCGGGCGGACGCGAGGAATCCACCACGAGCCAGCGGGCAGGTTCAGCCTGGGCAAGAGCCAAAAACCCAGCACGAATTCGCTGATGGAACGGCAGAGCCTCTTCTTCCATGACGCTGCGCTCACTTTGGCGGGCCAGTCCAATAACAGGGTCTAGATCGAGTAAGACAGTTAGGTTTGGAGCAAGGCCGTTAGTCGCATACTCGTTGAGATGGGCGATGTGCGCTAAGTCTAAGCCGCGTCCATAGCCTTGATAGGCAATACTGGAATCGGCGTAGCGGTCACAAATAACGATGCCGCCGCTGTTTAGATGGGGCTGAATGACCTGGCCGACATGCTGAGCACGGTCAGCGACCATGATCAGCAGCTCGGCACGAGGCTCGACAAAAATGCCCATCGGAGGGTGCAGCGCGAGACGGCGCAGTTCAGAGCCTAAAGGCCCATCGCCCGGCTCACGTGTGGTTAGGATGTCCTGGCGGCCCTCTGCACGGAGCCGGGCCGCCAGGCGGGCGATCTGAGTTGTTTTGCCTGCACCCTCGACGCCTTCAAACGAGATGAACATTACGGCCTGCTGATCCGCACTCGGCGGTTCGGTTCCTGACCAATGCTTTCGGAGGCCATTTTGTAGTTCTCAGCGATCTGGTGCTGTAAGCGTCGTAGGAACGAGTTCTGCGGGGCCAGTTCCAGAGAATTGAGACCGCCGGAGTTATCGTTCATAATCTCTTCAATCGCTTCTTCAGCATGAGAGATCGCGACGTCTTCCTCGGAAATCTCCTGGGGCATCTTGAAGATTTCGCGCAGGACACTCTCGATCTGGATATATGTGTTGCTTTTGATCACATACGTCGGGACGTTGCGAGTGATACCTTCCTGCAGTTTTGCCGGCTCTTTCCGATAATTGGCCTTCAGGGCGATGATGACATCGCTGTCTTTGACGTCTTTGCTGATGAAAGCTGATACGCGCAGAGTGCGAATAGCCCGCTCCAAACGGCTGCGGCTGACACCGTAAGGGAAAACGCGCAGAGTGACTGGCAGCGGCTTACCGTTGGAAAGTGTCGGCGGGCCACCGTTTGTGAGAGGCTCGCCGGACGCTGTCGGCGGCGCAACTCGCGAAGGGGCCTCGTTGGGCTCAGGCCGCGACGGAGCGGCTTCCGCCGTGTAGCTGGTGCTGCTGCCGAAGTTGCCACGCCCGCGTGTACCGTCGTCGAAGAGTGACGGCGTTCGGTCGCGGTCAGGAGCACGCGGCGCTTCTAAGTCGGAGCGCTGAATGATTTCGACCTGACCCGAGGCATTGCGGACGCGGATCTCCGGGCGAGGCTGTCCGCCACGCAGCATCCGGTCCACAGTGCGGGTGACATCGTGGTGGATCGCAAGCTTGTCCACTTCCATGATCTCAATGATCACCTCGAATGTCGGCGGCGCTTTGCGCTCTAGAACGGTCTTCTGCGTACCGCGCTTCTTGGCTTCTTCATCGGAGAGCGTGACCGCCTGAATGCCGCCGATGAGGTCCGAGAGAGTCGGGTTCATCAAGAGGTTTTCAAGCGAGTTACCATGAGCCGTGCCGACAAGCTGAACGCCGCGCTCGGCGATAGTCCGGGCGGCAAAGGCTTCCTGCTCGACACCGATCTCGTCGATGACGACGACTTCCGGCATGTGGTTTTCGACGGCCTCGATCATGACCGCGTGCTGGAGGTCAGGCTCGATCACCTGCATTCGGCGGGCGCGGCCAATCGCGGGATGGGGAATGTCGCCGTCCCCGGCGATCTCGTTGGACGTGTCAACGATGATAACGCGCTTCTTGAACTCATCGGAGAGCACACGCGCCACTTCGCGGAGCTTGGTGGTCTTACCGCGTCCCGGTCGGCCCAGCATCAGAATAGACTTGCCAGATTCGACGATGTCGCGGATAATATCGATCGTACCGTAGACAGCCCGCCCGATGCGGCAGGTGAGGCCGACGACTTTGCCCTGACGGTTTCGGATCGCCGAGATACGGTGCAAAGTGCGCTCGATGCCGGCACGGTTGTCTTTGCCGAACATGCCGACACGCGAAGTCACATATTCAATGTCTTCGGCGCTGACAGGAATGCCTTCCTGGAGCCAAAGCGCGTGACCATCTGCGAAACGCGCTTCGGCATCGCGGCCCAGATCCATGACGATCTCGATCAGGCCAGTCGAGAGATCGTCCTGTTCGAGCGCAGCACGCAGAGGCGGCGGCAGAATATCTAAGAGTTGAGAAAGATTATCGGTGACACGCATCTGGTTTGCCGAAAGCGGGGAAGCTTCGGTTCCAGGGTTGGAGTTGTCATCATCGTCGGCGGCGAGCCGGTCACGCAGATCGGCTAAGGCTTCATCACGAGGGTCAGCAAGGGTCGTCATTAAGTTTGTATTGTTTTCCGTTGGATTTTGGTTCGAAGTCGGACTTACTGTTTGGGCGATCATGAGTTTGGGTTCAGTGATCCTTCCTAAATACGGGAACCGTGGGCGCTGGAAAAGCGTAAACACCGTTGGATTCCCATGCTCTATAATACCCAAAACAAGACAGATTTGCGCCAGAAACGTGCATTGACGGCGACGAGAGCGAATGGTATAATAAAAGACTTCGGTTTTGGCCCGCCACACCCGCCGCGAATTGTCGCGGCAGGGTTGACGAAAGGAAGAAAAGTTTGAAGCTGAACGCAGCCGGCGTCGCCGGTGTCCTTCTTGTCGGCGTCCTGGCAGTCGGCACTTTTGCCGCCGGCACCCATTTTGGCACTCCCAGACCCGCCGGGCATAACCTGTACCAGCCTGCTTATGCCGCATCGCCACAATCGGCAGTGGTGCTGGCGTCCACAAATCGCTCGGGACAGGTCGCCCAGGAAACAGACGGGCCGGGCGCACATAGCGCCGCTCAGGACGGTGATGCAGGCACAGAGTTCCTGACCGACACCAGCCCTGGAGCGACATTCGCACAGGTCTACACCCTTCTTGAGCACAATTTCGTGGACACTCTCCCGACTGATGCTCAGATGGCCCACGGCGCAGCCTCAGCGATGCTGGCGTCACTTCAAGACCCGGACTCGCGCTTTATTGAAGCCCCGGAAGTCACTGAGCTCGATAATGAATCCAACGGCCAGTACCGGGGGATCGGCGCGGCATTGGCCGTCCGCCGTCTGCCCCACGCGAAACTCGGCGATGTCCCTGCGTATACCGAGTACCAATTGGTGCTGGTCGCGCCGCTGCCTGGCAGCGCTGCTGAAAAAGCCGGCCTGTTAGCAGGCGATATGATCACTACCATCAACGGGCAGTGGGTCTACAACGATAATTATATCTACAACCAGACCAAAGCCCTGAAAGCCGTTCAGGACGACCCGGTGACATTCAACAAAATGCTTACCGTCCTGCAAAAGAAGATCGACGGTTCGCTCTCGCTGAACGACGCACAGACAAAGCTTGACGATCCGGCTGCCAAGACAATCGCTCTGACTGTCACCAGGCCTGGCCTGCCGCAGCCGCTGTCCGTCTCGCTTGACACCTCCGCACAGGTCGTTGTTCCGGCGATCACAGCCCGAAGCCTGCCCGGCGGCATCGGCTACATCAAGATCGCCGAGTTCACGACTGGGGCAGACAAAGATTTCGACACAGCATTAGCCGGGTTCGGGGCTGCACCCAAAGGCCTAGTGATTGACCTTCGCAATTCACCCGGCGGTTTGCTGGAAGTCGGCACGGCAATCGCGGCAAAGCTGACGTCGGCCCCAACTCTCGGTTATATCGAGACCAAGGGCAAAAAAGTCGAGCCGATTCCGGTTACGGTGGGAACCGCGCTGACTTGTCCGATTACAGTATTGGTCAACGGCGGAACCGCGAACACAGCAGAGCTGCTGGCGGCGACGCTTCAGCATCAGGGGGCGACACTGATCGGCAGCACGACTTTTGGCGATGCCGGCGATGTCAAGCTAATCACCCTGCACGACGGCTCCGGCTTTACGATGACAGTCGGCAAGCTGATGACAATCGCTCACGGCGACTTCGGCGGCAAGGGTATCAAGCCGGACATCATCCTGCCCAGCACAAGCGGGGATGAGCCGCTGAACCGGGCGGTCGGTGTCCTCACAGGGCGTGTCGCGCGTGTGCCGACCAATGCAAGCTGATTCGATTTTTGATAGATTTATGATTAGATAAGTTGAGATAGGAAAGTTCATGCAAATCGGACGGATATTAGGACGAGTAGCGGGAACAGGAGTGCTTCTCGGGGCGGCTTTTATCGGCGGTGTGGCGTTCAACGACCTGCATAATGTCCGCAGTATGGACTCGCTGCGGACTGTCGCGGAGCTTGTTCCAGAGCAGCTATCCAGCGCCCTGATGACGGCAGCACATGGACAGGTAACGGCAGAAACGCCCTATGATACCTATGCCGATGTCCTGGCGACACTGAAGGGCAGTTATTACGGCAAAGACATCGACAGCACCCAGATGACTTATAATGCTATTCGGGGCATGATGGGTGCGACGAAAGACCGCTACACACGCTTCTTGGACCCCAAGGGCTACAAAGATATGCAGGAGGAGAACAATGACGAATTTGTCGGCATTGGCGCACTCCTCGGGACAAACCCTGCTCATCAGGTGTATGTGGTCAAGCCGCTGCCGAATTCTCCGGCGATCCGGGGAAATGTCATGGCCGGCGACATCATCCTGAAAGTCAACAATACTTCTACTCTGAAACTGCTGGACTCAGATGTCGTCAAGCTGATCCGGGGCGAGGCAAATACGCCGGTCATGCTGACCATGCAGCGGCATGGGGTAGCGCATCCGGTTATTATCCACTTGGTACGCGCTCCCGTGCATCAGGAAGTCGTGCAGTATCTGATGGTAGACCCGGTGCATAAGATCGGCTATATCTCCCTCAGTTCGTTTAATGAAGAAAGTGACATCCAGGTCGGCAAAGCCCTTACGGCACTGCAGGCCCAGGGAATGAAGGGCCTTGTCTTCGACCTGCGCGAAAACGGCGGCGGACTGCTGGATATCGCACGGGAGATCGCCAGCCGCTTTATCCCCGATGGCCCTGTCTACTGGCTGCGGGACCGCACGGAGACTGCAAACACGCTTGAGCCGACCAATGTCGACACGGCTCAGCACCGGGCCAATCTTCGGTATCCACTGGCTGTGCTGGTCAACGGTGACAGCGCCAGCGCCTCCGAAGTCGTTTCCGGGGCGATTAAAGACACGGAAGCAGGCGTCCTGGTCGGGGAAAAGACCTTTGGCAAAGGCATTGTCCAGACGATCCAGCCTCTGCCTGATGGCTCGGCGGTCCTGATCACGACCCAGCATTACTACACGGCGCATAAGAACGACATTCACCACAAAGGCATCGTGCCTAATGTTGTTGTGACGATCCCTGATGCTGATCTTCGGAAAGATGCAACGTTCCGGCGTCTTCATCCCGAGGCCGTCACCGATGTCACCTATGACACGCAGCTTCAAGCGGCACTGGCTCAGGTCAGGCAAAAGATGCAGGTCGCCAGCGCTCATCCCTGGTAATCGCAAGTCGCCCCGCAGCGCTCAATAGCATTGCGGGGCGTTTTCGTTCGGAAGATGCCCACTCGGAAGAAGCTTATGCCCAGCGCCTCCCAGACACCGACCGATCAAGCACCTGCCGATGCCCTTGCCCGCCAGCTTCGCGTGTTTAAGCTGCTGGCCGCATTTTTGGCTGCCGTTCTTGTGATCGGCGGTGGGGCTTTCCTCTATATCCGGCATCTTGGGCAGCCGGTCACGATCTTTATTAACGGCAAGCCAGTCGCCACCGTTCGCAACGCCGCTGCAGCCAACACGCTCATCGCGGCAGCGGAAAAAGCCAAGATCGGAGCGGCATTCGCTGCGGAAACCCCAGTTCGGCTTCAGAGACTATCCCTGCTTCATGCCGCCCCGGATGCGCCCCAGGACCCTGACGATGCGGTTCAGTCAAAACTTGAAAAGCTGCTGACGCTGCGGGTTCCGGCGTTTGTCATTCTTGTGAGCAAGCAGCCCAGCCTCGCGTTCCCTACCCCTGATGCGGCGACGGAGACGCTGAAGCTGGTCCAAGCCCACTGGGTGCAGATGCCGCCCGCCGCGCCGATCACAGGCCAGGCACAGATCACTCAGCCCATTACCATTGAGAAACGCACAGTCGATACCCGCCTGCTTCGGTCCGATCCTGAGAAAGCCGCTGCCTACTACTGGACACCCCCAGTCAGTAAGACTTATATTGTCCGGGCCGGCGATCTTGGCTCCCGGATCGCTTCCCGATCTCATATTTCATTGGCGGATTTGATTCGGGCCAACCCAAACATCAATCTAAATCGCCTGCAGCCGGGTGACACGATCAATGTCCAGAAAATGCCGCTGCTGCTGACCGTGCGAGTTCGGAAAACTCTGGTCAATACAGAGAAAGTCCGCCCCAATGTTCCTGCTTACGCGGCAGGATCACAGCGTGTGACTTATCTGGTGACTTATCTAAACGGTCAGGAAGTCAGCCGCGAAGCCCAGAGCGTGGTCATTTTGGAGAAGCCCCACACTGCGTCGGAGTTGTGATGGATCAACTTGGGTGTTGGATTTAACTGATAACAGAGCAACAACCAGAAGGAGCCACGGAATAAATTCCGAGGCTCGGAAAAGCCCAGCGTCCAGGGGACGCAAGATCAGGAAGTATCCGCGTCTTGTGTCGCCGCGACACTACTGAGCGCTTCTCAGCCTCGGAATTTATTCCGTGGTTCTATCATATCAACCACAAAGAAAACGCCCTGCCCGAATGAGCAGAGCGTTTGTCTTGGATTGGGAAACAGCGGAGAGGGTGAGATTCGAACTCACGGAGGTTTGACCCTCACCCGCTTTCGAGGCGGGCGCACTAGACCAACTATGCGACCTCTCCATTTGTGCTGGAAGTCAGAAGCAACGAAGACAGAAGAACTGGGGTTGACTGGAATCGAACCAGCGGCCTAAGGCTTAGGAGTCCCTCGCTCTATCCCCTGAGCTACAACCCCGCAGTGCGAGGAGCACGTCTTCTGCCAACGGTTTATTATACCGGGTGCCGTTTCTATTTGTCAAATAAATTAGGGTTTTCTATGCTTATCACTACGTCGCTGAAGACAGCTTTCTTTTTTGCTCTGTTCGCTATTTTAGGTGCGGGCTTTGTTCGGGCCGACCCGCCGCCTGCCGGGACACTGATCCCAGGCGCGATTTATGCCAGCCCGGCAGCATCTATCGAAGACCGGGTCAACGATCTGGTGGGACGGCTGACCCAGCCGGAAAAGCTGAGCCTGCTGGCACTGGACAGCAATAATGATCCGCTGAAGCTCGATCTACCGGCGATACCGCGTTTGGGTATTCCGACGCTCAGGACAATCGATGCGCCCCAAGGTCTTCGCGATGGGCCGGCGTCGGCGTTTCCGATGGAAGTGGTCATGGCTTCGACCTGGGACCCTCTGCTCATCCAGCAGGTAGGCGCGGCAATCGGCCAGGAAGCAAAGGCGAAGAACCGACAGATCGTCTACGGTCCCTGTGTCAATATCCAGCGGACACCCCAGGACGGGCGCTATTTCGAGAACTTCAGCGAAGATCCGATGCTCAACACGCAAATGGCAGTCGCCTATGTCAATGGGATGCAGAGCCAGGGTGTCGCGGCTTGTATCAAGCATTTTGCCTGCAATAATCAAGAAAACAATCGGCACGGGGTCAGCGCAGTCGTGGACGAGCGTACACTCCATGAGATTTATTTCGCGGCGTTTCAGGCTGCTGTTCAAAAGGCCCATGTCTGGTCACTCATGCCGGCTCTGAACCAGGTTAACGGGGCCTTCTGCGCTCAAAGCAAGCCTTTACTGACAGATTTATTGAGAACCCAGTGGGGCTGGGATGGCCTGGCAGTCGGAGACTGGGGATCGATGCATGCGACAGCCGACTGCATGAACGCCGGCACGGATGTCGAGATGCCGACGCCGGGCATTTACAGTCCAGCCGCCCTTACCAGTGCTCTGGACAGCAAGCAGATCACCCAGTTCCAGATCGATACCGCTGTGACCCGAGTCGTGCGCCTAATGGTGCACACAGGAATGCTGGATGCTCCTATCACTCCCAACCTTACCGTCGTCAACAGTCCGGCCCATCAAGCACTGACACGGAAAGTGGCATTGGAAGGCATCACGCTGCTGAAGAATGAGAACGGCTTACTTCCACTTAATCGTAAGACTCTCAAGTCGATTGCCGTAATCGGGCCGAATGCTCAGGACACGCAGCTTGGCGGACGATGGAGCGCGGATGTGACGCCATTCTATCAAGTCAGCATCTTCGACGGTATCCAGAAGAAGGTCGGCAGCGCAGTCAAAGTCTCGTTCGAGCAGGGCTGCCCGCGTACCAGGCCTGGCACTCCGGACGCAATCGCAAAAGCCGTCGCTTTAGCGGCAAGTTCAGATATCGCCATTGTCGTGGTCGGCACGGACAATAATTACGAAGGCGAAGAAATGGACCCGCCTGACTTGCAGCTTCCCGGCGATCAAGAAAAGCTCATCCAAGCGGTTGCGGCGGCGAATAAGCACACGCTGGTGATCCTGAACTGCGGGACGCCGCTACTGACAAATAGCTGGCTGCCGCGCGTTTCGGGGCTATTGGAAACGTGGTATTCCGGGCAGGAAGCAGGCAACGCCGCTGCGGATATTCTGTTTGGCGATGTCAGTCCCTCCGGCAAGCTGGCCGGGACATGGGCCGTCCAGCGTCAGGACTATTCCGACTGGGGCAACTATCCGGGGGCTGACAATGTTGTCCGCTACCTGGAAGGGCCGTATGTCGGCTACCGGCATTTTGATAAAGCCCAGATCAAGCCGCTGTTCCCCTTCGGCTTCGGCCTGTCTTATACGACGTTCGGGTACAGCCACCTGGTAATGCCATCCGTTCTGCGTATCGGTTCAGCGACGACCGTCCATCTGACGGTGCAGAACACAGGAAAACTCGCCGGGGATGAGATTGTTCAGCTTTATGTCCGTCCACTCCTGCCGTCGATAGGGCGGCCTGTCAAAGAGCTGAAGGCCTTTGGGCGGGTTTCCTTGCAGCCGGGTCAAAAGAAGCTGGTCACACTGACACTCGCCCCGGATGCATTTGCCTATTGGGACATCAAAACGCATGGTTTCAAGACTGACCCCGGCGCTTATGCCCTGGACATCGGGTCTTCTTCCCGCGACATCCGTTTGACGGGGGTGCT
>JBPBQB010000236.1:0-11001 GCA_050954545.1 Janthinobacterium lividum | reverse complement strand
GTTTTCGGCGGTCTCATTCAGCGGGCACCAGCCGATAATGCTCGGATGCGAGTAGTCCCGCTCCAAAGCTTCCAGCCACTGGGTGATGTAGGACGCGTCGGGCTGGTGATCCGTGCCGCTTGGCCCGTAGCCGCCGCAGCCCCAGTCGCCGAACTCGCCCCAGACCAGATAGCCCATCCTGTCAGCATGGTATAAAAACCGCTCTTCGAAGACCTTCTGATGCAGCCGTGCTCCGTTGAACCCGACATCCAAGCTGCGCTGAATATCGGCTTTTAAATCGTCATCGGTCGGCGCGGTCATGATGCTCTCGGGGTAGTAGCCCTGATCCAGTACTAATCTCTGAAAGACTGTCTCGCCGTTGATGTTGACTTTCAGCCCGTCAATCGCGACGCTTCTCAGTCCGGCGTAGCTCATAGCGCTGTCGACTACGGTTCCGTCAGCATCGACCAGCTCAATCAGAATGTCATACAGATGCGGGTCTGAAGTCGACCACAGCCTCCGGCTTTCTTCCGGGATAGATAGTGTCAGACGCGGCGCAAAGTCAAAATGCGCGGCTGTCTGCGCCGTTGAAACTACATTGTCGCCATCACGCAGGGTCGCTCGCAGGACAAAGCCCGGCTTGTTCTGGGTTAATGGCTGTTCCAGATGGAACGCGCTGTTTGCGACATCGGGCGTGATCCGGGTGCGTTTCAGGGAAGCATCAGGCACCGGTTCCATCCAGACCGTCTGCCAGATGCCCGTAGTCCGCGTATACAGGCACGTATGAGAGGCGTAGCGCTGCGACTGTTTGCCGCGTGCCTGAGCGGGCCGCCAGTCGTCACGCGCCCGCACGACAACAGTGATCGTATCGCCGCCGGTGGCTTTCTTGAGCGTGACCGAGAAGGGAGTAAAGCCGCCGCGATGGCGCATGACTTCAATGCCGTCGACCCAGACCGTGCTGTCGTAATCGACCGCGCCGAAGTGCAGCAGGACATGGCGGCCTTTCCAGTTCTCCGGTACCGTGATTGTCTTGCGATACCAGACCGCCAGCATGAAGTCGGTGTATGCTAAGCCGGATAGCTCCGATTCAGGCGCGAACGGCACAGTGATCTTGTCGGAAAGATGCCGGCTCGGCAGGTTGCGTTCCAATCCGCTGTCGCCGCCGTCGATCTCAAATTCCCATTCACCGTTCAGGCAAAGCCAATCGGCGCGAACAAACTGCGGTCGCGGATATTCCGGTCGGGGCATAGTCATGGTTTTTTCTCCTGCGTCAATAAACTCTCTGATATCAGCTATAATACACTTATATTTAGAGTATGTCCATCATTCATAACAACATTGACCTTCGTGAAAAACACATCATCGGCAGCCAAACCCGTGAGCTGATTGTTAGCTCTGCGCTTTGCCCGTCGCTCGGTCACCACGAAATCAGCCTGGTCGGTCTGACGGAAGCCGGGCCAGACTTTGAGTTCGTGCGCCCGAATCACTATTGGAGTCAGCTCCTCGCCTGCACTGGCGGCGCAGGCTGGGTCTGGCTGGACAGCCGCTGGGTACGCTGCAAGGCCGGGCAAGTCTACGTGACCCCCGCATATGTCTTTCATGCCTACCGTGCTGATCCCATGCCCCACTCTGCCGTACCCTGGACCCTTTGCTGGATACAATCGTCCGGCGACTGGTTGAGCCCTGGGGACCGGCCTCTGCTGCTGACTGCCGATCCCAGCCCGTTGGCGGAAGCCATTTCGGGCCTGCACCGGGAAGTGATGCATTCGACCGAGCTTGCCCTGCTGCCGTCCTGGGCCTTTCTGATTTATTCCTATGCCGTGCGCCTGGCCCGCCCCGGTGTCGGCGACCTGCGCCTGCGCGGTCTCTGGGACAGCGTCAATACCGACCTCGCTGCCCCGTGGACAGTCGACAAGCTGGCCCGTCAAATTGGACTGAGCCCCGAGCATCTGCGCCGTCTCAGCAAAACTCACCATGCCGTCAGCCCCATGCGCCATGTGACCGCCCTTCGGATGCGCCGGGCCGCTGCCCTCCTCGCATCCGAGTCCTACACGATTGAAGCTGTCGCCCAAAGGGTCGGTTATGACAGTCCTTATGCCTTCAGCACCGCCTTCAAGCGGCTGATGGGCGTGCCGCCATCGGAATACAGGCAGGGAAACCCGCGCGTTACAGTGAATAGGTAGGAATGTGTAACCGGCCAAAGTTTCGAGTGTTTCAGTTCTTTTTTAGCCTCGCTTTTGCCCTGGCGGGATGCAGCCTGGCCTCCGCTCAGGCTGCTTTGCCCGGCGTTTCATTCTCTCCTGCCGCCATTGACTTTGGGCAGCTTCCATCAGACGACAATCCGACCCAGCTTCTCACGGTGACATTTGATAAATCAATGTTTCCTTCCAATCATCTACCGGTCCTGCGGGGTCCGTGGTGGATCGGGAGCGGACCAGAAATCGCTATCTTTTCCCGATTTGAAGGACCAAAAACGATACAGATCGTTTACAGGATTAAAATTAGCAGCTTTGGAGAATCTGGGCCTATTCACTACAACTTGACGCTGGTACGAGATAAAACCGTTTCCAAAGAAGATGATGCAACGGTGGCCGCAGAAGACAATGGTGTTCTGGTCAAGGCTGAGTTCGTACCGGGACTGGTGGGAAGCCCGCCGAAGATCGACTTTGGCCCTGTCAGGTACGGAAAAGGCGCGATTAAAGAGTTCACGGCTGGTTTTTACCACTCAAACATAGTAAGTGAAGATGAGCTGTCCCGCAAGCCGAAAGCCGGTACTTGGTCACTTATCCGAAGCTTGGACAGTATGACCGTGACCAGCACTTCTCCTTACTTTATGGCTGTCGATAAACGCGAGATGGGCCTGAACGCCTCAGCATGGGAGACCTGGCAGATTGTCCTCAGCTCCAAAGCGCCTCAGAAAAAATTAGACGCGGAACTCACGTTTCAGACCGGTGACGGATACTCGCTGACCGTTCCAGTGACCGCCGATTTGAGCGATCCCGGTTATCCCATCCCGCCCTGGGAACCGAGTAAACCGGGGAAGCATTAGAAAAAGCAATGGATATACCACAGATACAATATGAGCCGCTGGTGCGGGCTGCCCTTTTAGAAGACATCGGGCCGGGCGATGTCACGACAATGCTCTGCATTCCTGCCGGAACGAAAGCGACGGCGACGGTTCTGGCGAAGCAGGCGGGGGTGATTGCAGGGTTGGAGCTTGGGAGGCTGGTCTTTCAGCTTCTGGACCCGGATGCCCACTGGGAAGCATTCGCGAAAGACGGTGACCGGGTAGGGGAGGGGCGGACGCCGCTAGCGCGAGTGTCGGGGGATGCGCGGGCATTGCTGACGGCGGAACGTGTCGCGCTGAACTTCATGCAGCGGCTCTCGGGAGTGGCGACGCTGACAGCCCGCTATGTCGCACTCACGGCGGGGACGAATGCCCGCATCGTAGACACGCGCAAGACGACACCGGGGCTGCGGGCACTTGAAAAGTATGCAGTCCGGGCAGGCGGCGGCTTTAACCATCGGCTCGGGTTGTATGATGCGGTGCTCATCAAAGACAACCACATCAAAGCGGCGGGAGGAATCAAGAATGCTGTTGCCGGAGCAAAAGCGCATATTCCGCATACGATGAAGATCGAAGTGGAAGCGGGAACGCTGGAAATGGTCGAAGAAGCGCTGACTGCCGGGGCGGACATCATTTTGCTGGATAACATGGACACGGAGACGATGCGCCGGGCGGTTCAGATGATCGGTGGCCGCGCGATCTCGGAGGCGTCGGGTAATCTCTCTGAGGCGCGGATCGCGGAAGTTGCTGCGACCGGCGTTGATATTCTTAGCGTCGGCGCTCTGACACATTCCGCGCCTGCTTTAGATATATCGCTGGACTTCGCCGAATGACCAAGTTTGGCAGACCACATCGGCACTTCGCTGAGTGCGGCTCAACCAACGACATCGCACGCGAATGGGCACTGGAAAGCGAAGAGCCTGCGCCATCGGGTGCCCTGGTGACTGCTGATTTTCAGACACGTGGGCGCGGGCAGCGGGGGCATGAATGGCAGGCGGAGGCGGGCCAGAGCGCTTTGATGTCTTATGTTTATCATGTACAGGCAGAGCTGAATGCAAGTCAGCTTGGCTTCGTGACAGCGCTGGCTGTTGCCGAAGTTTGCCGAACTCCCGACGTATTTGCCCAGATTAAGTGGCCGAACGATATACTTCTCAATAACAAGAAAGTAGCAGGCATTTTAGTCGAGGTAGCCGCTGGCGTAGCAATTTTAGGCGTTGGTATCAATGTCAGTCAAACGGAGTTCGCCAACGCCGCCGGGTTCGCCTATGCACCGACCTCGCTGCATCTCGAAAATGGGGAACAGCAGACCATCAGGCGCGTTATCAAGACATTCAACCGGCACTTAGCCTGGTGGGAAGAGCGCTGGCGTCGTGAGGGTTTTGCCCAGATACTAGAACGGTGCAAAGGTTCTCTTGCGGTAGGCGCTACCGTGCGTCAGGGCGAAGTTTCAGGAACACTCACTGGCTTGTCTGAGCAGGGGGCAGCCATTGTGCGCCTACCTGATGGAACTTTCGCGGAGTGGACAACAGTAGACTGAGCCGGAGCAGTCCAAAATAGTGTATAATAATAGGACGAGTCTTAGGGAACTAGGAACTCACAGGAAACAAGGAACGAATCTATGCTAAGGTCTCATTGGCTGAGCACCTTCACTGTCATCGGCGCGATTTTGATTGTGCTGGGAATTGTCGGCCTCATTCTGGGGCCGCGTTTTATTTATGATCCCGGTCAGCCGGTTACCGGCAAAGAAGCCTGGTGCTACTTGGTCATCGGTATCCTGATGGTGATGAACGGGGTTATGACTCCGGTGTCCGAGGACAAAGAAAAGACGCCCCCGCGCAAGTCCGTCCGGCCCTCTTCCATTGCCTCCAACGGTACCGGCAGGCCCACAGACCGAGACGTTCCTGTTCCCGCGGAAAAGAACGAGTAACAAAGAGATCGAATAACAAGCTACGAAGAGCGAGGTTGAACGCACAATGCCAACGGAAGCAATACGCTGCAGTGATTGCGGGGCGACATTCAAAGGTGTCCCGTCTTGGCTGAGAGGCGCGAAAGTGAAATTTACCTGTACGAACTGTCCCAAGCGGCCCTCCCGCCTGGCCCGCTACGAGCCGCCTGTCGTGTCGGCGACGTCTTCAATGAAAGAGGACTCGGACTTGGAAGCGGGCGAGATCGAAGACATGGACGAAGATGCCGATATGGATATGTCTGACGAGATGGACGACTCCAAAGAAGACAAGGATCTGTAAGCGTCGCTTAAATGCAGTGACAAAAACGCCCCGCCAAGTAATTGGCGGGGCGTTTTGCTGTTTGGAGCGAGATGCCGGGTCTCCGGTCTAATCCAGCGTCTCAGGCTGCCGAGTGCGGTCTTCTTGATCCGTGCCGCTGTAAGCCAGTGCTTCGGCGGGGATCTGGCGGTGCCAGATGACTCGCCCAAGCCAGTTGCTGAAGTTGTCGAAAAGGAAGTAGGCGCAGGGAACGATAATCAGTGTCAGGATCAGCGAGAGAATGATCCCGCCGATGACCGCGACGCCCAGCGATTGACGGAAGCCCGCACCGCGACCGAGTGCAAGAGCCGTCGGCAGGGTCGAGACGATGATCGTAAACGTCGTCATCAGGATAGGCCGCAGACGGATCGGGGCGGCTTCCAAGATGGCATCGAGGCGTTTGTAGCCCCGCCCTCGCAGCGTATTCGTGTAATCGACCAATAGGATCGCGTTCTTGTTGACAATCGCGTTCAAGTAGACGATACCGATCATCGCGATCAAGCTCAGCGGCTCCCCGGCAAGAGTCAGTGCGATAATAGCACCGGCCCAGGCCTGCGGCAGCGAAAGCATGATCGAGAACGGGAAGATCATATTGTTGAACAAAGCCGCCATCAGCATATAGGTCAGAGCAATTCCCAGCAGGAAAGCCGTCGCCATGTAGCCGCCTTCGCGGGAGATGCTCTGGGCCTCACCGCCGAACGAGTAGGTGACCTGCCCAAGATTCATCGCGCTTAGCTGCGGTGTGAGCGCTGCACTGATGCTGCCGGGCTGAAAACCGGGACGTAGGTAAGCAGTGACCGCGATCTTACGCTGGCGGTTCAGGCGGTCGATCTTGACCGGGCCGGAGCCGACCGTAACACTGGCGACATCACCCAGATGCACGGGGTTTCCGTTCTGGTAGCCGACAATGACATTGGAGACCGTCTGTGGATTGTTCCGGTCGCTGTCGGCAAGCTGGACACGGATGTAATACTGCTGGCCGTCGGCAGGATCGCGGTACTCATAATCCTGGTTACCGGCCACCGAGTCGGCTAGAGCGCTTGCGACTTGCTGGAGGCTCAGACCAAACTCAGGTGCTTTGGTCCGGTCAAGCCGCACTTCGACTTCCGGCTGACTATTCTTGTAAGAGTTATCGACGTTGTAGGTACCGGGCGTTGCGGCGATCAGCTTCTGAACCTGCTTGGTTGCAGCCTGGAGCTGATTAAAGTCCGGGCCGGTCAGGTCGACTTCCAGGGGCGGCGAACCGCCGCCGAAGCCGCTGACATTGGCAGGCAGGATACGAGCGCCGACAATGTTACGGGTCAGCTTGCCGATTTCCAGCGCCACGTCGACGTCCGAGCGGTTCCGCAGATGCTCATGCTTCCAGAACTGAGCACTATCGAGAATGCTTTTTCGGTCATACAGTGTCAGATCGACATGGGCGTACTGGGTGCCTGTGGCATTTTGGCCGGGACCGGCATCACCAACCGTAGTCGAGACAAACTTCGTATCGTTCTTCAGATCAGGCGTGTTATTGATAACATTCTGAATCTGTGAAGTGATTGCTTCGGTAAAGGCCAGAGAGGCACCTGCAGGAGCCTGGACAAGAACCGAGACCTGACCCTGATCCTGTTCTGGGGCAAATCGGAAGCCAAGCTTAGCCCCGAAGAGACCGAAAATGACGACTAGGAATAGGTTTCCCGCCAGCAGAATGAGCACCGGGCCGCGCAGCCACCATCCCAAAAAGCCGAGTCCTAGCCGTACCGGCAGTCCTGGTACTCGCCCTCCATTCCGCTTATAAGCAGGAGTGTAAGCGAATGTCAGTGCCCCGCGCAGCACGCGCCGGTAAAAGTCTTCGAACCGCAGAAATCCGCGGTCGAATGATCCGGCAAAGCCGGTTTCATATTCGTTCTTCTCGCCTTTTTTGTACCAGCGTGCCGCCAGCATCGGGGTCAGCGTGAAGGAAACGAACAGAGAAAAGAGGGTCGCAAAGGCGACCGTGATGCCGAAGGAGCGGAAGAACTCGCCGATGACGCCGCCCATGAAGCCGATCGGCAGGAAGACGACGAGGTCGACGCAGGTCAGCGTGATCGCCGCATACCCGATCTCGGAGCGCCCATTGATCGCCGCGACATGAGGCTCTTCGCCCATGGCAAGATGCCGGTTGATGTTCTCTAACACGACAATCGAGTCGTCTACCAAAATGCCGACCGCCAGCGACAGGCCAAGCAGGGACAGAGTGTTGAGTGTGAACCCGAGCGCGTACATCGGCAGGAACGTCGCGATCATTGAGGTCGGGATCGCAATCGCAATGATGATCGTGCCCCGGATATTGTGCAGGAAGATAAAGACGATCAGCACAGCCAGCATCGCGCCCAGAACCAGGGAAACTACAACATCATTCAGGTTGCTGTTGACGGTCTCCGATTGGTCGGTCGAGATGGTGAACGTGATGTCAGGTGGCAGGATCTTGGCGAGTGCTTTCAGCTGCACTTTGACACCGCTTACCGCCGCCAGCGTATTGCCGTCGGTCGTCTTCAGGACATCTATTCCAATGGAAGGCTGTCCGTTCAAAAAGGCGTCCTGTGTCTGCTCGGAACCGGTGTCAAGGACAGTCGCAATATCGCTGAGTGCGATGACGGACTGAGCAGTTGAAGTCCCAGTCGTAGCCGCTGCCGAAGTTCCGGTCGCAGTGGTGCCGGTCGGTGCCACTGCCGCGCCGCCGCCGGCTGAGACTGTATTGCCGCCCGTGGAAGTCCCGGCGAAGTTCAGCTTCAGATTACGGATCTCATCGACGCTGGCAAACTCGCCGATCAAACGGACATTGTAATACTGACTGCCGGACTGAATGAAGCCGCTGGCGACATTGACATTGGCATTGCCGATGGCCTGAGCAAGCTGCGAGATTGTGATCCCGTAAGCTGCGAGCCTGCTGGCAGGGACGGAGACACGGATCTCGCGCAGGGCACCCTGAGCAATACTGACTGTACCGACATCAGTGGCCTGCTCTAACGCGGGCTGGACAATGTTTGTCGCCAGTGACTGCAGCTCTCGCTCAGGCCGTTTGCTGCTCTGCATGGCGATATGCATAACAGGCTGGCCGCTGGTATCCGCTTTCAGGACGGCGGGCGAGTCGGAAGCAGTCGGAAGCGATTTTCGGATCGCATCGACTTTCTGAATAACATCCGCGTCCGCCGTATCCAGATTGGTTCCAAAGAAGAATTGGATCGAGACAGTCGAGACACCCTGTTCCGAGTAAGAATCGATTTCCTGAACACCGCTGACGCCGCTGATGGCATCTTCAATCGGCTTGGTGACCAGTGTCTCCATTTCCTGCGGGTTTGTACCGGCGTAGGTCGTTCGCACGGTGACGCGCGGGAAGTCGACCTGCGGGTTCAGCTCAGCAGGAAGTTTGAAGTAAGCGATGATGCCCAGCACCAAAAAAGCGGCGACCATCATCAAAATCACGACGGGGCGGGAGATCGCGAGGCGTGTCAGTCCCATAAAATCCTCAGTATTTCTAGTTGCGGCAAATCGTTAAAGCGTTGCGAGTCCTGCGCCGACGCCGTTAGCTGTGCTTTCAATCTTGACAGGCTGCCCTGGCAGCAGCTGGCCCTGTCCGACAGTAATCAGTGAGTCACCGGGCTTCAGTCCCTGCGTGATCTCTACCTGGGTTGCGGTGACAATTCCGGTCCCGACCTTCCGCACGACTGCTTTGTTGTTGGCATCGACCAGGAAGACTTGCTGCGGCGGCAGGCTAGTATTGCCTGTCGCAGTACCCTCGCTTGTGGAAGCAACAGTGGCATCGCTCTGAATGGGCTCAAGAGCGCTCACAGGGATGACAATCACATTGCGGTGTACATTTGCTAAAAGGGTCCCACGGGCGAACATGCCCGGCCGAAGCTCGTTGGTCGGGTTAGGCACTGCGACACGTAGCGTAAATTGGCGGCTGCCGCTGCTGGCTGCCGGATAAACGGCTTTGACGATCCCATTAAAATCGCGTCCCGGCAGGGCATCGACCTGGACAATGACCGGGTCGCCGACCGTGGTCTCTGAAAAGTCTGTTTCAGAAATCGTCGGCTCGTAATAGACTGTTTTCACGTTGACAATCCGCATCAGGTTCGTCCCAGGCGAGGCGATCTGGCCCGGCTCCACTTCGCGGGTGGCGATGATGCCGTCGATTGGGGATCGAATCGCGGTGTAGTAAACTTGCTCCTGATCGTAGGCAAGTGTCGCCTGCTGCTGAACAACGGCTGCTTTGGCCTGCTGCAAAGCAGCCTGCGCGGCAGTAATATCATCACGCCGTAACTGGACTGTCACTTGATTGGAAACGGCTGTCTGAAGATTAGCCTGCTGCTGCTGAAGCGACGCCAGCGCGGCGGCGATGTCTTCCGACTGATTTCCCTGAACTGTCAGCGAGTAAGCCTGCTGCTGGTTGGCATAAGTCTGTGCTTCTACCGTGTAGTTTGTCTGGGCTGTATCCAGGTCAGACTGGGCGATTGCCCCCTGAGCAAGCAGGCTTTTATCCCGGTTCAGCGTGATAAGAGCGTTGTCAAGATTGGCTTTTGCCAGCAGAAGCTGGTCTTTGCCCTGTAATACCTGCTGCGGGCGAGAGCCGCCTTTGATTTTCAGGTAGTTCTGATTGGCGTTTGCTACCTGTGCCCGCGCCTGGGCGACGGCCTGTTTGGCAGTCTGCACTTCGAGCAGATAAGTGGTATTTGCCTGAGAAACCTTCGCGATATTGGAACTGACATTTGCCTGCGCCTGGCTGACATTGGCTTTTGCGGCATTGACATTTGCCTGCAGGTCGGTGGCATCCTGCTGGACAATGATCTGACCGGCACGCACGACTTGACCTTCCCGGTAGTTGACCGCTGTCACCCGGCCACTGACCCGGGCCGAAAGCTGAACATCCTGAAGGGCCGCAATGCTGCCTGTTACCTGGACAGAAGCCGCAATCGTGCCGCGTGTCACGGAAGCGACTTCCACGGGCACCGGGGCATTCGGACCGGCGGCACCACTCTTGCCACCGCCGGCAGCGCTCTGCTTATGCCCGCAGCCGACGAGAGTTGTAATAAAACAAATTCCTGCAAGTGCCAATGCGGCACGATCAATCCTCATGCTGACTTATTTCTCCTTGAACCTGACGGCTAACGTCCGCCAATAGCGCGGGTGAGCTGCGCCAGGGATGTTTGATAATCATACTGCGCGTTCAGCAGATTTGAACGTGCCTGCGCGAGCTGTGCCTGCGCGTTCACGACATCTAAAATTGTCCCAATCCCATTTTGGTACCGGACATTCGCCAGCCGGTAAGCTTCTTCCGCCTGTTGAGCGCCGAGGCCTGCGGAACTTGCGCGGGTCTGAGCATCAAAGATGTTTGCCAGTGCCTGACGCACTTCCACGGCGACATTTTCCTGAAGCTGGCTGAGTGTCACCTGCTGGGATCGCAGGTCTGACTGTGCCTCCCTGATTTTTGCTTTTGTGGTTCCGCCATCGTAAAGCGGTATGCCAAGAACTGCTGAGAGGGTGGCGTTATCATGCGATGCGCCGCTTGTGTAGCCATTGTAGTCACCAGTGCCGACTACGCTCAGCGATGGCAGCAGGCTGGCACCCGCCAGCTTGACCAAACGCTGGGCAATCACGATATTCTTGTTCGCTTGAATCATCTCGGGACGTTTGAAATAGGCAGTCTGGGTGAGCTGCGTCTTGTCA
>JBPBQB010000201.1:0-11009 GCA_050954545.1 Janthinobacterium lividum | reverse complement strand
CAGTCGCCAATGCCAAGCTGAGCGCAAATCAGGTCGGCTATTTGACTAACGAGCCCGAGGTGCCGCTCTCGACACTTACTCAGTCACCCTTTGATTATGTCGCGCTTGGACATATTCACCGGTATCAAGACTTGAACAAAGGCAAGCAGCCGCCGGTCGTCTACAGCGGCAGCATTGAGCGGATCGATTTTGGGGAGCGTGCCGAAGAAAAAGGATTTGCCCTCGTCGATCTGGCAAAAGGAGCGACAGAGGTCAAACACGTCGTTGTCAAGACCCGCCCGTTTGTCGAGATCGAAGTCGATGCGACTGAAGCCGGCGACGATCCTACCGGTGCCATTCTGGCCGCAATCCGAAAGCAGCCGCTTGACGAGGCAATTGTCAAAGTTTCCTACAAGATCAATTCCGAACAGCAGGCCGCTGTTCGTGACACCGACATCAGGGCAGCCCTTGGAGCCGCATTCCTGACCGTCTCGCTGCACAAAGAGATCGTCCGTGACACCGACGCCGTCCGCTCCAAGCTTCTGACCGAAGCCCTCAGCCCGCTCGAAGCCCTGGCAGTCTACTGCGACACCCGCGACACCCTGCGGCTCCGCAAAGACGAGATGGTCGCCCATGCGGAGCCGCTGCTGCGGGAACTGGAAGCAGAAGAAGCGCTGAAATAGCTCGCTCTAAGACTTCAGTGCGAATCTCACAGCATCTGTGAGAGTACCAGTCGGACGTCCAATCAGCGAGTGAAACTCACGGGAGAGGCTGTCCCATTCCCCCTGAGCCGCGCCCAGACCCGAATCGACAAAGACATCTACGAGAGCAGCAGGCAGACCAAATCCCAGCAGTATGTTTTTATACTCTTCCGCTGACAGATTAGAGTAGACAACAGGTTTTCCTGATTGTTTAGAAACTTCCGCAGCTAGCCCGGCTAGCGTATACGCAGTATCGCCGGCCAGCTCATAGGTCTTGTTTTCGTGGCCTGAGCCTGTCAGAACAGCGACCGCTGCCGCCGCGTAATCCCCGCGTGGCGCGGACGCATAGCGTCCCTCGCCCGAAACCCCAAGAATGGCACCATGCTCCAGTGCGGCGTCAAGCTGCTCCGTATTATTCTCGAAATACCAGCCATTACGCAGAAAGACAAACGGAAGGCCGGAAGCCTGAATATTCTCTTCCGTGGCCTTATGCTCTGCTGCCAGTGCCAGTGGAGATGTATCCGCACGCAGGATGCTTGTGTAGGCAATCAGCGTCACGCCTGCGCCTTTGGAGGCGTCGATAACAGCCTGATGCTGGGCGACACGCTGACCGACTTCATTGCCTGAGATAAGCAGCAGTTTCTCCGCTCCAGCAAAGGCTGAAGTCAAAGTCTCTGGATCTGAGTAGTCCGCCTGACGGACTTGGACTCCAAGCGCCGCGAGGTCCGCAGCCTTTTCGGGGTTTCGCACGGCGGCGACGATCTCGGCTGCCGGCACTTTTTTCAGCAGCCCTTCAATCACATGACGTCCTAATTTGCCTGTAGCTCCGGTGACAGCAATCATTTTAGTTTCTCCCTATCTCATAGCAAGTCCTTTTTAAGAAGCTGGTTACTTCCAGTCACTATGGTACACTCTTACAGCAAAGCCGTCAAGACGGCACTTTTTGATGACTAAGTTACTTTCAAGTAACTGGTGGGATGTTTCAGAATGACAACAGCAAACAAAGACAAGAAAATAAATCTCTCGACCCGCACGGAGATTATTTTTCCTGCACTGGATCCAAAGGCTGCTGAGGAAGACTGCCCGCTCCGGGATGTTCTGAACCGTATTGGAGATAAGTGGAGCGTTCTGGTAGTGCTGGTGCTCCGGGACGGCAAACTGCGCTTCAGCGATATGCGCCGCTCTATTGAGGGCATCTCCCAGCGCATGCTGACCCATACCCTGCGCCAGCTTGAGCGCGATGGGCTGGTGGAAAGAACCGTCTACCCGACAGTCCCACTGCGTGTCGAGTATGAGCTGACCGTGCTGGGCCAGACACTGATCGAGCCTCTGGCAGCGCTCACTCAGTGGGCGGAAAGCCATCGCGGGGCGATTCTGATCTCACGTGCTGATTATGACAGCCGAGACAGCACTTAGCGGCACAAGATGCGTGTGTCCCAGACAAGAATCCTGCGTCCGCAGCGGCTGACCAGGGTTTTGCCATCCGCCGAAAACGCAAGCCCGCCGGGAATCGCCCAACTGGGAATTGTCGTACCGGGTGGAATAAAAGGCCGGAACAGCTCACGGCCAGTTTGCGCGTCTAAGACAATCAAATGGCTATTACTGCTTGCAAGGACAATGTATTTTCCATTGGGTGAGATCGCGACGGAGTTCAAAACCGCTTCGTAGTCCGGGTTATCCCCGTTTCCGTGCCTCTCCCGTGTCCACAAGGCTTTGCCTGTGTCGGCATCAACCCGCCTTACGAGTGAGCCGTCTGTTCCCCAACAACTTGGCCGGTATCGCTGGTTATTATCAGCCATTGTCCATTTCGGGATATGTCAAAGGCGCGTACTCGTGTATAGGGGAAATCCTGGGCTTCTCTTCCAGTGTCGGTATGCCAGAAATGGAGCCGTGTAGTGGAATAAAAACTCTTGGCGTCACCAGGATTTCGCTGGTGCCCGGGCACATGCTTAATATCAAAACCATCGATAATCCCGAATAATTTCCCATTTGGGCTAAACGCATTTTGCCCGTCTTCATCTATGTTTTTCGATGCCCGGCAGATTAGCTTCCCATTCTCGGCGTTGTAAATCCCGTTAGCGCATCCGACCATGCGCCCATCCGGTGAATAACTGAGTGGGGTATCCCCTGCGACGCTCCATAGTTTCTGCCCGGTTTGACGATCCCAAGCTATCGTGCGAGACGGAATGGTGTCAGGCGCGTCTTCGTGGGCTTCTCCATTAGCGATTACGTTCCGGCCATCCGGCGAGACCGACACGCCGGAAGAGCGCCAGTACAAGCCAGGCAGCTTTTGCATCAGTCTGCCGCTTGTCCCGTTCCAGACATAAACATCGGCAGGTTTGTTTTCATGGTAGTGAAGTGCGTCATAAATGGGTTCATCGCCGGCAAAAACGGTTTGACCATCCGGTCCGACCGCGACCGCCATGACATCCCCGCTTTGCGTGATTATCAGGCGTGGCAGGCGCATCTGCTGGATAAGCAGGAAGTCTACTATAACCCCAAAAATAATTAGACAGAGCGCAGAGGCAGCCATCCACTGCAAAATGCGAACAATGCGCCGTTTTCGCAAATACAGCAAGGGATAGGGAGCAGCCATGCCTGTATGCTACCCTACTTTGATGCCATAACATTGTGCCAGCAGAACGGTCTGGGCCATGTCCATCCGAACGCCCTGCAAGTCAAGGCCTTTGAGATCGACTTTTTCCAGTGTCGCCCCACGGAAATCGGCTCCTGACAGTTTTGCCCCATCGAAGTTCACTTCGCTGAGATCACTGTTTCGTAGATCGGATTTCGTGAGATCTGAGCCGTAGAAGTCAGCACCGGCTAATTTGACGCCGCGCAGATCCTGCCCGGTCAATATCTGATGGCGCAGATTGACCCAGGACCAGTCGCCGCCGACGATGGTCAAACCGCTCAGGTCGGCCTCTGCAAATGACGATCCCATCAAGCGACAGTCTTCGAATTTGGCCGCAAAGAAGTTCGCGCCAGTAAAAGTGCAGTTCGTGAACGACGATTCTTTGCATTCTGCGGCGTTCAGACGGGCTCCGACAAAGTCGCAGTCTTCAAAGTGACTGTCAAGTATTCGTGCTTCGCTCAGCCGAGCGCCCCGGAACCGGCACTGGGCAAAACGGCAGTTTGAGAGCGTAATTTCGGACAGGTCGCGCTCTCCAAAATCCGCTTCCGTAAACTCTTTGCTGGACCACGTTTCGAGTGCCATTAAGCCGCCGCCACGCCGCGTTTCCAGGCCGGGCGGGCCGTTTCGTAGGCCGTGATGTCCGGCTCATGCTGGAGAGTCAGACCAATGTCGTCTAGCCCGTTCAGCAGGCAGTGACGCCGAAATGCATCCATCTCAAACGCTTCCGAGAAGCCCTGCGTATCCGTGACTGTCTGGTTTTCCAAATCTACCGTCATCTGATAGCCCGGCGTTTTGGCTCGTTCCAGCAGCAGATTGATTGTCTCTTCTGGAAACGTCAGCGACAGCATTCCATTTTTGAAGCAGTTGTTGTAGAAGATGTCCGCGTAAGACGGGGCCAAGATCGCCTTGAATCCATAATCTTCCAGTGCCCAGGGTGCATGTTCGCGCGACGACCCGCAGCCGAAGTTCTTACCGGCGATTAGAATAGACGCTCCCGCGTATTGGGGATAGTTCAGCACAAAGTCTGGGTTCGGTGTCTTGCCGTCTGCTTCATAGCGCCAGTCAAAGAACAGAAACTGTCCAAAGCCAGTCCGCTCGATGCGCTTCAGAAACTGCTTTGGGATAATCTGATCCGTATCCGCGTTCACCCGGTCCAAAGGGGCAGCAAGCCCCGTCAATTTCGTAAATGGTTCCATCTGTATTATTACTCCAAAGAAAAAATATCGCTGACCGGCACGCTGAGGCCGGGAAATGTCATAGACTGAGCTGTCTCGCTGAGTCCGTAAATACCGATTGTCTCTGTGGCACCTGCGGTCAAGCGTCGTACTTCTACAGTTTGCGCCTTTGAGCGCAAAATCCAAATTTCCTGTACTTCCACGGATTGGTAGTCTCTGATTTTCGCCGCAAGAACCGAAGCGGTGTCGGAAGGGGAAATAATCTCAACGACTAGCTCCGGTGCAGGCGAAAGCGGGGCCGGGTCATCGGGCGGTGGGTTCTGTGCCAGCCGATATTGGCTAATCAGCAGAATGTCAGGCTGCCGACTACGAAGTGGGCGCAGCGATATTCTTACATCACATGGAGACATGAGCGCCTCTGCCTGTTTTGTCTTTTGTGCAAATAACCGCAGCAACGAGTATAAGTTGCCTTGCAAGCGCTGATGGTCCCGTGTTGGGTTCGCCAATTGTTTTTCTCCGTATAGGCGATAGACCTTCCAGCCGTCTAGAATGTCGTAGCGGGCCATCTCCTCCGGCCCGCTCATATACTCTTCATACGACATTGGGCGCGTAATACCGGGTATGTCAATTTTCGGTTCTGCGATTGCCATCTGCCTAACCTTCCTGCTGTACTGCTAATTTTTAGACTATTCTCGAATGTCTACTAAATGTCCTGCAATGGCGGCGGCGGCAGCCATCTGGGGGCTGACTAAGTGCGTGCGTCCGCCCTTGCCCTGGCGGCCTTCGAAGTTGCGGTTAGAGGTCGAAGCGCAGCGTTCGCCAGGCTGCAAAATGTCCGGGTTCATTCCGAGGCACATCGAGCAGCCGGCTTCGCGCCAGTCAAAACCGGCGTCTTTGAAGACGATGTCGAGGCCCTCGGCTTCGGCCTGGACTTTGACCTGAGCAGAGCCGGGAACGACTAAAGCTCGCAGGCCGGGGCTGACTTTTTGGCCTTTCAGAATAGCGGCGGCAGCACGGAGGTCTTCGATGCGGCCATTGGTGCAGGAGCCGATGAAGACAGTATCAAGCGGGACATCAACGAGCGAGACGTTCGCGGACAGGCCCATATATTCCAGTGCCCGCTCGGCGGCGCGGCGGTCGCCGGGATCGGCGTAATCGTCAGGGGAGGGGACAGCGGTCGTGATCGGGACCACCATGCCGGGGCTGGTGCCCCAGGAGACATGCGGAGCGATCTCGGCGGCGTTCAGCTCGACAAGCGTGTCGTAGACTGCGCCGTCATCAGTCGGCAGCAGACGCCAGGCGGCGACGGCTTCGTCCCACTCTTCGCCCGCCGGAGCAAACGGCTTGCCTTTAATGTAGTCGAAAGTCTTTTCATCTGGAGCGATCATGCCTGCCCGGGCGCCCGCTTCGATAGACATGTTGCAGACAGTCATGCGGCCTTCCATCGACAGCGCTTTGATAGCGTCGCCCGTGTATTCCACGGCGTACCCGGTCGCGCCGTCCGTGCCGATCTTACCGATGATGGCTAAGATAATGTCTTTTGCGGTGACACCGTGGCCTAGCTCTCCACTGACCCGGATTTCCATCGTCTTGGGCCGGGACTGCGGCAAACACTGGGTCGCGAGAATGTGCTCGACTTCGCTGGTGCCGATCCCGAATGCCAGCGCTCCGAACGCCCCGTGAGTGCTGGTGTGGCTGTCCCCGCAGCAGATAGTCATGCCGGGTTGTGTCAGGCCAAGCTCCGGCCCGATGACATGGACAATGCCCTGACGCTTGGAGTGAATGTCGTACAGCGTGACCCCGCAGTCCTGGCAGTTCTGGGCCAGCGCCTGCATTTGCTTCTGGGAAATCTGATCGACTATCGGCAGCGAACGGTTTGTTGTCGGGACATTGTGGTCCATGGTCGCGATAGTCAGGTCAGGCCGGCGCACTTTGCGCCCGCTCAGGCGCAGGCCTTCGAACGCCTGCGGCGAGGTCACTTCATGGACCAGATGCAGGTCGACATACAGCAGTGCCGGCTGCCCGGCTTCTTCGCGGACAACATGGGCTTCCCATATCTTCTCGAACATTGTCAATGGCATGATGCTTCTCTCCTAAAAAGTATAGTATAGCGCAAAAAGGTCTCTTACTTCACGGCCTTCAGCAGCACCCGCTGCCAGGTAAAGACCGTTTCCCCGCTGGTGTCTGTAACGATCTGAAACGCTTCCCGTGCGCTTTCCGGCGCTTCCGCAAAAAGTCGGCGGACTTCGGCGGATTGGTCGGGCGTGCAGCCGGCTTTGATAATCCAATCGGACAGAGGGATCGTGATGCCGCCCCCGCCGGTGTGGCATTCGCTGACTGTCAACCCAGCAGCCTCCACCCTGTGCCGCCATTCACTAGGCGTGTAGTTGCGAACATGGGACGGATCGCGCACGGCTTCTACTGCGTTTTGCCACTGGCCTGCATCGGGAGCATCGTCCGGGACGGTCGTATCGGCCAGGACAAAGCGGCCACCGGGCTTCAGGACACGGGCGGTCTCAGTCAAAAATTTCTGTATGTCTAAAAAATGGTGCGGCGCGATCCGGCAGGTCACGATGTCAAACGATTGATCGGCAAAGGGCAGGTTTTCCGCAATGCCTTCCTGAAATGAGGCATTGGTAATTCCACGCTCCTGCGCCTGTTTTTCCGCTTGCCGGAGCATTCCAATCGAGACGTCCAGACCGATCACGGACTGCACAAGCGGCGCGAAGGCCAGAGCCGTGAATCCGGTGCCCGTCGCGACATCCAGCACACTATCGGTTGGCTTCGGCTGGGCGCTGGTCAGCAAAGAACTCAGAGCCTCTTCACTCCAAGTATTCCACTGGGCGTTATATTCCGCAGCCTGCCGGTCAAACTGGGCTTTCGCCGATCTTGCCGGCGCTTCAGGTGTGCTGTGTTCCATTTGCTTATTATATGCCATAATAGAACGCAAGTCCAATATATCTTTGGCAATGGATTGATATTGATAGACTATGGAACTCAGACATCTACGCTATTTTGTGACTGTCGCTGAAGAGCTGCACTTTGGCCGGGCGGCGACTCGACTCTTTATCGCACAGCCGCCGCTCAGTCAGCAAATCCAGCAATTGGAACGGGAGTTGGGCGTGACTTTGTTTGCCCGGACCAGCCGCCGGGTTCAATTGACCCCAGCCGGCGAGGCATTTTTTGTAGAAGCTCGTCAGATACTCCAGAGCGTGGAGCAGGCGGCAGACAAGGCTAAACGAGCTGCACGGGGCGAGACGGGCTGGCTGGGAATCGGCTTTGCGGCTTCGGCGACTTACGACCTGCTGCCCGCTGTTTTGCATGATTTCCGGGCTCTGTATCCTGAAGTGGAGCTGTCTTTGCAGGAGCTGAATGCAGCCGAGCAGGAGCAGGCGCTTGGAGACAAATCAATCCACATTGGCTTTGCCCGGCCCTATGCCCCGCACCCGGCAGCGGTCATCGGGGCGGTTCTTCGAGAGCCGTTTCTAGTCGCACTCCCAGAAACCCATCCCTTTATCGAACAAACATCGCTGCGGCTTTCCGCGTTAGCCGATCAGCCGTTTATCTCGTTTCCAGAGCTTCCAAAACCAAGCTATGCCGAAGCCGTCCGTCAGGCCTGTGAGCAGGCCGGGTTTACGCCGCGCGTGGTGCAGGAAGTACGGGAAATGCAGACGGCGCTGAGCCTAGTCGCGGCAGGTTTTGGGATTGCCCTTCTGCCCGCGAGTGTTCAGCACCTGCACCGGGACGGCGTTGTTTATCGGCCATTACAGGAACCGGCACCACGCACGGAGCTTGCAGTCGTCTCGCGTCAGGATGATCCTTCGCCGGTGCTGCAAAACTTCCTGGGGATTGTTCGAATGCAGGTAAGCTTTCGGGGATAGGTGCCGGGGGTGTAAAACCCCCGGCAGGAAAATGTCCTGCGGACAAAGAGCTTGTGGCACTAAACCGATTCTTTGTCCGAAGGACACCTGTTTACCGGGGGTTTTCACACCCCCGGCTCTTGGTCTTGTTGGTTCGCAATTGACACGCGCTCAGGCCTGTGCCATACTTAACTTATGATTTCCGCCTCCCCGTCTCGCACTCCCGCTTCGTTCACCGTCCGAGAACTCACCAGCCCCGATGACCACGCTGCTTGGAATACGTTTGTCGGACATGTCCCGGAAGGCGATCTGCTGCAAGCCTGGGAATGGGGCGGCGTCAAAAGCCCCGATTGGTCACCCATCCGCTTCGGTCTATTTCAGGATGAAATGCTGGTCGGCGGCGCGGCGATCTTGAAGCGCAAGCTGCCATTAGTGGGCAACTTTTACTATGCGCCGCGTGGACCACTTTTAGAAGACTGGAGCAATGAAGCGGCCCTGACGGCGATTCTGGCTGCCATCCGCCAGCGTGCATCAGAAGACGGCGCGGCATTCCTCAAGATTGATCCGGCGGTTCCGCTGGAGCGTGTCGATGTGACGGCGCTTCTAGCAAAGCATGGGTTCGCCCCGCCCCCGAATTTCGACGCGCAGGGCTTCGGCGGGACACAGCCGCGCTGCGTCATGCAGCTTGATTTGGCAGGACGCACGGAGGCTGATCTGCTGGCAGCATTCAAGCCGCAGGCCCGGCGCAATATCAAGCTGTCGGTGGAAAAACACGGCGTTGAAGTCGTGAGCGACCTGACCCGCGATGATTTAGGTGTCTTTAACGATTTGATGCAGGTCACGGGGTCGAGAGACGGGTTTCGCCCGCGTCCACTGTCCTATTTCCAGACACTCTGGGACAATCTGGTTCCTGCCGGGCTGGCAAAACTGTTTCTCACCAAGCATGACGGCCAGATACTTTCCGGGGCGCTCTGCTTCCGCATCGGGGACAAAGCATGGTATGTCTACGGGGCGTCGTCCACCGAGCAGCGCAATGTCATGCCGAATTACGCTATGCAGTGGGCGATGATCCGCTGGGCACATGAGATCGGCTGTACCTGGTACGATTTCCGAGGGGTCAGCCCCCGCCGACGCGTCGAGGGCGAAGCGGCGGCAGAACTGGAAAAGGAAGACCATTTACAGGGCTTGAACCGGTTCAAAGAAGGCTTCGGCACCCGCTATGTCGAGTACATCGGCGAATTTGATCTCGTCTACAACAAGTCCGCTTACTGGCTTTACACGCAGGGCAAACCTGCCGCGCAGAAGCTGGTTCGACGCCTGAAACAGCGCTGAGTAACTGATGTTACGCCGCGAAGCGCCCTTCAGCCATGTACTTTAGTGCGTGGCCGTCGACTGAAACAGCGCTGACCACCCCTGCAAACTTACGGGGATAAACCCGATACTTAGAAAGACAACACCCAATGAGGAAGCAAGTTATGCCTCGCTGGATTTCCATTTTTGCCGTACTGGCACTGCTGACATTTGCAGGCTCATCGTCTCGCGCGGAAAAGAATCTTGTTCGCCCGCCCGGGACGACACGTTACGGGGCAATGGTCCATCTGCTGACCACGCTGCGAGATTACGATCAAGCGCATGAAAATCGGATGACCTTAGCCAGTATCGGCTCTTCCGTTCGAGGCCGTAATCTCTGGATGGTGACGCTCGGCTCAGGGCCGAAGCGCATCTTTTATTTGTGCCGTCAGCATGGGCATGAACCCGCGAGTACCGAAGGCGCTCTGGCGTTTATCAGTGAGTTGGTCAAAGCTGATCCAGACACACCAATGGCAGGCTATTTGAAATCGGCAACAATTTATATCGTGCTGATGGCGAACCCAGACGGCTCGGAAGCGTTTCTGCGGCATAACGCTCGTGATGTAGATCTCAATCGGGACTGGCTCAAGCGCACTCAGCCGGAAACGCGGGCATTGTATTTAGAGATCAGCAATTTGCATCCCGATCTGATGACCGATCAGCATGAGCTTTATCCGAATGACACGCGGCCCGATTTCACGGAAGTTGTCGGCGTCGGAAGCGCGGCTACTCCCCCTGTAATCGCGGCCAGCACGGATGCTCAGAATGTCGTGTCCGGTGCGATGGATGCCGAAGGCTTTCCAAATGTCCGCCATCAGGTGACGGACAAGCACCCGGCGAGGTTGGTGCATCGGTTCAGCAGCATCGTACTGGATGTTCCCACGATTCTTTTTGAGACCAACCGATTGCCCAGAACTGGCCGCACTGTCGCTCGACGTGCCGCAGCGCATGAGGCTTTTATGCTGACAGTCCTGCGCTATGAGGCCGGTGACCGGGAAGCGTTGGTGTCCGAAGGGGCGGCGTGGGCGGCGGCTCACCCAGCAGTGTCTGCGCCAAAGTTGGATGGAAAAGGTTCTGATTAGAGAATCCCGCCTTGATGTCCCCGCCCTGAAGGGCAGGTCTGGAGGCGAAGCGCCAACCGCACGGTGTGCGGAAGATTAAGAGAGCCATACGCCGATAGCATTGCCGCTCGCAGCCCGGTTGGCGTCTGCCCCTCCAGCCCGGCCCTTCAGGGCGGGGACATCGCAGCAAAGGTCTTTATGGAACGCCGTTCTCAACTATCGCCGGATGCCTGGATTTCAGTCAGCCG
>JBPBQB010000217.1:0-11092 GCA_050954545.1 Janthinobacterium lividum | reverse complement strand
ATCGGTCACACGAAAGCCAGTATCGACTGCAATGTGAATGCTTTGACCGCGGAAGTCAAAATGATTGTGGGCGAAAGGCAGTACCTGCGCCGGGATGGGACTCTTCTCGTCGCTGAGGTACATGCCCAGATTATCCGCCACAAGGGGGGGCAAGCGTTCTGCGTCGCGGTCCACGATGTGACAGAGCGCAGACAGGCGGAAGCGGCTCAGTTTGCCGCAGAGCGCGATTACCAGTCGTTGTTCGAGAATGCCTCGGAAGGGATCTTCCGCACGACGCTGGACGGGAAATATCTACAGGCCAATCCAGCACTCGCGCGGATCTACGGATACGAGACGCCGGCAATCCTCATTCGCGAAATGACTGACATCAATACCAGCTTGTATGTCGATGCGGAAAAGCGGCAGCAATTCCAACGCTTGATCAAAGAGCAAGGCCGGGCCGCTGACTTCGAGGCGCAGCTCTATCGCCAAGATGGAACAATCATCTGGATCTCCGAAAGTGCGCGTCCTGTTTACGATGCCGGCGGCGAATTGCTTTGGTATGAAGGGTTCGTCCAAGACATTACGGAACGCAAAGCACGAGAAGATCAACAAGCCCAGAGGCTCGCTGAAGCCGTAAAACGGGCCGACCGGGATCCGTTGACAGGCCTTCTCAATCACCGGGCGTTCCAAAAGAAGCTGGAGCAAGAAACCGACCGAATGCAGCGTCAAGGCGCCTCACTCGTCGTCGCCATTCTGGATCTGGATAACTTCAAGTTCTTCAACGATGCCTACGGCCATGCCGCCGGCGACGAGGTGCTGCGGCAGGTTGCCGAAGCGCTGCGCCAGCAGTGCCGCTCTTATGACACTTTGTCCCGCTTTGGCGGGGATGAGTTCGGACTGCTTTTGCCTGGCGCATACGAAGCGGAACAACTGGCAGCAGGTCTTAAAGAACGCCTAGCACGCATTGGCTATTGTCCTCCGGGCTATGACACTCCTATCCCAATCGGAGCTTCCATCGGGCTCGCCGTGTTCCCGAACGAAGCGGCCACGCGCACCGAAGTGCTGGCTTTGGCGGACGAGCGGCTACGGCGGGTGAAATCGGGTGTGGGGGAGGCGGAAGATCTGATTGCCGGACTGCGAGCTCGCCTGCCAGTGTCTGCAATCGAAGGCTTTGAGATGCTGACAGCCTTGGTGACGGCGGTAGACACCAAAGATCGCTACACCCGGCGGCATTCGGAAGATGTCCTCTCCTACAGCCTGCAGATCGCGGTGGGGCTCGGCCTGAGCGAAGAAACGCGTCAAACGATTGCGGTGGCCGCACTCCTGCACGACGTGGGCAAGATTGGCGTGCCGGATGCCATTCTGAGAAAACCGGGACGGCTCACGGACGCGGAGTTCAAGGCGATCCAGCAGCACCCCGTGATGGGCGCAGCCATTGTCGGCGCTGTCGCGGGCTTTGAAGAGACCTTGGATGCCGTGCGTCATCATCATGAACGGTGGGATGGCGGCGGATACCCCTCCGGCCTTCGGGGTGAGAAAACCCCACTGATTGCTCGGGTGATGGCGGTGGCGGATGCGTTTAGCGCGATGACAACGGACCGCCCGTATCGCAACAGCATGACAGACGCAAAGGCCTTATCGATCTTGAACGAAGGCGCAGGAAGCCAGTGGGACCCAGCCTGCGTCGAAGCGTTTCTGCGATCGCGAATCTCACGACGGGGCATCCTGAACAGATCTATCTAAATCATACACTTTCCATGCACTTATTTTGCGGATTTGTCCGTATGATCTTTCGTGCCCGCTGCGCCGTATTGTGCTTGACATGGGCATTGATCTCAATGCTGCCGATAGACGGCATCTGGCAGCGCTCACGGCAGTGCCTAGCACCCGCAGAGGCGTTCTGCCGGCTGCAATGAGCCTCCTGCCACTCGCACAGGTACAGGCACGTCTGCTGCACCTGAGTCAGCTTGAGGGGAAGTTGCCGAATCGTTTGCGTAAGCTTTGTCTCGGTGGTATTGGTATTCAGCGTCGGCCTCCTTTTTCTTCGTCGTCCTCGGCGTCGTCCAGTGCCATCACTGCCGCGCGGGCTCGGATCGCGGCCATCGTCGCCTGCACTTCGTCGGCAGTGATCTCCAGCAGCTCTGCCGTCCCCTCAGTGGAAAACCCGCAATCCGCAAATGCTTCCAGAATAAGACGTTCGTTGCTCGTGAGAGCCTCCTCCACGAAAGCACGAACTGCCTGGCGGATGGGAGCTTCGAGCGCGGCGGTCTCAGGGCTGAGAACGCGCGTATCGGGGGTGCGGTCCAGGCGGCTCAGTACATGACCACTGCCGAAACGGTTGATTGGTTCATCCAGTGATCGGCCTTTATCATATCTAAAGACTTGTTTCCCCTTTGCTTTGGCTGCCGCTTTATAGGAGCGGTCTCGCATTCGGCTCTTTTCAGGATCTGCCCAGTAGTATAGGCGCGTTTGATGCTTCAGATACTCGCGATGCTTTTCCCGGTAGGCAAGACCGTCTTTCTGGACTTTGTCTTTATTCCGCTCCCGCCAGAGCCGGTTGGTGTCGCGCACTTGCTCACGGTGGATCATGTAATACTGGTGTCTATATGCACTTCGAGCTGCTACATTCCTATAGTAGTAAGTACGGTCGGCAAGTTTAGCTTTTTCCCAGTTTTCCTTTCGGTACCGTATGCATGTTTTCTTCTGGCACTGCTTGCAGGGCGAACAGCGTCCGTCAAGACGGCCTTTCTGTCGGTTGAAATCCATCTCCAGATTCTTCACTTCCCGACAGGTTGAACACCTTTTTTCGCCTGGATCAAGAACCTCTTTGGGTTGGTAGGGCTCAGGCCGTCCGGTTCGGCGACAGATGGAAGTATGGCGACATCGCCCGCAGATCGGGGAAATGCCATCGGCGCGGTCAGCGCAGCGCCAGAAGTCCTTGATCGTCTTGATCTCTTTGCACTGAAGGCAACTCCTCGGGGTGTCCGGGTCTAGTGGCTGAGCTTCTGCCATGCGCTGGCGACGCCGTGCATGCAGAGCCGCCCGCTGAGCCCGAATGCATGCCCGGCATTCCCTCTTGCGGCCATCCGCTCGCCGGCAGTCGCGGCCAAACTCAGAGATCGGCTTTGTGAGGCAACAAACCCGGCAACGTTTCTCTGTCACCTCGCTTTTTGCGCTTTCGTCATCCATATGCCTTTTCTCCGTTCCGGGGCTTTGGCGGTCACACGGCTGGCACTGGTTGTCAAAGCGTTGCATTTCGTTGCATCGCTAATTGCAGGGTCACCGGCTGGGGGGCGCTCAGCATGCCGTTGTAGAGACGTCCGTGCTCGAACGGGTCGAAGTTCGCCTGGGGCAAGAGAGCGCAGCCTGGGGGCAATGGGACGGGATACGGGGCATCGCCAGCGGTCAGCTCAGCAAGCGCTTTCCTGAGAGACAGCACCTGGTCTCCGCCGAACGGGTCTTCGGGGTCATCAAAGCCCATGATCGCCTGCACGTCCCCGGCCCCGTTCAGGCTGCCCAGGCCCACGCCGAGCTCCCAACACCGGTCACCGAGCTTTTCGGTCTCCCTTGCCACCCAGGTTAGGGCAGACGCCCGAGTCCCCTTCTTGGGGTCTTCATAGCGCAGGCGCACGATAGTGTCATGCAGCCGGGTCAGCGTGGCCCGCATCTCCGGCAGGGCGTTGGGGGACACGGGAGGTGAGGCAGGTTTTCTAGTATTGAAAACTGGGACGCTTTCTAAAGAAGGCTGCGTAAATAAAGTGTCAAGGGCCATCAGGATTCTCCAATCGGTAAGTTAAGTTGCTAAAATGCTTTATTGATAATTTGCCTGGTTATGGTGAAAGGTGAAAGTGAAAGTGCCGTTTCTACCTTATATAGAAATAAATAAAAAAGAATATATATAATAAGAATAGATATTCTATAGTAGAGTTGAGCGGGGGCTTTCACTTTCACCTTTCACTTTTTCTCTCACCAGTTTTCGACGACAATGCCGTCCCCTTCGGGCCGACGCCGGAAGCGGTAGAAGCGTTTGCGCTGCCCCCCGTCGCGCCATTTGACTTCGAAGGATCGGTTGATCGCATCCGCTAAGTTCTGAAGGCGATTCCCGACGGAATGGGCCTTAAAATGCACCTCGCGCTTTTCGCCTTCCGCCTGAATCGTTAGCTGCTTGCAAAGCGTCGCCGCATCGATCTCCGCCGTCCAGGTATCGTCTTCCGGGATCCAGACGCTCAGCATCTCAAAAAGCGGATCCCCGGTCGCGCTGAAGCTCATCTGCTCCTGACTGAGCGCAAGCATCGCGGCATGGCCTTCCTCTTCGCGGCCCTGACTACGCATGAACCGCAGAAAGAACTCCCCCCAGTCCGCAAGGCGCATTCCTACCCGCAGGGCGGCCTTGTCTTTTCGCAGGTGTCCGACGATCTGGTTGAGGTCGCGCAGGTACTCGGCAAAGAGGGCGTCCCGGCGCTCATCGATGGCATGCATCAGCGTATGCTCGGCCACGCGCTCGCCGTCTTCAATCCGGGAGAGGGTGAACAAGAGCGTTCGGTCCGCCACGTCATCGCGGCGAAACTTAGGCTCGCGGGTTGTGATGCCAAGGAAGCAGTGCGGGGTAAAGCGCAGCTGCCCCATATTCGTATAGTATTGCCGGCGGACGATGGCCTGCCCGGTGGCGGCGCAGGCCAGGGAATCCATAAGCCAGGGCTGGTAGCTGTCCACGTTGTCGAGCCACAGGAAGCGCGAATTATACAGCGCGGCATCGAAATCTTCGACCTTCGGCGGCAAGGGCGACACGTTGCCGTCCGGGCCCATGAGAAGCCGGGACAGGCGCTTGAGAGCGACGCTTTTGCCGCTGCCCTTCTCGCCGATGAAGACGGGGATGGGCTTGGTCGGCAGGATGCTCTCGAACGGCAGGCTATAGATGAAACCGTACCAGAGCGCGGCCTGTGCGGCAGCGCTGATGTCCGGGGTATCGTCGAAGTTCACGGTCAAAATATTTTCCATGAGTCCCTGCCCAGGCTCAGGGGCCTGCGTCGGAGTAAGCAAGTCTTCCAGGTTTCCCAGCGCGGCCATTCCCTGCATGGCGGCAAACAGCACGCCGTCCTGCCCGTTGAAGAGGCGGCAGATGCTGCCTCCGTCCAGCCGGTACATATAACCGTTGCCGTCTGAGATATACAGGCGCTCGGCAGTGATGTCGTAGTGGCTCCAGCGCCGAAGAACACTGGGCGTCAGAAGTGCCCGTGCGGCATCCACGACATCAGCGACCGCGTAGCTGAAGGCGCTTTCCGTTCGGTTCAGGCCAAACCGAAGAGCGATCCGGCTCGCGAACTCTTCGCCGCCAAGGACGCCAGTCGGGATCGGCAGGAGGTCATGGCGGGCGTGGTGGAAATACCAGAGCCCGCCGTCCGGGTCGCGGTGCAGTTGCCCGTCGCGGGTGAGGTAGGCCCGGACCACATCGCTGATGGCCCGCCGCTTTACCGTCGCGGCATCTTTCGCCGCCTGGATGTCCTGGATCAGCTCCTTTGGATCAGGATAGTCACTTGGATCAGGATAGTCTTCCTCGTCATCTTGATTAGCTTTATCATCTTCATCGAATTCATCATCTTCAGCGGTGTTCGAATATTCGTCAGCACCTTCTTGTGGTTCACTGCCTTCTTGCGGCCTTGTTTCTCTTTCTTGCGGCCTTGTTTCTCTTTCTTGCGGCTTTGTTTCTCTCTTTGGCGTTAAGGCACGCCGGGCGATCTCCTGAACCGAAGGGGCGAAGCGGACCGGGTCGTAAACATCGGTGACGCCTGCGGCGATCTTATCCAGCGTAATCTGACCATAGGTTCGGGTGCCGTGCCGGGCGTCCCACTTTGGGCGCATCAGGGCAGATGCCCGGAACAAAGCGTCCATGCGCTGCGTATCCCCGGCAGTCCAGAAGGCGAGGATTCCGCAAAGCGCGAAGTCCGCTGCGCTGTGATCGCTGTAGCCGGCCATTTCCCAGCCCTGATCATACAAGGCGGAAAACTTGACGCCGTTTCCGGCATTCCGGGCCTTGGCGAGAATATCGGTGTCTGCGAGACTGGACCCGGAGGACAGCTTACGGCCTGCCGCTGGCCGAGGGGAGGCTTTGCCAGCGGCCTTAAGAATCTCCTTCTTAAAAACTTCTTTATGAAGCGCGTTGAACTCGCCGTTCCGCTCGGCGATGGAGATGGGCGAACCGGGAAGCGCGTTCCCCGTCAAGGTGAAATACCGAGCGGCGTCATACATCTCGTAGGCACGCCCGTTCTTCAAATCCTTCTTGAAGCCCTCCCCAGGGTGCGCCGCAATCACGATGATCTTGATGCCGGTGCCGGACGGACTGATCTCCGCATACGAGTTCATCCGGTCAATGACCGCCTGTGCCCAGGGCTCGATCTCGCCCGTCTCCGAGTCGCGGCAGCCGTCGAGATCGATACCGGCATAGGGGTCGTCCCGGCTGAACACGAAGCCGATCCCGCTGTAGCCGGAACGGGCCTTGGCATAAGCGGCAAGAGCCGTTTCCAGGGGAGACCAGGTGTCCGCATCCGTGCTGTCCGCCTTGTAGCCGGTCCGCGCATCGTAGGGCACTTTGGTCAATTTGGCCTGACCGGGCCGGGTTTCCAGCTTCCACACGACCCACTGCGGCAGGGAGCGCAGCGCGGCGGGGATATTGTCAGGCTCGGGAGGGAGATTATCAAAAGTCTTAGTCATGAATATCCTTGTCTGCAAATCCCGTGTCCATTGAGCTCTTTAGCCATAAAATAGGGTGGATGCCTCTCATTAAAAGATGGTCTCATCAGTAGCTTCCGGGAGGCTGGCCCGCCGCCTGACTTCCGCCCCGAACGCGGTGGGGCGATCTGCACTCCCATCAGCACTGGATTCCTCAACGGCAGCGATGGCAGCGTCCAGGATGGGCTGCTTCCACTCTTCCGGCCACTTCAGTACCGGGAGGTACTTGCGGTCTCCTCCCGGTCCGGTGACGACTTCCTGGGGCGGCGCGACGTAGCCGCGCTGCCCGTCCTGGCGAATGTAGCGCACCCGGTAGATCACCAGCGGGCCAATCTGAAGTGTGAGAAATGCTCTCAAGGCTCCCTGCCGGTTCGGGTGGACTTCCAGAACGCGCGGCGTGATCGCCGGAGGGTTCTTGAGGGCGGCCCCTCCAGAGTGTTCTGCCGGCACGGGAATTTTCCTTAGCATCAGAATTCCCCTCGGGCCTTGCAGCCACGATAGATCAGGCGAATGAGCAGAAGGCGGTTGCGCTCCGTACGCTGCTCCTGCTTCGGCGGGCGGGCCTCCTCGGGGTCCAGTTCCCACAGCCCGAGAGCGATGAGCGGCAGCGCAGCGGCCAGGTAGACGAGGCCGCGGCCCCAATACGGGCAAACGTCCCGGCCTTTCCCCTCTTTCTCCATGGCGGCGCACCAGGAAGAAAAGACTTGTGGGGCAGATTTCGTCAGGAGTGCTTCCAGCCGGGCGTTCATGGCCCGATGCACGAGCGGGAGACGGGAGGCCGCTTCGCTCGGGGTGAAGGACGCGCTGATAGAATCAGAGCGTTCAAGCTCGGGATTCTCCAAATGAGGGTTTTCCAGGTTGCCGCCATCGCCAGGCTTTCCCCCGCGAATGACGCAGCGGCAGATTTCATCGACGAAGGCGCTGTCGGTCACGCCGGCCAGCTCGAGCGCTTCCTTGATGCAGACCACGCGCTCCACGGTCAGGGCGGTGTCCAGCGTGTTGAGCGCCTCCCAGTAAGCCTCTTCGACCGGCGCAAGCTCTGCCTGGAGATGGTTCAGAATGGGATTAGTGCCCGTGCGCCGTCCCTGTTCATGTCGGCACAGAGTATCGAGCTCGTAGAAGCGCTTGTTCAGCGGATAGTACGCGGCGGCAGCGTCCCCGTAAACGTCGAGAAGGCGTTCAACCGGCTGCATGCAGACGACCGGGCCGCGCTCCGTCTCAAAACTACTCGGCAGGAAGTCTTGGGACTCGATGAGGTCGTATGCATCTAAAAAGGCGGGGTCTGTGTAGGAAAGCCCGCTCCTGAACGCACCGAGGCCGGGGGTACGCTTGACCGGTGCTTCGGGCTGAGAATCTGCCGGCTGAAGATCTGCCATTTGAGAATCTGCCATTTGAGAATCTGCCTGTGCCGTCGGGGTTTCTGCGCGAAAGCCGTCCTGTTCGCGGAGCGAGTAATTTGGCTCGGGAGAGTCAAAGGTATTGAGAGATTTGGAGTCGAGAGTGAGCGGGCTGATCGTATCCCGCCGCGAAAGTTGGCATGTTTGCATAATGGTTTCCCTAAATCTGTGTGCTATAATGGGAGTGTCTTTTTCATGAGACTTTCCTGTGCATCGATATTTGGCTTGAGTGCTTGGCGGCACCCAAGCCCTTTTTTTGTTTCTAACGTTTCTTCTGTTTTTGCTTCTGACTTCAATGATTTGCATTTGCCCTCTCCGGGCGACCGTCCGACACTTCCTTTCTTTTCTGGACTTGATTTCGTTTTTGGACTAAGTTTCTGTTGGGTAAAAATAGCTCGACGCGGCAGTTCAGGGCCCGACGAAGCCGCTCCGCCGTGCAGAACGACTGTGCTCCGCGCCTCAGCAGGTGCTTGACATAATTCGGGGAAACGTCGACCAGGCGAGCGACCTGATCTAAAGAGAGGCCGGATGCCTCAAACGCCATTTCCGCTGCTGTTTTTTCTCCTCTCATTGATTTCTCTTCCAATCCGTCAGCGTCCCAGCAGTTCAGCGTCCGAGCATGGCGCGGCGCTGGCGATCCCCATCCGACATCAGTCCCGCTTTCACCTGAGAGTCCAGCCAGCGCCAGAGCTCTTTGGTGTTGCCGGGGCCGTACTCTTCGCGGTAGCGGGAGCCGGGAATGCCGCTCACGCTCTTGGTCCGCCGATAGTTGCCGATGCCGTTCGCCTGCGATTTCATGTTTGTGTGCTCCTCAGTGGTAATCACTGAGGCTATTATACCACTTTTAATGATATATAATATCATTAAAAGTGGTAACTTTCTCGGTTGGCAAAAAAAATATCGCCAACATCGCAGTTCAATGTCTCGCAGAGGCCAGCAAGCATCTCTTCACTGACAAAGTTCTCGCCAGTCTCAATAGCGCTGATTGCTGTTTGTCTGACACCTAAACGCTCGGCTAAATCTGTCTGAGTGCCGAAGCCAGCCGACTGGCGCAGCTCGCGAAGCCTGTTCTTGATTCTCACTTGTTGAGTCATAACCTATTTTACCACTAATAATTATAAATATTACCACTGAAACAGATATATTTGCTAGGATTTTTTACCATTCTAAGTGATATAATAGTTAGAATGGCAAGCATAGATCAATTAAAGGAACTTGGACGCCTTATTCGCGAGAAGCGCGGGCGTATGAGTGCCGCTGAGCTGGGCCAAAAAATAGGACGCTCCCAATCTTATGTGAGCGCCCTGGAAAATGCCACGATCGCACAAGGTCAAGCAAAACCAATTACACCTCCCGATGAAATGCTGGAGGCAATCGCCGATGCATTGAAGGTCCCTGTTTCAAGCCTTCACCGCGCACTGGGTCGCGTGGAAATTGAGCGTGAACCGTTTTTGGATCAGATCCGAGAAGCCGGCGTAATCGAGGACCTTCCAGAAGAAACTCAAGAAGAAATTTTAGAGTTTATGCGGTTCAAAGTAGAACAGGCTAGGCGGCAGCGTGAAAAGAAATAAGGCAGAGAAGATCATTCATGGGGCAGCGCGGTGCATCAAGACGCGGCTTCTAGTCGCCAGCGGAGGACGCTTGCCGCGTAGCCTGGCCGGCTGGCATCGCCTTTGCCTCAAGCTCGGCGTCGAGCCCGCGCCGCTCTTCCGTTCGCCGTCCCGGTTCCGGGCTCGGCTGATTGTCACGGAGCAAGGCGCGTTTGCGTTCTATAACCGCTATGCCGACGCGCGAACGATCTGCCGCTGGCTGGCGCATGAGCTGGCTGAGAAGATGGCTCTGGATGATCTGCCTACCCTGTTTGACGCGATGCCGATGATCGCCGATTATAGCGGCGGGACAGACCCTTACAAGCTGCATCACCGAATTGCTCAGCGAGTCGAAGTGCTTTGCTTTAGGAAATAAGAAATGCCCCGTAATAGGCTGCTCTGGGTAGCGATTGGATTATTTTTGCTGCTTGGCTATCTGGCTTTCGGTCAGGGCCATCGGTGGTGGAGTCCATAGGCTTTTTTAATTCAGATTCATTGATCCCGATCCAGGTCAGCTACAAGCTCTATTTCTCGCTGTTGCATTAATACAGGCTAGTGAAAGTTTAGTAGGTTAAAGTTGTCAGATAAAGAAATTACCATCGTCCCTAACAATCTAGCCGCAATAGTTGACCACTTTTTGTATCAACTTGAAAGCCTTCGTGAAACTGTGAAGGTAGCCATGCCCGCTGTAGCAGATGCTGACCTCCGGCGTCAACAGGAAGTGGAGCAAAAGCTAATAGCTTTTGCTAAACAAATAGCGGATTTTTCAAATTCGGGTGAAGCGGAAATGAGTAAAGAGAGAGCGGAGCATTTTATTCTGGACCGTATATACACGCTGAAACCTACTATGCGTGAACATCACAAAGTGAATAGGGCTCCTCAAATTGCAGCTAACAGTTTCTTTATTGCTCTATTTACAATCTTTGATGCGTTTGTAGGAAGTATAGTACGCCTTGTAGCAAGTTTTAAACCACATATTATTAGTGAAAAAACCTTAACTTTGAGGGAAATTTTGGCATATGGCTCTCTTGAAAAAGTCCAAGCAGATATTTTGGACAAAGAAGTTGAGAACCTTCTACGCGAGAGCTATTCAAAGCAATTTGAGTATTTCAAATCAAAATTAGAAATCAAGAGCTTGGACAAAGGATTGAGTTCTTGGCCCGAATTCATTGAGATGAGCCAACGTCGCAACTTATTGGTTCACACTGGTGGAGTAGTGTCACAGCAGTACCTTGATGAGTGTGCAAAAGCTAACTTTGCTTGGCTTGATAAGCAAGCACCTGTATTGGGTGATAAGTTGGATGTTCCCGATGAGTATTTTCAGCGAGCTTCCTTTGTGTGTTTTGAGATTGGTTTTAAGCTTTCGCAAGTCTTATATAGAGTATCAGCCCCTCAAAA
>JBPBQB010000173.1:0-11116 GCA_050954545.1 Janthinobacterium lividum | reverse complement strand
GCCGGTCAGCATACCAATTTTCATAGTTATCTTCTGTCCTCAGTTTAGTGGAAGTTCTGGGCAGTGGAGTCTAGTCGAGCGGCTCCCTACTTGCTTCCTTTTGACATTATGACACAACCGAAGCGAGTTCATATGCAGTTACAGAGGAATTTGCGAACACTTTTGGCATCATGGCGCAGGATGCGTGTTATAATTCTGTATCGCACCATTCAAAGAACCAAGGACTATGTCTTTCTCGCAAAAACCAGCAACGCCTCAGCGCGGCTTTACTCTCATCGAGTTGCTCGTGGTCATCGCCATTATCGCGATTCTCGCGGCTATCTTATTTCCCGTGTTTCAGAAGGTGCGTGAAAACGCCCGCCGCGCGGCGTGTCAATCTAACTTGAAGCAGATCGGGCTGGCAATCACGCAGTATACGCAGGATTATGACGAGACACTGCCGATCCGGTATGACCAATATCCCCCGGAAATCTCCTGGCGGGCAAACATCCAACCCTACGCCAAAAGCAAAGGAGTTTTACAGTGCCCGGATAATCCCAGCAAAGACTTGGTAGATTTAGGTTCAGATGGCTACAACCCGTCGTACAGCGTCGCACGCTATGACACCGGCAGTGGTGGCCCCTTCCGGGACGGCGCAAACGGACCAATCCCGGTGGCACTAGCGGCGCTCCAAACACCTTCTTCTACAGTCATGGTAGGCGAATCGTCCTCCCGCTACAGCGAGATCAACATAGCAGATAATACCACCCGTCAGCGATCCCCATTAACAACAGCGAACAACACGACTCAGACTTCGGGCTGCATCTTTACGGGTCATACGGGGCTGACTAACATCCTCTTTTGTGATGGTCATGTCAAGACGATGCACGCCCTGGCAACTGTCGGCATCGATCAGGGCGGGTCCGGCGCGTCCGGGGTCAATATGTGGACGGTAGATAATTCCGCGTTCACATCCGCCGCCGATACGGCTGCCGCCCTTAACAACCTGACCTACGCCGAAACGTCCTGCCACTAACGGAAAGAGGGAGCGCGGACAGATGCCGCGCTCCCTCTTCTGTGTTAGAGCTGCACTAAATCTTCGGCACGACGAGGCCGTAGTTGCCGTCGCGGCGGCGGTAGACGACTTGGGTCAGATGCGTGTCCATGTCGAGATAGACATACCATTCATGGTCGGTCAATTCAAGCATCTGGACAGCATCGTCGATGCCCATCGGCTTCATGGTGACTGCTTTGGTGCGGACAATACGCGGGCTGTCATCGACCTCATCTTCGGAAGTCGCCGGCAGGATCCCCTCGATGCCGGAGCCATTGGTGGTCAGGACATTGGTCCGCAGGCTCTGCTGATGGTTCCGCAGATGGGTATGTTTCGCTTTGAACTTCCGCAGACGCTGCTCCAATTTGTCTACCACGCGGTCGAGCGAAACATACATATCGCTGGTGCGCTCTTCCCCGCGCAGCATGAGGCCATCGCCTTGCAGCGTGACTTCGACCCGATGCAGACCACCTTCTACGCTTTCCACAACAATCACTTCCCTGATGTTCTGAAAGAACGTCTCCAGTTTTTGTAAACGGTGCTCTGCATGCTCTCGCAGGCCGTCAGTGACCTGAAGATGTTTTCCTTTAACTGTAACGGCAATTGACATTGCTCTTTGTCCCCTTTCGATCCGAAACTTGAGTCCGAAGACTTAATCTGCTTTAGCATGGAGAGACGCCAAGGCAGATTGTGCGAATTCGCTGATGATATTTTGCTGCCGGTAGTCGTTTGGCTGACGCTCCTCATTGACAAGGGCTTGCAGCGCCGGGATGTCTTCTGGATGAGGCGGATGATCAAATACAGGCCGCAGACTGTTTGCCTTTGCCCAGTTTGCCATAATGACGCTTTGTTCCGACATGAGGGTAGGATAAGTCTGCTCTTTGGTGTCATCTTCCGCGAAATGTGATTTGTGCAGTGGGTCTCCATCATAGAAGAATGTAACGTACCCTTCAGCCTTTTTGATTTCTTCAGGGGGATCGCTTTCTTGGTAATAACGGCGAACCCTGCCATGCCCATCAATTAACAGCATGTCTTCCACACTGTCTTTGTAGTAAGGAGCAGACGGCGGCGCAGGCCGCGCACTAGACTGGGCATGGGGGGCGAGAAACATAATGCAATGCTGGCCGGTTGTGGCAGGGCCATACCGATCCAAATCAGCAGGGTCGAACGGACCGATTGGGTCACCAGATAGGTGTTTCCCGGCTATCGAAGCAATTACGGTGGCTGTAAAGACATCTTTCCGATTTTCCTGGCCCGCCACATGACGGCGTGTCAATGTTACTTCCACCACATCGGTACTCAGGTAGCAGAGGCTTTCCAAGTCGTAGGTTGGCAGAGGAAAAGCATAAGTAGTGTAAGGAACCAGAGCAAGTATGGCGAGAAGCGGGAGTACGGAAAATCTTTGGAAGCGCGGCATGAACGACTCCTTTTAGGCACTTCATATAATGAGCGCGACAGCATGGGCGGCTATGCCCTCGCCGCGTCCGAGTGATCCTAATTGCTCGTTTGTTGTTGCTTTTATACCCACTCGCGATGGCTCCACAAGCAGCGCTTCGGCGATGACGCTTCGCATCTGGGCGACGTAGGGAGCGATCTTGGGGGCTTCGGCGATCAAAGTCATGTCGACGTTGCCGACGGCGTAATTTTCGGCGTGAAGACGGCGGACGACTTCGCGCAGAAGCGCTAGGCTGGAAATACCTTTGTAGGCGTCATCGGTGTTGGGGAACAAGTGACCGATGTCAGGCAGACCAGCCGCGCCGAGCAGTGCGTCGCAAAGGGCGTGGAGCAGAACGTCGGCGTCTGAGTGGCCGTCTAAACCGCGTGAGCTTGGGACTTCGACGCCTCCAAGCATCAGTTTGCGGCCTTCAGTCAGTGGGTGAATATCGTAGCCGAAGCCGATGCGGGTTTGAGGCGGGGCAGCAGATTGGCGGGACTGCCAGATAGCTTCGGCCAGCGGCAAATCTTCGGGGCGTGTCACTTTCAAGTTGCTCGGATCGCCTAAAACCAAATGGACCGGCTCCTCGCTGAACTGTTCCACTAACGCGGCTTCATCTGTCCCCGTCCAGCCTGTATCTCGGGCGGCGATGTGGGCCTGAAACAAAGTGTCCAGGCGGAAGGCCTGCGGCGTCTGCATGGCCCAAAGACCTTCTCGGTCAACGGTGCGCTGGACTGCCAGCGTATCATCGACAGCCTTCAGAGTGTCCGATACAGGCAGTGCGGCAACGGCATTGCCCCACTGCCGGGCACCAGCAATGCAGCGATCAATAATGTCGGCAGAAACTAAAGGACGGGCGGCATCATGGACAAGGATGAGGTCATCAGGGTCGCCGCCTAGAGCGAAAAGGCCGATGGCTACAGATGCCTGACGGGTCTGGCCTCCCGAGACAACGGCAAAAACTTTATCGATACCTGCCAGCGATTCACGGCAACGGCTGACTTCTTCCGGTCCGGCGACAACGACAATGCCGTCAATATCGGGGTGAGACGCAAAAGCCTGTGCAGTCCAATAAAGCAAAGGCTTACCGCCGAGAAGGGAAAAGACTTTGTTCCCGCTCACCCCCTCGGCGCTGAACCTTGCGGCGCGGCCTGCGGCGGGGATAAGCACGTAGATTGCAGTCATTAGTGTCCCTAGCGGCGGCCGGTGCTACGGCGATCCGGGGGCGGGCCGCCACGCGGATACATACGAATTCCGCCGTCATCCTCTTCTTCCTCATCCCCACGGATATTGGCGAAGATCATCTTGCCGGCGACAGTCTGCAGGACACTGCTTGTAACCACAGGGAGGGTCTCGCCAATACGGCGGCGTCCGCCTTCCACGACAATCATGGTGCCGTCTTCCAGATAAGCAACACCCTGGTTCTGCTCTTTGCCTTCTTTGATGATCGTGACCAGCATCTCTTCGCCGGGCAGGACAATCGGCTTGACGGCGTTTGCCAGCTCATTGATGTTTAGCACAGGAACGCCCTGAAGCTCGGCGACTTTGTTCAGGTTGTAGTCGTTGGTGACGATCTTACCGTTCAGTTTCTTCGCCAGCTTGACCAGCTTGGCATCGACTTCATCCCGGTCGCCAGGATCGGTGTTGTCGTAAGTACGGACCATCATGTCAAGCTCGGTTCGCATCTGGTTCAGAATGTCCAGCCCACGGCGGCCACGGGCACGCTTGAGGCTATCTGCCGAGTCCGCGATATGCTGCAATTCATCGAGCACGAACCCAGGCACGTAGATGGGGCCTTCAATAAACCCGGTGCGGCAGATGTCCGCGACACGTCCATCAATAATGACATTTGTATCGAGAATCTTGCACTGTTCGGGGGGAACTTCTTTGCCGTCCGGGGACAATGCGGCGGAGCCTGGCAGGAAGATACGCAGCTCGTCCTTCATGCTCCAGGTCGCGACGATGCCGAGATAGACTAGAATGCCGCCAACGACGACAGTCACCCAGACACCCATAATGGGAAACGCGGAGCGCAGCATGATGGTTAGAAGCAAACCGACCAGGACACCGGAGAAAGTCGCGACTTTCTCATTGGGCTTCATTTCTTTTAGGCGGTCGCCCGCCTGAACGAGCTTCACAAACGCCGGAGACGAAATAAGCCGGGCGAACAGAGCACCGAGCAGGGTGAAGGCGATCAGTGCCGTCGTGCGTCCGCTGTTAGTATCAAGACTTTCCCGGGACGCCATCACAAATGTGTTGGTGCTGCTCGGGTTGCTCACCCATGAGACGATGAGTAAGCCTGCCTGAAAGCCCGCGATAGCACCCAGGATAAACAGAGCAGTGACAAACAGGCCGCGCCAAATCTTCAGCGCGGTATAATTTTCGGTCTTCTCAAGTGCCAAAAGAGTATTTCTCCACCTCTTTCAAGAGGCCTTCTGCATTCGGGCCGGCATGGCACAGACAGCAAAATCAACTGCGACGTGAAACACGAATACGCGTTTCCGCATGAGCTACCGAGCGGCGAGCTTCCGCCTGCTGATCGGAACCGACTTCCGTATCAGAAAGCATCTGCTGTGCCGCTGCGAGATCCGCTTCAGCGCGGGTCACATCGATTTCATCGGCCCGCTCCGCGCTGTCTGCGAGTATTGTGGTGTGACCGCCATTCGGGGCCACTTCCATAAAACCGCCGGAGATGATAATATGTGAAAGTGTCCGGCCATCGGCCAGCGTCACTAGCACTTCTCCTGGTGAAAGCTCAGTCATCAAGGGTGCATGGCTGGCAAGAATGCCAAGCTGCCCTTCCGAACCTGGAGCGATAGTCTGGGTGACATCCTCACTGAGCATGATACGCTCGGGTGTGACCACATCTAATGTATACGTTGCTGCCATAGTTTATGTCTCAAAACAATCCCTGACACAAGTTCAGAAAATGCTTAGGCCCCCATTGCCTTGGCTTTATCGACAGCCTGCTCAATCGCGCCGCAGTTCAGGAAGGCCTGCTCAGGCAGGTCATCATGTTCGCCGTCTAAGATCGACTTGAACGAGCGCACGGTCTCTTCGCGGCGGACATACTGGCCGGGCAGACCGGTGAACTGCTCGGCGACCGCAAATGGCTGGCCGAGGAAGTTGCGGATCTTTCGGGCACGAGCGACAGTCAGCTTATCTTCGTCGGACAGCTCATCGATCCCAAGAATGGCGATGATGTCCTGAAGCTCTTTGTACTTCTGAAGGATATTCTGAACACCGCGTGCGACATCGTAGTGCTCCTGCCCCACGATATTCGGGTCCAGAATACGTGATGTCGAAACCAGAGGATCGACCGCCGGGAAGATGCCGATGGCAGCAAGCGAACGCTCCAGATAGGTGGTCGCGTCAAGGAAGGCAAAGGTAGTCGCAGGGGCCGGGTCAGTCGGGTCGTCGGCTGGGACATACACGGCCTGAACCGAGGTGACAGAGCCGTTTTTAGTACTGGTGATCCGCTCCTGCAACGCGCCCATTTCAGACGCCAGCGTCGGCTGATAGCCGACGGCGCTGGGCATACGCCCAAGCAGCGCGGAGACTTCCGAACCGGCCTGAACAAACCTAAAAATGTTGTCGATGAACAGAAGAACGTCTTGGCCCTGCTCGTCCCGGAAGTATTCGGCCATCGTCAGGCCCGAGAGAGCGACACGCAGGCGGGCGCCCGGCGGCTCGTTCATCTGGCCGAAGACCATGGCAGTCTTGTCGATGACATGAGCCGTGTTGCCTTCGGCGTCTTTGAATTCCGTTTCGCTCATTTCGAGCCAGAGGTCGTTCCCTTCGCGGGTCCGCTCACCGACACCGGCAAACACGGAGACGCCGCCGAACTCGACTGCAATATTGCGGATCAGTTCCTGGATGGTGACAGTCTTGCCGACACCCGCACCGCCGAACAGACCGATCTTGCCGCCTTTTGGATAGGGGCAGAGAAGGTCGATGACTTTGATACCAGTCTCCAGAATCTCGATGTTTGCAGACTGATCTTCCAGCGTCGGTGCCGGGCGATGGATCGGGTAGCGCTGCTTGGCATTCACGGGACCACGCTCGTCGATGGGGTTGCCGAGAAGGTTAAACACACGCCCTAAAGTCTCATTGCCGACCGGAACGGTGATGGAACCGCCGGTATCGTTGACATCCATGCCCCGCATAAGGCCGTCCGTGGACGACATCGCGATGCAGCGGACGACATCGTTCCCAAGATGCTGAGAAACCTCGACAGTGAGGTTTGTGTCATGCGCCGGATCCGCGATGGTCAGTGCATTAAGAATGTTCGGCAGCTCGCCGGGCGCAAACTGCGCGTCCACAACTGGTCCCTGAATCTGTACAATTTTACCGACAGCCATAGTCTGTAGTATTACTCCCTTGAATGAAAATCCGATGAAATCTATGCGATGTGATTAGTAGAAGTATTAACCTTCTGTTAATTTGTGAAAAAAGCCGCTAAGTGATGCCAGTATAGCCGAAAATGGAGAAGTGCGTCAAGCAAAGGCAGCTTCTAAGCCGCCACAAGAGATGGCTTCTCCGCCTCGTCTAACACCCTGCTAAGGGTTTCAACCCAGCTTTGACGCTGCGATGGAGACAAACGCATGACACCAGCGATATACACCGGCGATTAATGCGCGTTTTGCCAGAAGAGCACACGGTCTGAGCCGTCATCACCCACATAAAGGACATGATGTGCTTCCGCAAGCGACAACCGCCAAACAACCGGTAGGCCTTCAATCTCTCCTGCGGAGGGGCCATCGAAAGCATGGCTGCTGCTGAGAGCGTCTCGCAAACGGCTGAGGACAATAGTGAAAACATCCGCCCCCAGATAGATGCGCTCGTCCCCTATTAGAAAGCATTTTGCCCAGCCATCTCGGCTTGTTTCAATGAGAAGCGAGTTGCTTCCCGCCGACAAAATCAGTGATTGTATCCAGTTTCCTACCACGGAGGCAGCCTCATTTCATTGTTCTCGTAGAACAGCACTACGGATTGGAACCGCATCCAATGCGCCCGAAGGTAGCGCAGTTCATAGGTAGTAATTGCTGCGGCATATTGTCCAGTTCCATCTGATACGTTTGCAATGTCCAGCATATGAGTCAGATCGAACAAAACTGGTCGTTGAGTGGCTAATGCAGCCTCTAAAGTGACAACAGTGAACTCTGCCCACTCGATATCTGGAGGCTTCTTCAAGTCAAACAGCGCCCCGCCACCCATATATATGGCGAACCTGCGTAATGCCCTGTCGGCGGTAGGTCCGTAGATAAGAGGCTTTATTTCAGCGCCTCAGCGCCGCCGACGATCTCAGCAATCTCCTTGGTGATAGTGGCCTGTCGGGCACGGTTCAGAGAAAGTGTCAGGCTGGAGATCATTTTGCCGGCGTTGTCAGTTGCGCTGGACATCGAGGTCATACGCGATCCGTGCTCGGAAGCTACGCTCTCGATGATGGCCTGATAGACCTGCGTGTCGACATAGCGCGGGAGCAGGCTGCTGAGGATCTGACCCGGTTCCGGCTCGAAGATATAGTCGGCAGGCTGCTGGGGTGCGTCGCTGGTTTCATCGGACGCCGGGGGCTGGATCGGCAGAATAGTCAGCGTCTGAGGGCGTTGGGTCAAGGCTGAATAGAACTGGGTGTAAATCAAATACAGAGCATCGATCTGTCCGCTTGCGAACAGTTCCCTACCCGTGCGTGACAATGCCTGAGCTTCGGTGAAACTGATCCCTGTCGCTGGAACCGGATGTTCAGCGACGACATCGAATCCACGGCGTTTGAAGTAAGTGGTGCCTTTTTTGCCGATACAGACCATCTTGGTATGCGATGTCCCGAATGGCTTGATCAGATCGGCGGCACGGCGGATGACGGTGGAATTGTAAGCGCCGCAAAGGCCCCGATCGCCGGTGACAAGAATGACGCCGATGTTCAGCGGTTCCCCGTCGGTCCGGCGCAGCAGCGGATGCTGAAGGCTGTCACCGCCGCTGGCTCCCAAGCTCTGCATGACTGCCCGCATCTTTTCGGCGTAAGGCCGGGCCGCTCCGACCGCTTCCTGAGCGCGGCGCAGACGGGCAGCAGCGACCATTTTCATGGCCTTCGTGATCTGCTGGATATTCTTAGCCGTGCGGATACGTCCGCGAATCTGACGAGGTGTTGCCATCGTTGGTCCTTAAAATAAAAGTGAGACTCGGAAAACTTGCGTAAAAACTCGGTTTATGATACCGTAACTCGGCCTCTTTGTCAATCCTAGCGCTCTGCCAGAAGGCGCTTGATGAGCGGTGCGAGCTGCTGCTTTTCTGTTGACGAATATCCGGTGTGGCTCCAGCGGATGATTCCTCTTTTATCAATCAGATACTGGGCCGGCAGCGTGTCGACATGGTAGGCATATTGAGCCCGTCCATTTTCTGCCGGGTCAATCGTGATCGTATAGGTCATGCCGAACTGTTTGACAAACGGCTTGACTGCCGCGATACTGTGCCGATCATCGGCGCTCATGCCTACGACTGCCAAGCCTTGTTTGCCAAAGCGATTGTGCAGCGATTCGAGTATCGGTGTCGTTTGATGACAGGTGCTGCACCAGGTCGCCCAGTAATCCAGCAGGACTACTTTGCCTCGCAGCCCTTGCAGTGAAAGCGGCTGCCCCGCCATTGTCCGTGTGGTGAACGCCGGAGCGGGTGTTTCGACAGGCAGCAACTGGGCCGATACGGAAGCAGTCGGCAGCAATAGCAGAACGACTGGAACCACTTTTTGGAAACCGGACATGACCATACTCCTGGCGTTGAATGCATTGGGACTTGACAATTCGTCCCTAAAGAGGATACCATCAGAGCAGCACTTCTTGTTTCTCGAAACACGGAAACAGAAAGGTTTTCGCCAAGATGAGTTTTCGCATCGAATCCAGCCAGACCCTGGTTTGCCTCGGAGACAGTATCACGCAGGCAGCGCCTGGATACGTTTCGCTGATGGCTGACTTGATTGCCGCCAAATACCCGGAGCGCGGCATTGCAGTCATCAACAGCGGCATCGGCGGACACAGAGCGCCTGATCTGTGGGAGCGAGTGGAACGCGATGTTCTTGCCCACCATCCGCACTGGGTGACGGTGAATGTCGGAATCAACGATGTCTGGCATGGCGTCGACGGCGGCACGGGCGGCGTCCCGCTCACTATCTACGAGCCGACAGTCGAGCGCATTGTTCAGCGGATACAGGAAGACGGCACACAGGTCGTGCTTGTGACACCGACCGTTATCGGCGAGGACATAAACGCTCCGGCCAACAAAATACTGGCTGACTATGTGGCAGCCATGGAGCGGATTGCAGAGCGCCGAAACACGCTGCTGGCACCAGCTCACACAGACTTCCTAATGGCACTCAAGGCCGGTCAGGCCGTCTCGTCTGCCTTCCAAATGACAACCGACAGTGTTCACCTGAATGCTGTCGGGAATGCCCGGTTAGCCCTCACAATTTTAGAAACGCTGCAATTTTAACACAGGAGAATTATTGTTGGAAAAGAAGAGCCAGTATCACTGCATCGACGGCCGCAACTTCGATCTCACGATGGCCTGGGATGAAAACTTTAAAGATAAAGACCATATCTTCAAGATCACGTTCAAAGCCATCGATAAAGCGACGGACCGTGCGTATGTCCTGCCACGCGAGATCGCAACTTATCAGATCGGCGACCCGGACGAAAACTTAGGGGAGCGTGTCAAGTGGTACTACGAAAACAGCCGTGAGCTTTTGATGACCGACTACCTCACCACGGCTTACCGCCGGGCCTGTGATTTCATCGAGCGTGGGCATTAAGTGCTGCGATTGTTGGATTATGGCCGATCAGGATAAGCTTCCAGGCTTAGGCTCTGATCGGCAGTTTTCCCCATCGCAATCAGCGTGTAGGACTGTCCGGACTTCAGATCCAGGCTGACCGGCCCGACCAGCATCTCCTGCATGTCTGAAGTGGCAAGCTGCAAGTCATAATGCCCGCTGTTTAAGATCACCAACGCGCTTCGCCTGCCGTAGCCGACAGATTTGATGCCTACAATCGTGTTGATGACCAAATCGAGTGCGTGAGTGCCTGGTGCAGCATTGATCAGCCGAAGAGTCGCCTTGCCCGGTATCAGATGCTCAGGCTTCTCGTCCGGCAGCACCTGGACTTTCGTTCCCTTGCTGCCGGCAGGACCCAGTGCCAGAAGCGTATAATTTTGCCTCTTGTCGAAGGAAAAGGATTCGCTCAGGAGCGTTGTTCCTAGCCCGTCCGCCTCGATCCTGACCGGGTAAGTGCCGGACGAGACCGCCTGGTACCCGGTACTGCTCCGAAACTCCGACCGCTTCCAAACCCGCTTTCCATCTACGGACACATCCAATCCGCCCGCATCCGGCACAGCGTTGATGAGCCGAACATAAGCCGACGAGCCGTCTTCAGGATGCGACCCATAGCGGCAGCCAGACATGAGCAGCGCCGCAACTATGCTGATTCCAGCCCCCCATCGACCAATTTGTCCTGCATGGATCATTTGCTTAGTGATTTCGTGATAAGCCATGCGATTTCCTGCTTTTGCCCCCGCAACAAAAAAGCCCGCAAATCTTTATGATTTACTGGCTAATAAACGGGAGTTGCAAGATTCGAACTCGCTACCTCTCACTTTGGAGGCGAGAG
>JBPBQB010000051.1:0-11131 GCA_050954545.1 Janthinobacterium lividum | reverse complement strand
GGGCAGCACTTTGCCGATCTCCGCCGGGTCGACATCGATATGGATGATCTTGGCATTGGGAACCCACGAGTCGACTTTTCCCGTCACACGGTCATCGAAACGTGCGCCGACCGCAATCAGCAGGTCGCACTCGCTGACCGCGTAATTCGAGTACGCCGTCCCGTGCATTCCGAGCATCCCAAGCGACAGCGGATGGGTCTCGGGGAACGCGCCGAGGCCTTTGAGCGTGGTCGTGACAGGAATATCGGTCATTTCCGCCAGAGCGCGGACTTCTTCATTAGCCCCCGAATAAATCGCACCGCCGCCGACATACAGCAGTGGCCGCTGGGCCTCACCAATCAGCTCAGCCGCACGCTGGATCTGGCGGGAGTGGCCTTTGACAGTCGGCTTGAAGCTGGGAATACTGACTTCTTCCACCGGCGTATAGTCAAACTCCGCACGCAGAATGTCCTGCGGAATGTCGACCAGCACCGGGCCGGGACGGCCTGAACGAGCGATATGGAAGGCTTCGGCGATGATGCCGGGCAGCTTCTCAACATCTTTGATCAGCCAGTTATGCTTCGTGATCGGCATGGTGATGCCGGTGATGTCCGCTTCCTGGAACGCATCCGTGCCGATCAAATTGGTCTTGACCTGGCCGGTGATCGCGACAATCGGCACCGAGTCCATCATGGCGTCGGCGATGGGTGTCACCAGGTTTGTCGCGCCCGGCCCGGAGGTGGCAAGGCAGACACCGACTTTTCCGGTGGCAAGCGCATAGCCCTCGGCCATATGGCCTGCGCCCTGTTCATGCCGCACCAGAATGTGCTGGATGTCCGGAAACTGGTACAAAGTATCATACAGCGGGATGACGGCCCCGCCGGGGTATCCAAAGATCGTATCGACGCCTTCGCGCTTGAGGCATTCTAATAATGCGCGGCTGCCGGTCATTTTCATGAGTTCTATTCCTTCTTACAGGCCATATTCAAAGTAAAAAAGCCTCTCGTCACACGATTGCCCAGAGGCAAGGGACGAGAGGCTTTTAGATACATTTTTCAATGCAAAAGCGTCACGCGGTACCACCCTTGTTCGGCCCCAGGACTCTTTCGTAGAGGCGACGGGCCGCACTTGGAGCGCGATGACGGGCGCGAACCGGGTTTTCTTAATTCCTTACGGGTTCAGATCACCTGCTCAGAGGGGAGGTTCTAGATGACTTGCTGCCGTCTCGCACCAAGCGACGGCTCTCTGAAAACAAGTACATTTAGACATTATCCTCGTCAATGCAGTTCAATGACATTTTAATATCTTATTTGATTGTGCCATGAATTATACCCGTCCTGAAGCAGCCTGTCAAGCGTTTTCGCGTTAAGTGTTCTATTTCTTCAGAAGTGTTTTGATTTCCGGGTCTGCATCTTTGCCAGTGTTCAAGGCCGAATTCATCATCTTCTTGCCCGTTTGAGAGTTCATCACCGCAGTGGTGACATGAGAAATAAAGGCAGACAGGACTTCCAAATTGGGGTAGCCGTCTGAGCGCTCGACAATCACGTAGCCACCGCCGGACGCTGCGAAGGCAAAGCCGTGCCGGTCCGGGAAGCCGACCATCACCAGCTTGTAGGCGTCGGCGTCAGTGTATAAAATGCGGTGTGCGCCTTCAGCAGCAAAAGCGGTTTCGTAGAAGCTATTCGAGTCAAACGTGGGGACAACGGGAAGAGGAGCCGCAAAGACAGGAGCCGCAAGCGGCGACTTCGGCACGGCGGGATTGGCGAGTATGACTGCCACCGCCCGCGTGGTCGGAGCGGCGACTTCATACACAGCAATGTGGACATGGTTGACATCTTTCAGCATCGCCGCAAGATCACCACTGGCAATGGCCTGAGCCACCGGGTTTTGCGCCTGGGCTGGAGACGTGGCTGTTTGGCCCGGCGTCAATCCCAGTATTGGTGTACCGGTTTCACCAATGCCTTTGAGGAACGATTTCGCCATTCCCAGCAAATCTTCACTGCGGGCATCCATTTCCACCCGCAGCTTCCCGCCTGGGGGCGGCGGGATCACCAGCGGCGTGGTATCAGAGACCGGAGCGGGAACTACTGTTGACGGCGGCGTGGGCTGCTGAGCGAAAGCCGGAAAAGCAGAAAACAGTGCACTTGTTGTGAGCGCGAAACAAGTAAGTAAAGAAGAATATCGGGGCATTAGGTGTCTCCTTGAAATTGGCAGAGTAATATAGCTTAAGAACTGGCAGGCATAGTGTAATGGTACCATAAATCAGGGAGTCACGACTACCATGAGTGAACAATGACCAGCTATGGGCTTATCATCTATTTATTATCATTGAACGCAAAGTTTGCATGGAGGGAACCCATTTGATCGACTCTAAGTAATAATGCCAGGCAGCCTTCCACTGGCCGGAAAGATAGGCCGAACTTGACAGCAACGTCCAGGCTTTGAAGTAGTCGTTATCTATTTGGACGGCACGCTCTAAAACTGGGATCGAAGCGGCATAATTGCGTAATCTCCTCTCGGTCACCGCAAGATTATATAATTCGGTGGACCTCACCCGGCTATCTTTTGCGACGATCGTCAGCACTTTCTTCGCTTCAGCATTCCTGCGAAGATAAATCAGCGTCCGGCCAATGTAGCCTTGAATGTAAGGGGCATCCGGCTGTTCCTGTACTGCGTTCTCAAAATGCATCAGCGCTTGCGGATAATCCCTCTTCCTACTTGCCCGCAGGCCGAGCAAGACTTGGCGGTCTTTCGCATCATCGGGAAGCTGGCTAATAAGTTCTTGCATCAGGTGTGCATTTTGTTTCAGTGCGAAAACATCATACAGATATGCTCTTGCCGCATAAATGTCGCCGTCGTTTGGAGAAAGACGTTCCACTTCTTCCAATTCCTGGAAAGCGAGTTGCAGTTGGTTAGTATGAATGTACATCACATGCAGATTAAAGTGTGCGATGACACTTTCAGGCTTAAGTTGAAGTGCAGATTGGTAATCCGCGATTGCTTCCTGGTAACGGCCCGCCTTCTCATGAGCGAGAGCGCTGACAAACAGCGCGTTTAGGTCAATGTTCATAGAGACTACGTTTCCAAATTGTGGTCTAAGATATGCGGCCTGTCAAAGTGTCTAGTGGCTGAAACCCGAAAGTCTTCGCTCATCGTATTGCGACCTCCATTTCGTGCGATTGGACAACTTTAACTGCTTGAACTTAACTGAGTTCCGTTGTAGACGCGCAGGTGCAAATGGGCTTTTTGCAGGCGCGGCTGGTTGATCTGGCCTTTGGCAATAGTGTTGACAGTGAACGTATTCGGGTCGCCGTCGCTTATGTATTTGAGATTTTTGTCTTTTTCCATCAGAGCTAGCCAGTAGCGGATGGTGTACTTGCCGGAACCGGGGATAATGCGCGGGATATAGTACGGGTTGAAGTTCTTGCCGTAGAAGTCTTTGCCCATTGGCGAAGCGGCAGGGTCGGCACCGGCCTTTAATGCACAGATGTTGTGGTAGGTGACACCGCCGCTGCTGCCGCTGATGACCAGATTCTTGTTCTTTGGGAAGACGCCATAAGGCAGAGCGAGCGTGTCGACATTGTAGTTCGGCAGGTAGGTATGGATATTGGTCACGGCTCCGGCAAGCTCGGCTTGAACGCGGGCGTCTGTCCAGTGCCGGATACCGGCCAGATGGTGGATGGTGTGGTTGCCGACTTCGAAGCCCTCTTTGATCAGGTAATCCATCTTGCCCTGAGCAAACTGCTTCTGGTAGAAGGGCGGCGGCAGCGTCGTTCCGACATCGGTCAGCACGAAGAATGTTCCTTTGAGCGGCCAGTCGTTATGCTTGGCATGGAAGTCGTCTAAAATACCGACCGCGCAGTTGGGGTCGATCTTGCCGTCATCGGTGTAGTTGAACTGACCACGCAGGGCATCGTCGAAGGTCAAAATCACAGGGGACATGCCTGTCGGACAGTCGATCTTGCCGTTGACGTAATCATCCAAGCTGATCGGGCGGTAGTTGTGATCGTAAAGCCACTGGATGTCCTGACGGAACGCGGCGACGGGGTACTGATACCCGGTGGTCTTGGCAGTCATGACAATGTCATGGTATTCTAAGATAGGGACTAAGCCGACTTCGTTCGGCTGCACTTTAGTCAAGTCGACCGGCAGCATCGGTGCGGTCTGCGGCACGCTCACTGCCATGGCTTGTCGTGCTGGTTCCCGTGCGGCGGTATTCGTGTGATGGAAACGCTGCATCAAATGACAGCCGGAGAGTGTCAAAGCCGCCGCAGCCAACAGAGACGAGCGAAAAACAAGAGAAGTACGGGGAAAGCGGGCGCTTCGCATGGAGTATCCTTTTATTGCATGAACAGCGTAATCGGGCTTATTATACCACGCCGCGAGTCTGGCTGCCTAGACTCTGGAACAGCGGCAACAGTCTGCTTGGCCTTCTGTGCTCCCTCGGCGGCAGGCCGGTCTGGCACAAAGCGGATGGGATTATCGAAGTCTCGGGGGGCTGGCTGATCGGTCTGCTGTCTCGTGCAGGCTGGGCCAGCGCGATCACGCTGGGCGAAGTAGTTCTGTATGCCGGCAGCCATTTGATGCCGGTGCTCCATGACCACGAGATGGTACATGTGTATCAGGGCCGCGTTTGGGGCCCGTTCTTTCTGCCTGCTTACGTGCTGGAGTCTGCGTATCAATGGCTACGCACGGGGAACGGCTACTACAATAACCGCTTCGAAGTCGCCGCGTATTCGGCTGATGCTGTCAGAGATAAAGGCAGGTAGGAATTATACGCTCTTTTCGCGAACAAGCATACAGAATAATCGGAGGAATAATCATGCAGACGACCACACGGCTTGGAAGGCTATCTTTTGTCGCTCTTTTACTTCTAGGGCTGACATTTTCAGCCCCAGCCACACATGCTGCCGCAAAGACAGTCTCACCGACGCAGCACGAAATCCAGGCAGTCTATAACAAGATCAACGCGGCGCTTGCCCAAAAAGACATCGATACGGCGATGGACTATGACGCTGACGGTTGTGAATATTATGACGCGAAAGGGCATCTTCGGGACACAGTCGATGGACGTCAGGACCTCGTAAAGCTGATAGAGTATATCGATGTCCTTAAACAAACAACGGTGATTACCAGCTTCACGGGAACGAACAGCGAAGCCACCGTCACCGTGAAAAGCCACACCATTGCCTACACTTCCAATGGCGTCACCGGCCGAGCCGCCCGGGTGGTCGGGGATGATGTCGACCGAGATTACTGGGTAAAAACCGATGACGGATGGCGGCGCAAACGCTCACGCGAGATCAAAACGACGGTGAAGCTGCACAAAAACTTTTGATGAGAAGTGGGTGACATGAAAAAAGCCGTGCCTGTCAATTGACATTGACTCGGGACGGCTTTTCTTTGCGCTTGGCTTGCTCTTTACGGAGAGCCGGTGGCGCAGCCGGAGAGTGTCCGGGATTGATTCTATTGTAACACTGATATGTCACCCTGTCAAGCGGTATTTTTGACCTACCGTAAAGCAACAGCCAAAGCTGCTATGTCCTGAGCGGCATCGCCTAGCGCGGCGGGGACAATCGTGACGCCTTCCCAGACACGCGGCCAGCAGTGGGCTTTTGTGGCGGCACGAATCGGTTCCAGCAAGAGATCGGCGGCGTGGACGGCAAGCGTGCCGAGGACGATTCGCTCTAAATTGAGCGTGTGCAGTAAATTCGCCAGACCAATACCCATGTACAGCGCGGCATCGGCAATAATCGAAAGCGCGATGCGGTCGCCCTGCCGGGCACGGGTGCAGACATCATGCGCGGTCAAGCTGTCTTCCCTAAACCGCTCCTGGCCCATGCGTCCAATCGCAGTTCCCGAGGCCAGTGCTTCCAGGCAGCCGCGCTTGCCGCAGAGGCAAAGCGGACCGTTCGGCAGGACTGTCGCATGACCGATCTCACCCGCGAGATCGCGGCGGCCCCGATACAGAGCGCCGTCTAAGATCAGACCGGCTCCGATACCGGTCCCCATCGTCAAAAAGGCCATGTCCCGGCAGCCCTGACCCGCACCCCAGCGGTGCTCGGCGAGAGCAGTCGCATTGGCATCGTTTTCGAGAGTCACAGGGAGGCCAAGATCGGCTTCCAGCAGAGACTTGAGCGGGACTGCCTCCCAGGCCGGCAGGTTGGGTGGGGCACAAACAGTGCCGGTTCGCGAATCGACGGGGCCACCGCAGGACACACCGACAGCAGTGATCTCCGAGAGTCCAGTGCTATAAGAGCGGCAGACTTCATGGACAAGGCCCAGCAGCACCGCGTAGGCTCCCTGCCAGCTTTCCTGCGGTGTCAGGGCCGAAGCGCGGGCCAGAACAGCGCCGTCAGTGTCTCCGATCACTGCTGCCGATTTGGTGCCGCCGATGTCAATTCCGAGAAGCAGTGTCATCGATTATTGAGGTCTCTTATTGAGTGCTTTGCGTGGCGGGCTGGACATGGCCTGCCATTGCTGGTTTTGTCTGGTCATCCACAGCATCGCCTTCTTCGCCATGCTGCTTGACCGCGCTCGGAATGCCGCTGGAAGCGGGGGCTTCGCTGCTTGCACCCGCATGATGGCTGCGGAGAGTCGCTTCTTTTTCTTTGCCGTCACCGCCATCCGCGAACAAGTGCTTCGACGTGACACTCTCGCCTGTCGTCGTCTGCTCAAATGCATCGGGCTGCGTGACACCTACATGGTCTTCAATCTTGTCTTCCATTAGCAAGTCTCCTTTAGATGCGTTCTACCCATTTCTCATGCACCTCGTGCATGGCGGGGACAATATCGTGGCCGGTGGTCGGCAGGTAGAGCATCGCTTTCTCGCAAAGCAGCTCGTTATAGACGGCATAAATGGTCGGCGGTTTGCAGCTTGGATCGCGTCCGCCCGCGCTCATCTGGGTTGGGCAGCGGATAGCTGAGGCATGGGACAGCGGATCGAAATAGGCGTAAGTCCGGTAGATCTGTGCGGCACTTTCAGGATGGGCATCGGCATAATCCGCGATCAGACCACGGGCATCCGGGTAACGGACCGACTTCATCTTCTGGTATTTTTCTCGGTCCAGCAGTGACAGCGCCAAGTCCAGAGCACAGAGCCAGGGCATATCGGCCAGGCACAATTTGACTTCTGAGGCAAGGGCCGCAGTGATCAGCGACAGTCCCCCACCCTGACTCATGCCGCCGACGATCAGGCGCTCCCGGCTGACTTCCGGCTGCTCCGCCAGAACTTCCAGCGCCCGCAGGCAGTGCCCGACAATCGCCCGGTAGATATAGGTCTGCGGCGACTCGATCCCCTGCGTGACATGGTCCGCCCCCGCCACGCTGGGGTGGACATAAGGAGTATCCGGGACATTACCGTGGATATTAAGGCCGAACGTCACCGTTTCGGGATACAGCGCTTCCGGCCCTGGCGGCGGGTTCCCGTGGGAGTAGCCCGGCAGCCATAGGAAGCCGCGATTGCCGCTTAGGTCTGACAAACGCTTCGGCACCGCCAGCCAGCCATAGATCAAGAGATCGTCCAGGGCAGAAAACCGCAGCCAGTCGATGGTATGCGTGTTCGTCTCGCCCCCCGCCCCCGGCAGCCGCTCCCATTCCAGCGGCACATCAGCAAGGTCCGACTTGACACCGGCCCAGAAATCGTCAAAATCCGCAGGCCGTTTGACCTCAGCCCGCGTTTGTTCCAGTGAAAGTGTAGACATAAATAAAGGCTCCAAACGCCATTGCGAATGAAGCCTTAGTTTACCCTTACGGACACCAGAATATGCTGAGTGATACACTAGACCTCTTGCGTAACTCCACAGGGCCTGCCCTGGTCTGAAGACCAGGGCTTCAGAAAAGCAAAAAGTATGCCGAGGACGGCATTACTGCGTATCATTGCGTGACTGAAGAGTCTGAAAAAGCGTCTGAAAATCCTGCGTCTGCGAAGCAGACATTCTGCACTTCTAAAGCCCCGGTCTTCCAGACCGGGCGACTTGTGCAAAAGGTCTAGTCATCGATACAATCCAAGCCGCTCAGTTTCTTCGACCAGTTTCTGCATGACGGCTTGCCGGCGTTCCATTTCAGCCTCTGGAATTTCCTCGGTTGGCCCTGCATTTTTTGCCTCCCGGAGAACAGCACGGACGGCGGCAACCGCTTCGACATGATTGAGTCGCTCCATCAGATTTTCGTAGGTTTCTGTATCCAGAAGCACCACTTCCGCCCGTCCGTTGACAGTCAGCACTTCCGGCACCCGTGTCTCTTTCAGCCGCGCGACATGAGACTTATGGTTCCGGAGAAAATCGCTCATGGAATGAATTTGTCTTGTGTCCAGCATTATTTCCCCTATTCAGATGATTATCAGAGAATTCTAAGATGGCTGATTTTCGCGAACAAAGTCAAGGTGCTCATATAATTTCTATGAATATTTCTCTTAGGTGCGTCTTTGTGCGTGTTCGTTTGCATCTTGACTGTTCGCCGTAGTATAATAACTGTATCATGGCGGAGAAGAAATACAAGACACTGATAGTCTGGCTGCGACGAGACTTGCGGGTCCACGATAACGCAGCGCTCCATGCAGCGTGTGCTCAGGCGGAGCATGTCGTGCCGCTGTTTGTGTTTGATCCGGATATTCTCAGCCGGGAAGACACGGGCGCGGCTCGGGTGGCGTTTTTGATCGATGCGCTGGGTGTTCTCGATGCAAACTTGCAGAAGCTGGGCGGGCGGCTGATACTGCGAAATGGGAAAGTCCCGGAGCAGATTCTGAAAGCAGTGGAGGAGTTCGAGGCAGATGGCGTGTTTCATCAGCGGGAATATGAGCCGTTTGGACTGAAGCGAGATGAAGCGGTCGCGGCGGCGCTGAAAGAGCGCGGCAAAGTGGTGGAAACGTTTCCGGGGCTGTCGCTGTTTGAGCCGCCGGAGATTATGTCTAAAGCGGCGACTCCCTACACTGTTTTCAGCCCCTACAAGCGGGAATGGTTTTCCCGGCCTGCCGATGGCCCTCTCCCCGCGCCGCGCCATGTGCCGGTGCCTGAAAAGGTCAAAAGTGATGCGCTGCCGACAGCGGAAAAACTGAAGTTCAAGACCCGGCAGACATTTGACTGCGGCGGGGAAGATGCGGCTCACAGTCTGCTGAAAGCGTTTCTCGCGAAGAAGATCGAAGGCTACGATGCGTCGCGGGATGTTCTCAGCGAGGAAGGGACTTCTCTTTTGTCGAGGCATCTGCATCTCGGAACGATGTCGGCTCGGTTCGTGGTGGATGCTGTCCGAAAAGCAGGTCAGGACAAGCCTTCCGGGGCGAGAACGGGCGAGCATCAGCCGGAAGCGGGGCACAGCACGTTTCTCTCGGAGATCGCCTGGCACGACTTTTACTTGCAGATACTGCATCACTTCCCCCATGTCGCGGACGGCGCGTTTCGGCCTCAATATGACGCGCTGGAATGGGAAAACGATGAAACGCTGTTTGAGGCCTGGAAAACGGGTAAAACAGGGTATCCGATAGTCGATGCCGCTATGCGTCAGCTCAACTCAGTCGCCTGGATGCATAATCGAGGGCGCATGATAGTGGCGTCTTTTCTCACTAAAGACCTGCTGATCGACTGGCGCTGGGGCGAGAAATACTTTATGCAGCAGCTTGTCGACGGCGATCAGGCGGCGAACAATGGGGGCTGGCAGTGGGCGGCGGGAACGGGCACTGATGCTCAGCCCTATTTTCGAATTTTCAACCCGACCAGCCAGGGCGAGAAGTTTGATCCTGAAGGCACGTATGTCAAACGCTGGATTCCGGAGCTGGCCCGTGTTCCGGCAAAGCTAATCCATGCGCCCTGGAAACTGTCTCAGGCGGAGCGGGAACACCTGGAAGCGACTGATTACCCGATGCCGGTGGTCGACCATGCTGTCCAGCGCGGGCGGGCGCTGGCAATGTATGCCAAAGCCGCAAAAGAGAAACATGAGGCTTAAAGACATGAGGCCGACAGACATGAAAGCAGCCCGCTTAATTCTGGGGGTCTGGGTAATGGTGCTTGGCTTCGCGCTGCCGGGACAAGCACAGGCTCGTCCGGCAATCGCAGGGCCACCGGATGTCGTAATCGTAGTATACCAGCAGCCGGGCGGCGCGGATCAAGTAGACATCACTTACGCGCAGACGGTTCCTCATACTCAGGCCAGTCAGGATATTGCGGCGCTGACGCAGGCAACCGGGTGGCAGATCAGTACAAGCAGTATCAAAGATGCTTATGCACCGATGGAAACGAGACTGGGCGCGATGACCAGCATTGAGTTTCAGGTACCAGGCGTCATTCAGGACTCGACCCATTCCTTCCCGGTCGAGACATTTACAAAAGCCTTTCATTCCTATAAGCGGCTGAACATCGTGTTCTTTGTCAGTCCGCAGTTCCAGTTCCAGGGATCACGTGCCTATGCCGACAATGACATCAAAATGGCGCTGGACCAGCAGGGCACGACCTACACCTATCAGATCGAGATTCTTAGCCCAAACTTCGGCAGTCTGCCGCTGGCTTCGTCAGTGTCAGCCGTGCAGACAGGCACTGACCATAGGGCATCCGGGCGAATTATCCTCCTCGGCATTTTGGTCGCCGCCGCGCTGATCGGCCTGGCTGTTTATTTCTTGACGGCACGCTTGACACCGAAGAGGGAAGCGGTAGCATCAGTAGAGAGTGACGATGAGGCCGAGACCCGGCTGGAAGTCGGGACACCCGGACGCGGAAATTAAAGGATAAAAGTATGGATGAAGTTCACGAACTGCTGAAAGTCGCGGCCTCGAAAAAGGCATCGGACGTCTTTATCAAAGCGGACAGCCCGCCCGCGATGCGGATCAGCGGACGCATTCACATGACAGATGCACCCGCACTGTCGGCAGACGATTGCCGCAACTTAGCATACAGCATCATGACCCATGAGCAGATCGGACGTTTTGAACACCGGCATGAGCTGGACCTTGCGTTTGAGGTGGAAGGTGTCTGCCGCATCCGCTGCAACGTCTACCAGCAGCGCGGCTCAATGGGTATGGTGCTTCGACTGATCCCGCTCAAGATCTTTTCGCTGGAACAGCTTGGAATGCCGCCGGTACTGTCCGAGCTGACCAAATCGCGTCAGGGCCTGATTCTGGTGACAGGGCCGACAGGTTCGGGTAAAACAACGACGGTCGCCGCGA
>JBPBQB010000172.1:0-11223 GCA_050954545.1 Janthinobacterium lividum | reverse complement strand
AACGCACAGCTAAACGGCGAGGACACCACGAAGCACCGCTTCGCGGGGCTAAGAGTCCGAGATCGTTCCCAGTGCCGCGAAGCGGTAGTTTTCGGCGTCTGCGCCCAATAGCCGTGTCCTTTAGGGCATGGTTTCTAAGGCTGAAAGATACAAAATGTTTGCACTTGTGGAAAAGAATGGTCGTGTTGTGGCGATAGCTGATTGTCCATATGGGGTATCTGGCCATCTTTTAGCCCCATATAACGACTCTTACCCATGTCTGCAATACCATGTCTGCAATACATAGATCGCTATGATGATACTGTCTTCACTGGTCTTCAGATGCAGGCCTTCTTGCCAGATTGGAGGAGACTGAGCGAGTTGGCAGTCACGCTTGAAGAAAAGAAGTTCGCAAGCGAAGTCGAGATTCTTGCAAAACGCTGTCAATCTCCCGCGCCAGAGCTTTTCTTGTATCTGAAGTATTTTGGGGATTAGAAAATACCTACAACAAATCTTGATCTAGTGCACACGCATCAGGAAGAACAAAACATAGTAGTAGGCGAGGGGGGCGGAGAAAAGCATACTGTCAATGCGGTCTAAAATGCCGCCGTGACCGGGGAGAACCGTGCCGAAGTCTTTGACGCCGAGATCGCGCTTCAGTGCAGATTCGCAGAGGTCGCCGACCTGTCCGGCAACGGCGCAGAGAGCCGCGAGGCCGAGCGCATGGACCATGGGTAGGTGCAGCCAGTGGCCGAGGGCGGCTCCTGTGGCAAGAGAAGTCACCACGCCGCCGATAGAGCCTTCCCAGGTCTTGCCGGGGCTGACATTCGGGGCGAGCTTGTGCCGCCCAAAGGCTTTGCCGAAGAAGAGGGCACCAGTATCGCACATCCAGGTACAGGCAGAAACGAAAATGACCAGCCATTCGCCAGGGGTCGTGTGGGCGATTGGGGGAACGAGAAGCGGAATGTTCGCGCCGCTGAACCGGATCATGCCTGGCTGCATACCGTGGAGCAGGGTCAGATACGAAAACAGCCAGCCGACATAGACCGCACCCAGCAGGGTTGTCCCAATAGTCACGATGGGCTTGGGACGACGCTTGAACAGTTCCGTCAGCAGGGTGGTAATGACCAGCAGCAGTAGGAGGGCGGGCAGGTAAGGCGCAAACTGCTTTCCATTGTGTGTCCAGGCAATAAGCTGGAAGGCGATGCAGGCCAGGATACCTAGAAACTCACTCGGCTCCCCGCCCTGCTTCTTCACCGCCCGGTACATTTCGAGTGTCCCGAATACGGAGAACAGAGCGACGCCGAGAGCGAAGGGCAGTCCGTTGTTTAAGAAGACCAGCGCGATATACAGCGCTCCTCCGAGAACACCGACCACTATCCGGGTCAGCATGGACCGCTCACTCATGAAGCTGCGTGGGGGACGAAAGTTAGTTTCCAAAGTGGGTTGTGGCGTAGGTGTAATCATCAGCAGTGTCTATGTCGTAAGCGAGAACTGGGGCAGTGTCGAAAATGATCTGGACCGGACCGCCGATCAAGTGTTCAGCCCGCCGGGTGAGCGCCGAGAGTGTCAATGTTTTGGTTGCAAACTGCCAGAGCAATTTTGGCCCGATCAGGCTTGCCAGACGCCATTGTTCTTTGCGGGCGCTGAACAGCTTGTCGAAAAGCGCACTTTGACATGTCAATAGATCGGGCTGTATCTGAAACAATCCGGCCAGCGTGATCGGCCCGGTTTCAGACAGCGACGTAAACTCCGAGGGCGGCGCGTCGGTGAACTCACGGTTGTAATCGTCGGCATGGACCAGGCCGACCGTGAGCTGAACATCGGATCGGCAGGCATTGATGAATGTCTTGACGCTGTCGATTGTCATCAGCGGCAGATCGGATGTGCAGAGCAGGGCAGGCTGCTCTGGTATAGCATAGCTCAGGCCAAGCCGGATGTTTTCCGGGCCGCTCACTCCAGCAGGCAGCCAGAGGTCGACATTCTGCACTGCTTGGGACACGGCTTCAGGCGCGACGCAGATTACCCGTGCGTCAGGCTCGGCAGACCGGAGCGTGTCGACAATGTGCTGCAAAACGGGCATCCGGCCCGGCCCAATGGGAGCAAGAGCACGGTAGGGACTGCCGATCAGTGCTGCAAAGTCCGCGCCGATAACGCCCCCGGCCGGAATGACAATGTCCCGTGTCATGCCCCATCTCTCACAGCGCAGGAACCAGGAAGGGCAGGGCACTGGGCAAAAGCTTGATGGTCGCCGGGGTCGTGCCGCAGACTTCGCCGTCGATCAGCAGTGGCTGCGGCGGGTCGGCATCGACTGTCAGGCACTTCGCCCGATGCATTGATACTGCCGGGCAGCGCAGATGCCGGCCCGAGAATATCTGAGTAAGATTGTACAGCAGAGTTAGCTTCGAGACAGCTTCGACCAGGCAAACATCAAGCCAGCCGTCGTCCACTTTTGCCCCTGGTGCGATCTTCATCCCGCCGCCTGTTGTCTCGGCATTAGCGAATGAGACAAACATGGCTTTGACTTTACGGGCCGGGCCGTCGTCAAGCTGAAGTGTCAGCGCGAACGGCTTGAAACTCCAAAGGGTCATAATTGCGCCCCAAACATAAGCGAGGGGACCGGATAAGAAACGGATGCCCGCGTTGACTGTCTGAGCCGTCCGCGCATCGAAACCAGTGCCCGCGAGCACTAAAAAGTGGCGCGGCCCGTGTGTCCCTTCGCCTTCGATCAATCCGACATCAACATTTTTCACAACGCCCTGCGTCAGCGTCTTACAGGCAATTTCCAGATTGCCGTACAGCCCCAGTGCCCTGGCAAAATCATTGCCGGTTCCGTAGGGGATCAAGCCAACTGTTGCGCCGCTGCCCAGAACGCCGTTCATGACTTCATGCAGTGTGCCGTCGCCGCCGACAGCCACGACCAGCCGTGCGCCTGCGTCCGCAGCCTTACAGGCAATTGCCATTGCATCGCCGCTTTTTTCGGTAAAGTGCCAGACCCAGTCTTTAGCCGCATCGCCAAGCAATCGGCGGATTTCAGGAACCTGCCGCCCGGCCATGCCGCGCCCTGCGGTCGGATTGACGATCAAAACGACAGTCCCAATCGACGGCTCGGAAGCAATCACCATAGAGGCATTATATCATAATCACTCTCGGGATACAACCCGCACCGCCGGCAGGACTTTGAGGCAGCGAAGGTGAATGAAGCATCCATGATCCGAAAAGCATTTGCCCTGTCCGTCAACCCTGACTCGACGGAAGAATATGAGCGGCGTCACGACGCTATCTGGTCGGAATTGGCGCAGACGCTGACACGCCACGGTGTCCGCAATTATTCGATTTTCCTGCATCCCGAGACGCATCAACTGTTTGGCTATGTTGAAGTGGAAAGCGAGGAGCGCTGGAATGCCATTGCAGAAACCGAAGTCTGTCAGCGCTGGTGGGAGTCGCTTGTCGACATCATGCCGTCGAATGCCGACAACAGCCCGGTCAGCCGCGATCTGCGGGAAGTGTTTCATTTAGATTAAAGTCACTGTTGCAAAGGAGTAATTTATGCCGCTAGTCGATATGCCGCTGGAACAGCTTTTGACCTACACGGGCCGTAACCCGCGCCCTGACGATTTTGACCCGTTCTGGGATCGTTCTCTCGCCGAAATGAAAAGTCTTGATCCGCAGATCGAGCTTAGGCCATACCCGCTGAAAGCGGCCTTTGCCGAATGTTTTGATCTTTATTTCACCGGCATGAGCGGGGCGCGTATCCATGCGAAATATCTAAGGCCGAAGAATGTTCCAGTACCACATCCTGCGCTGGTCATGTTTCACGGATACGGCGCAAACAGCGGCGGCTGGCAGGACAAGCTGGGCTATGTGGCTCAAGGGTTCTCCGTAGCGGCGCTGGATGTGCGCGGGCAGGGGGGATTCTCGCAGGATGTCGGCGGAACCACGGGCCGAACCGCCAGCGGGCATTTCATCCGGGGCATTGATGACGGTCCGGAAAAGATGCTGTTCCGGCAGGTCTTTCTCGACTGCGCTCAGCTTGCGGGAATTGTCATGGATATGCCGGAAGTGGATTCAAGACGTGTCGGTGCGACCGGCGGCTCACAGGGGGGAGCACTCACCCTCGCCTGTGCGGCATTGGAGCCGCGCATCAAACGTGCCGCGCCCTCGTTTCCGTTCCTTTCGGATTACAAGCGGGTCTGGGAAATGGACCTAGACATCGGGGCGTACACCGAGCTTCGAGACTACTTCCGCACGTTCGACCCGCGCCATGAGCGCGAAGAAGAACTCTTTTCCAAACTAGGCTATGTCGATATCCAGTTCTTAGCGCCGCGTATCAAAGCGACTGTTCTCATGGCAGTCGGCCTGATGGACACGATCTGCCCGCCGTCGACGCAGTTCGCGGCGTACAACAAAATCACCGCACCAAAAGACCTGTTGATTTACCCTGACTTCGGCCATGAAGACCTGCCGGGCGCGTCTGACACGGTCTTTGATTTCTTCTCGGATTTGTAGAAATTGTAGACTTAACCCGGCAGCTTGCTGCCGGGTTAAGTGTCTGCTACGGAGTTACCGCACTCAGCGTCACTGCCGTTTTGCCGGCGGATGCCGAGCCACTGACAGAAGCGTAGGTGAAGGAAGTCGTACCGTAACCAGTGCTGCCAGGAGTGGTAAACGGCCCCAGCGCCGTGACAACATGGGCGATATCCGGGAACGCGCTGCTGAATGTGCGCTCGAAGGCCAGATTATTGACAGCCGAGGTCGGAGCCGTCACAGACTCGGAACCGGCGAGACCGGAAACGGAAGACAGACTGAGACTGCTTGCAGCGACCCGTCCTAGAGCACGCTGCTCGGACTCTGCACCCGAAATCTGGCCCGCGATCACTCTCAAGGTAGAAGTCGAGAAGTTTCCAATGCCGAACAGATAAGCGGCAATCATGGTATCTTTTACAGTGATCAGGGTGTTCAGTGTAATCTGTGGATCTGTGAACATATTGGTCGGGAAATAGAAAGTCGTTTCGAGGGGCGTAGCACCCTGGGTGATCAGATAATTGTAATGGACGATCTCCTGCTCAAAACTCGCGACCAGGGCAGCCTGGGCCAGAGTGTTGCTGCTGAGTGATTGATACACCGCACCATTGATAATATTGTAATACATGACAGCCGACAGCGCCTCTGCCGTCACTGCGGTATTCAGGATATTCTGATCGCCGCCCGTAGAGCCGATCGCACTGCTGCTGCTGCCTCCGCATCCGGCGATCAGCGCTCCGGCGGCAACGCCCAAACTCGCTGCGCCCAGGCGGGTCACAAACTCGCGGCGTCCCGCGCCTTTACTTGCTGTTTTTTCAATCGTAGTCATCTTTTCTCCTGGAAGCTCACTCGCATTTTTTCAATTGTACCTGAGCTTTGGGAAAAGACGAACAAAGACTAGCTGTGCTGCTTAGAAAATCGACCCAGCTTGAGAAAGCATATCGCAGGTTTCACCGGCAACTTCCTCGAAGTCGGCGGGGGTCAGGTGAAGCCTTGTCAGCGCTTCCGGCTGAAGCAGATAGGCGAGACCGTCCATACCGAGCCCGATACCAAGCGTCATACAGATCGCATCCGCGACATGGATCAGGCTGGGCAGCGGGGAGTCGGTCGGCGCTTCGAGAGGTATATGATGATACCGAACCGCAGTTACCAGCGAGGCCGGCAGGTTCCAGCGCTCCAGCAGGTACGCCCCCGCTTCGGCATGGTCGAACCCGAACACAGCCTGCTCGGCCTCAGAATATGTCCGCTCACCACACGCGACACAAACCAGCACTTGAATGAATTGGTCACGCAGGTAAGCATTCATCACGACTTTACCGATGTCATGCAGCAATCCGGCGACAAAGGCTTCCTCCATGCCACGGTAGCGTGTCCGCTTCGCCAGCGCCTGTGCTGCCGAGGCGCAGGCAAGGGAATGGCGCAGCAGGGCGCCGGGTGCCAGGGCATATCCGGCCACTTCCTGTTCCAGCATATCCTGGCAGCCGGTCGCCATCACCAGATTACGGGTCATTCGCATTCCAAGAATGACCACAGCATCGGAAACAGTGGAGATACGGCGGCTGGAGCCATAAAAAGCGGAGTTTGCCAGCTTCAAAACGCGTGCAGCCAGAGCCTGGTCCGAGGCCAGAGCTTTTGCGACATCCGAAGTGCCCGTTTTAGGGTCGTCGGTCAGATGCATCACCCGAATGACGGTATCCGGCAGTGCTGGAAGATCACGCACCTGTCGCACCAATGCGTCGAGGCGCTCAGTTTCCATAAATAGTTGTCCCTTCCCGAACTAATCGGTCCCCGCCCGAGCGAGGACGCATTGCAGACGCAGCAGGATGGACTGTGCTCTGCCCGAGTGAGACAAGAAGGCGCTCTGGCAGACCGATCGGACGCACCCAGACATTTCCAGTCCTCGCTTCCAGCGTGACTGTGCGGCCCCCATGCCCGCCTGTCTCCTCGGCGCAGATCGGAATACCGATTTTGCCAAGCTCTTCTTTCAGCGCGAGGACATTGCGCTGGCCGATTTCCAGGCGTGACAGGGAAGAAGTATCCGCCGAACCGGAATTTGGTGGAGTGAATATCTGTGCGCCGCCGACAAGCGCGGCTCGGACAGTCTTGACCTGTCCCCCGCTGCGCTTGATTTCGGCCAGGGCGTTCATCAATGCCGTGTCGGCGCACTTGCCCGGCAGGGCTGTCAAAGGAGCACGACCCGAGGCGGCAGGAAATGTCTGCGGTAGCACGACATGGACAAGAACCGCGATCTTTGCAAGCGTTTCATACAGGCAAAGCCCCACGCAAGCACCCAGCCCGCAAGCCTGCAGGCGTGCGTCCAGCGCTCGCTGCACACCGGTCTCTCCCATTTCTACCATTGTCACGGTCGCCATAATTACGCGATGCCTCTTCACGTAATTATGGCGAATGGGAACCGTTTCTTCAGGAATGGCATACGAGGGGAGTTAATCCAGTAAAAGCACGAGGACACGAGTGCCACTTGGGAAAACCGCTGTCTCTGCCGGAAGAACCAGCAGCGCGTTCGCAAGCACCATCGAACCCAATCTTCCCGAGCCTTGCGCTCCGGTCGTTCGCACCGAATACTCCCCTGGTGGTCTCGATACTATTGCCCGCTGGTAGGAGCGCCGTCCGGGCGTGTGTTCGGTATCTTCCGTCAGCCGCGCGGAAACAAGAGGCCGTGTCAACTCCGAATGCCCGGCCATCTTTCGCAGCGCGGGCCGAACAAAAAGCTCGAAAGTCACCATCGAAGACACAGGGTTACCGGGCAGACCAAAGAAGAGCGTCTTGCCCCACTGCCCAAACGCCAGCGGCTTGCCGGGCCGAACGGCGACGCGCCAAAAATCAACCGTGCCGCGCTCGGCGAATACGGCTTTGACGTAATCGAAGTCGCCCACGGAAACGCCGCCGCTCGTGATCAAAATATCGGCACCGGCACACGCATCAAACGCCGCTCGGAGTGCGTCCGGCGTATCCCGCGCATGAAGCCTCTGGGTGACGATCCCTCCAGCTTCTTCCACCTGCGCGGCCAGGGCATAGGCATTGGAATTGTAAATCTGACCGCGCCTCAGCGGCGTTGGCGGTTCGACCAGCTCGTCGCCCGTGCTCAAAATAGCGACACGCGGCTTCGGATGCGCTCTGACTTCTGCGTGTCCCACAGTCGCAGCCATGCCGATCGCCGCCGGCCGCAGGAGGGAACCGCTAGAAACCACGACCGTGCCGGTCTTGACTTCTTCGCCCGCCCGGCGAATGTTCTGACCAAATTCGGCATCTTCTAAAAACGCGATGCCATCTTCCCGGATCGCCGTGTCTTCCACAGGGACAACCGTATCAGCACCCTCCGGCACCGGGGCACCGGTCATGATCCGCAGGACCATGCCCGGTATCAGGCTTGGGACAGACAGCGCCCCTGCCGCAATATCGCCCTGTACCCGCAGCACGGCTTGAGCTTCTGCGATGTCGATGGCCCGGACTGCAAATCCGTCCATGCTGCTGTTGTCGAACGGCGGCAAGTCGTGCGGCGCGATCAGATCTTCCGCCAGCACCAGTCCAAGCGCCTCTGCAAGCGGGACTTGAACCGGTGGCAGCGGCACAACCTGGCCCAGTATTTGGGCTAACGCTTCCTCATAAGTCAGCATAAATTGATTACTCACTAATGTTACGCAGGCTTCAGAGCCGCGTCATAATCTTATTCTTTGTCCGCGACCTCGGACATCAGGCGTCTGCGCCCCACAGCGCAGGACTTCAGTCCCACGCGTCTGACACTGTCTAACATCAGTTACTCATTGATGTTACGCAGATTCGCCACGGAACAAGAAGCCACGGAATAAATTCCATGGCTCAGAAAAGCCCATCGCCTTCCAGGTCTGCCAGTGCAGTCCAAGGGACGAAAGAACGGACGTATTCGGAGGTTCTTCCTCTTGTGTCGCCGCGACACTGGGCGCTTTTCAGCCTCGGAATTTATTCCGTGGCTCCTCTGCCTAACATCAGTTAGTCACTCACCTCTACCGGGTGCCCCGTTTCGCGGACCCGCAGAACATCGACTGCATGGGGCAGCAGGGGAACCAGGCTCTGCGTACCATCCGATGCCCCCGAAGGGCTGCCTGGCAGATTGACAATCAAAGTCGCGCCGCGGGTGCCGGCGACGCCGCGCGAAAGCGCCGCGAACGGTGTCTGCTTCAGACCCTCCCAAAGCAGGAACTGGCTAATGTTCGGGGCAGACCGGTCCAAAACTTTCCCCGTTGCTTCTGGTGTGACATCACGCGGGCTGAACCCCGTGCCGCCGGTAGTCAGAATCACGTGGCATTCATATTCATCACACCAGCGCCGCAGCGTCTCTGCGATTATCTTCTTATCATCAGGAACAATCGCTTCCAGAGCCACGACAAATGCGTCGTTTGGCAATGCGCTTTTGACCGCCGGGCCTGAGAGATCTTCCCGCTCACCCCGGCTGCACCGATCACTGATCGTGAGAATGCCGACCCGAATTAACTCTGCCATAAAAAATCTCCACTCTTTCCCCCGGTCTTCGAGACCAGATGCACGCTTTCGATTGTCATCCGCTTATCCACAGCTTTTGCCATGTCGTAAACCGTCAGCGCCGCGACAGTCGCCGCCGTCAGCGCTTCCATCTCCACCCCGGTCTGCGCCACCGTTGTTGCCGATGTTTTGATAATCAGTTGACTGTCGCCGAACTCAAAGTCCACCGAGACATCCGCCAGCGGCAGAGAGTGACACAGGGGAATCAGCTCATCCACCCGCTTCGCCGCCAGCACCCCTGCCACCCGTGCGACGCCCAAAGCATCCCCTTTAGCAAGCGTATTCTCCCGGATTCTTTCTAACGTCTCCGGCAGCATCGTGACAACCGCCTGCGCCATCGCCACCCGGCGCGTGACTTCTTTGCCGGATACATCCACCATCCGCGCCTTGCCCTGCTCATCAATATGTGTAAGTTCAGACATCTACAGTTCTACATCTTTCAGGACAATGACACTCAGATCAGTTATGGAATGCAAAGCTTCATCATTGGTCAGAAATGCCTCGCATCCTGCTTCCAAAGCAGCCGCAACCTGCAAAGCATCAGGAAGCTTTAGCTTATACCAACTTCGTAAATCCGCCGCGCGATCAGCGATCTCGGCACCAATCGGCAGTACGGAGAAGTTCAGACTGTTAAACAAAACCTCGTAGTAAGCATCTTCCAACGCCTTGTTGTTCATGCGCTTTGGTACGACCAGAACTTCAGCAAAACTGATCATGCCGGTGAAGCCTTCGATGCTGCCGACATCCACCAGTCGAAAGAACTCGCGCACGGTATGAATATAGTCAGGGTGGCGTTCCACAAGATAGATCAAAGGGGCCGTATCGAATCCGAGACGGATTACTCCATGAAGTGCGTCAGCAAGCTTTATCACGAGCGGTGATCCCATTCACGACGTAGTTCATTGACGTACTTTTGGGCGTCAACTAAAGCGCCTTGTTTATCTGTCCATCCTTCCGCCCCAAGCCCTTCCAATTCCATAATGCTGTGTTTTAGTCGTGGCGGGACTTCCTGCTGCAAGTCCTGGATCACCACAGTCTGTATGTAAGCCTTTGCTTCCAGCCCACGCTGCTTTGCCTTCTCACGGAGCCGCTGTTCCATTTCCGGCGTCAGTTCAATCTCTAAAATGCTCATTTAATACCGTCCTTGTTCGTGCTTCTCGATCACGTGATTGATGAAAACTTACTTTGCAGAGAGTTCGGTTTCGCAAAGTTCACTGCCTTGTTACGCGGCGGCTGTTTCAGGCTGCCTGCTTTTCGTGTCTATCTTTTTGCCTGCGCTTGCTGTCGATGTAATAATAATCGCGTCTCGGATCACCTCGCCATCATAGAAAAAATTGGTGATGCGCTTGAAGCCATGCCGAAGGGAGCCGTCCGGCAGAGCCTCGCGGACAGCCGCTGCAAAGGGGCCGTCGTCAGGCACGATCATAAAGAGACCGATCTTCGTTAACCATTTGTCATTTCCGATAGAGGCACGGACAAGATCAAAAATCAGGTTTGTGGAAGCGCCATTGCTCTTTAGCCAAGGCGCGGAAACAACCACGTCGTATTTTCCGAAAATATCGATACGCTCAAAAAGTCCAAACAGGGTAAAGTCGCCGCATTCCTCAGAAATCTCTTGTTCAGCGTTCTGAAACAGATCACTCATATCCCCAGTGCTGACTCGACTGTTCATGTTGCTCATAATTCGGTGCCGACTTTATCCCTCTGTCCGTAGGACAGCCAGCCGCAGGCTCTTCAGCCCAGGATTTCAATCCTGGGCATTGTCGTTGCATAACATCTATCTGAATTCTATAGTGCTCGAAGGCATAGCAACAGAAGCATCCGTGCCTATTATACCCATCCAAATGCTTATAAATAAGCATTTAGCGGCTTGACAACAATAGTAGACATTTGCTACAATGTAGAACTTCACTAGTAGAATGGAGTCTACGTATCGTGTCTCTCGGCTGGCTGTTCTTAGATATGAACTCATTTTTTGCGTCGGTCGAGCAGCAGGAGCATCCTGAGCTGCGCGGCAAGCCGGTCGCGGTCGTCCCGTTGCTGTCGGATTCGACCTGCTGCATCGCGGCTTCCTACGAAGCAAAAGCCTATGGAGTCAAGACAGGGACCAATGTCGGCGAGGCGAAGCGTCTCTGCCCTAACCTGCGGATTGTGGAAGCGAAGCATAAGCCCTATCGGGAATAC
>JBPBQB010000094.1:0-11357 GCA_050954545.1 Janthinobacterium lividum | reverse complement strand
CCTTGCTTCGCAGGGTCCTCCCTAAAGGGAAGATGCGAAGCAAGAGATTCGCCAGCATTATCGTCTTAATCCTCCCTTTAGGGAGGACCCTGCGAAGCAAGGCGGTAGGTCGCCTATGTGACACAAGGATGTGACACTGTGACATAGTGTGACTCAACTCGCGGAAATGTGACTCAACAGAATTTGGTTTGTGACTCTACTTAAGCCTATGTCACAAAGCCGTTCTTGTGTCACAGCGCACCGTGACTCTATGGCATTTTTGCGGGTTGCGGACTCTCAAACGGGACTCAAGAGCAACGCCTACGCAATGTCGGCGCAAGCGGGCAATGTCAAGACGCAAGCCCGGCGCAATGAGTCCGCAATGAATTTTTGTTTAATCCGCAAGCCCAGCGCACGTTCGGGCGCACCGCGATTCGGTCTGCGAAACGGCGGCGAAACAGAATTTAGTGTCACATTGAGTCACATGAGAGTCACACCTTTATTACTATTATTATCTAAGAATTTAATCTTATTTTAGAAATAGAAGACTCCGAGACGAAGCTGAATGCATGTCATCTCTCTTAAGTTAGTGAACTTTCGGAACTATGGGACTCTGTCCATCGAACCGGGAGACGGGCTCAATATCTTTGTCGGTCTGAATGCTCAGGGCAAAAGCAATCTGCTGGAAAGCCTGTACCTGCTGGCGACCAGTAAATCATCGCGGGCCAGTAAAGACACGGAGCTGATCAAGTTCGGCGAAGCACAGACACGAGTGACGGCTGATGTCATCCGGGCCAAGAACAGCGACATCGAGATCGAGATGTCGCTTTCGCAGACTGAAAAGAAAGTGGCGCGGATCAACGGAGTCAAGCACTCGCGCCTGGCAGAAGTGATCGGCCAGCTCAACGCCGTCTTGTTCGACAGCGGGGATTTAGAGATCATTCGCGGGGAGCCATCGATCCGCCGCCGCTTTTTGGACTTAGAGATCTCCCAGACTTCTCCGCGTTACGTGCTTGCCCTCGGCGCGTACCGCAAGACATTGGAGCAGCGGAACCGGCTGCTGCGGGACCTGCGCGACGGTCACGCGCCTGCTTCGGCCCGGGAGAGTATGCCGGCCTGGAACGAAAGTTTGTCACAGCATGGAGCACGGCTGCTTGAGCGCCGCCGCTTGTTCCTGGATCGGCTGGCGCAGCTTGCTTCGGAGACGCACGGCATTCTCAGCGATGGCCGGGATGCCCTCGAAGTGACATATCAGCCGTCGTTCCCACTCGGCAGCCTGATAGAAGCCGATGCGATCCAGGCACGATTTTTGGAGGAGCTGGCTTCGGTCGCCGGAGAAGAAGCGGCGCGGGGGACGACCGTGCGCGGGCCTCAGCGCGACGACATCGCGTTTTTGGTCAACGGCCAGGACTGCCGCTTGTTCGGCTCTCAGGGGCAGCAGCGGACCGTTGCCCTGTCCCTGAAGCTTGCCGAGCGTCGTCTGATCGAAGAATTAGTCGGTGAGCCGCCTTTGCTGCTGCTCGACGATGTCCTGTCCGACCTCGACGACGCCCGCCGGAGCCTGCTGTTCGATCTGACGGCTCAGGCCGGTTCGCAGACTTTTTTAAGCTGCACGAATCTTCGTGCTTTCTCGCCCAGCGTCCTGGAACGGGCGTCGGTCTACGCAGTCACGGCAGGTGAAGTGGTGAGGCAATGACCCTCCCGCCTTGCTTCGCAGGGTCCCTCCCCTGTTAGGGGAGGGCTTCGGAAAGTGCAGGAGTAAGACGGTTAGCCCTTTCGCCAATGGCATTTCCTCTGACTCTGAAAGCCCTCCCCTAACAGGGGAGGGACCCTGCGAAGCAAGGCGGGAGGGGTTCTTAAGGTGGCTGGGTGGGTTCAAACCATGAAAAAGACACGCGGCATGGCACCGGCTTCGGGCGCGGTGCAGGGTTTTTTACAGTCGCAGGAGCTGGCGCAGGCGCTTCGTCCGCATCTGGCGAAGGTGCATTGGGCAGGCGTAGTGGGTCCGCAGGTGTCCGGCGTCACGCAGGTCGAGGCGGTGCGTGACGGTGTGCTGGTAGTCCGGGTCAAAAACAGCGTCTGGGCGAATGAGCTGACTCTGCTCAAAGAAGACATGCTCCGCCGCCTGAACGCAAAGCTGGGCGGACGTGTTTTGACCGATATTCGTTTCAAGGCAAGCGGCCTGGCAAAATCGAAAGCCAAGCCGGAGCCGCTGCGTGCTCCGATGCCTGTCGACGGCGAATTAGAGCGAATCACGCTGTCTCGGGAAGCGTCGGCGCGGATTGACATGGCATTAGCCGCGATCACCGATGAAGCTTTGCGCGGACGCATCCGAAAAGCGATGCTGCTGGCGGCCCGGACCGAGGAGTGGAAGCGGCGTCAAGGCTGGCGAACCTGCGAACGCTGCGGCGCTCTGTCGGAGCCGGTCGCCAATGCGGATGTGTCACCGCTCTGCACGGTCTGCCGGGCTGTGGTCTTTGGGCTATGACCTCGCGCCCTTCACTGCCCCTCATCGTTGGCACACTGCTGATCACCGTGATCACGCTGCTGATCTGCCTCATCCCCAAGCCGGAAAACGATCTCTTTTTCGAACTTCGCATCGGCACCGATATTCTGAACTCGCATCACCTGCCGCATTTCGACACGTATTCCTGGACCGAGCACGGGCGGCGCTGGGATGTCCCAGAGTGGCTGTCGATGGTTCTTTATGCTTATGCATATCGCCTGAGCGGGTTCTTCGGAACGTGGCTGCTGATGGCTTTGCTGGCTGTGGGGGCGGCCTGGACAGTCTGGTTTACTCTTTTGCGCCGGGTGGGAATCGCCTGGGCGTTCGGGCTGACGACGCTGATGCTGCTGGCGATGAGCGACTGTCTTCAGGAGCGGCCTTATGCGTTCAGCTATGTCCTGCTGGCGCTCAGTCTGAAGATCGTTCTGGACGCTCGGGAGTCACGGCTGCGGAATTTGCTCTGGCTTTTGCCGCTGTGTGCCCTGTGGGCGAACCTGCATCAGGGGGTCCTTGTCGGTATCGGTCTTTTGGGTGTCTACGGCCTTGCAGACGCATTTACGGCCTTCTGGGGCCATTCTGAGCAGCGTCACGGACAGTTCAGACGCAGTGGGATTATGCTCGGCATGGCAGCGGCCTGTGTCGGGGCCTCGCTGATCTCGCCTTATGGCTGGCGGCTTTACCTGAACGTGCTGGTGACTCTGCGTGACCATGCGCTGATGTCGAACGTGACCGAGTGGAATTCCGTCGCCGTGCTGCCGGTGCGGCAATTGCAGCCGTTTATCGCCGTGACGCTCTGCGTCTTTGGGGCACTTGCGCTGAGTAAAAAACGAAGTTTAGCCGATACGCTTGCCGCTTTGGCACTCTTTGCCAATGCTCTGCTTCATGCCCGGAATATCGCTTTATTTGCGGTCGGCGGTTTGGTGATCGCGTCGGTGCATCTGCCGTCGGCTATCGAGCAGATTCGATTAGTGACAGGTTTTTCAGGCCGCTCCAGGCTGCTGAAGCCGATGCTGGGGATGTTTGCTGCTTTGTTTGTCGCAGCGATTGCGCTGGTCAGTCTTGCCAGCCTGCACAAAGCGATTGGGCCACGGGGTTATAGTTTGGAAGGAATCGGGGAAGCGGCGGCGCGGGTGCCGAGTTACCCCGCAAAGGCCGTTGCGTTCGTGAACGCGCAGCAGTTTCCCCCCCATTTGCGCCTGCTGAACGACTTCGAGACCGGCGGGTATTTGATGTGGCATCTGCCCTCCGAGCCGGTCTTTGTAGACGGGCGCTTGGATGTCTATACAGGCCAGACTTTCGATGACATGCTGGTGCTGAGCCGTCAGCCGGGCACGCCCAAATGGAAGGCGTTAGTCCAGCGCTATGACTTCGACTGTGTCCTGACAGAGAACAGGCCGGAAGCAAATGCCTTCGCTTCCGACCCAGATTGGCAGCTAGTCTTTACCTATCCGAAGACAGGGCGCAAACCGCACGAATTCATCCTTTTGCGCCGTCGCGCACAGTTTTTGCCCCTGATTGCGCGGTGTTTGCGGGGAGAATGACCTACCACCTTGCTTCGCAGGGTCCTCCCTAAAGGGAGGATTAGGACGATAAATGTAGGGGCGCTGCTTGCTGCGCCCTTTTGTGATTATTTAACTGATGTTACGCACGCTCAGTTGCGGGGGAGTACGAGGAGTTGAAAACTACTCGCTAGGAAAAGCGTCCTGCCGGACGAAGAAACGGCCTCCGGGGCTGATCTTTCACCGGGGCTGATCTTTTGGGGCTGATCTTTCACCGGGGCTGATCTTTTGGGGCTGATCTTTCACTCGAAGAGTGCCTCTCCGAGCGAGTAGTTTTCAACTCCTCGTACTCCCCCGCAACTGAGCGTGCGTAACATCAGTTATTTATGCCTTTGTTACTTCGATGCGATCTAGTTCTTTGCCATCTTCACCGATCTGGGTCATCACTAAAGTCGAGCCATGGATGTCGAAGACGGTGAAGGAGTGGAGGTTGGAGACGAAGCGGCTGACGTAAGCGACGTTGTTGTCTTCGGGATGGAGCCACAGCTCCGGGTGATCGTCGAAGCCAGGGTCGTACAGCTCTTTGCCGCCGGCACCGGTAGTGATATAGATGACGCCATTTGGCTTGGTGTGAGTTTTGCCGTCGAAAGCTTTGTCCAGCGTGAAGACGCCGGGAATAAGCCGGGCGCTGACATGGCTGGGCGTGGCTTTGGAAAGGTCGGTCGGCTGGAAGCGCATCGGCATGGAACGCTGGTAGACATGCTCGTGGCCGTTCAGGCAGAAGTCGACGTTGTGGGCTTCCAGAAATGGGGAAATCGCCCGCATGTGCTGCTCGGTGTAATGCTCGGCCCCGACATTGAAAGCGGGATGGTGGTAGACGACGAACTTCCAGAGGGCATCGGTGGCTTTCAGGTCGGCTTCGATATAGGCATGGAGGGCCGGGCTGGTCGGGTCGATGTAGTCGTTTGAGTCGAGACAGAGGAAGTGAGCATCGCCGTGATCGAACGAGTAGTTCGCCATCCGTGGAAAACGGGTTCCGGCACTCTTCTGGAAATCTGCGATCAGGCTGGGATCACCTAATACGGGTGTCGGGCTAGGAGGTGTCGCCGGACCGTTCAGCGGCAGGTGCATGGCTGTATAGTAGGCGAGTGAGTCCCGGTGCTGGTCAAAATTGGCGGATGGGTGTCTGTGAGCGTCTTTGCTGGAGACATCGTGGTTTGCCATCACTGTATAGAATGGCACGGAGCGCAGGAGCGGGGCACCGACTTTCGGATCGGGCGTGTCGGCATTGTAGATCGGATAGAAATACTTGGCATATTCGCTGTCCAGGCCGTGCTCGTAGACATTGTCGCCGGTGTTGACAATGATGTCGGGATGAGCCTGATACGCATGATACGCGACGGCACGCTGTCCGGGATCGCCGTAGGAATTGTCCCCGAAAGCCACAAAGCGGGTCTGTTCGCCGCGCTTTTTGCGGGTCGTGAAGTAACCTTCGGCGATGATCTTATTGTTGCCGCGCAGGCGATAGTGATACTCTTTGCTCAAATGCAGCCCGGTCAGATCGGCAGCGTAGTTGTAGCGCTTGTCGGCATCCGTGCTGCCCTGCCAGCGCTCAGCCCGGCTGATCTGCGCTGTTTTGCCGTAGGCTTTGGTAGGGCCGAAGTCAAGCTGGAACTCGGCTGGTGTCAGCTCCGTCTGCCAGGCGATGACGACCGCTTCATGACCATCGATCAGGCGGCTGGAATTGCCGGGCTGGACATAGGGCAGGGCCGTGAAGTTCGGCAGCGTTTCGCCGGGGGCGGCAAAGAGTCCGCGCCCGATAGGAACGAGGGCTAGAAACGTAACGCCGCCTGCGGAGCGCAAAAACTCGCGCCGTGTGAGTGAGGACATATCGAATTCTCGTTTCTTAACAGAGTAAACTTGGGCGCAAAGGCGCAAAATCAGGGGCGCAAAATTGTTGCGCCCTTTTCAGTTCTACTTGGTTGTCGTGAATTCCTGCAAGTAACCGCCGTTGATCGGGTCACTATAAGAAACCCAGACCGCATGGGTGGCCGGGTCAATCGCAATCGTATGGGCTTTTTTGTGCGAGGGGACATTGCCGAGCAGGGTCAGCCCAGAAGCTGTTTCCTGAAGGACAGAGATCATACCAGCATCTCCGCAGGCGCAGTAAAGGCGCTGGGTATCCGGGTCAAATGCGATCTGGTCCACGTAGCCAGGCGCGATGTCTGCCGAGGCCAGCACTTTGCCGGTGGCTTCGTCCAGCATGACGACTTTTCCCTGACCCGCGCTGAAAATATGGTGCGTTTTGGAATTGATCGCCATGCCATGCGGGGAAGTCATCGGCGCGGTGGGCCAGCTTGCCTCGACTTTGTTCGTCGCCGGATCGATGACCTGAAGAAGATTAGCGGGCTTGATATTCTGGTACACCTTGTTAGTACCGGTGTCATAAACGACATATTCCGGCGCACCGGCAATCGGGATCGTGGCGGCCAGCGTGTTGTCTTTGGCGTTGAAGACCCAGTCTTCCATGGCGTCATCATGGCAGACATAGAGCATATCGGTCTTGGTGTTCAGGACAATGTCATCGCCGGGCCCGGTCAGCGTGATCTCGCCGGTTTTGGCAAGAGTCGTATTGTCGAAGATGACGACTTTTCCGCCGCCGCCTGCTGTGAACAGCTTATTGTCGGCGTCATCGACCGCAATGCCGTTGACTTTGGTGCCGGTCGGAAGCTGCTGGAGAGTATTGGTCTGAAGATCCAGGACAACCAGCGTCGCTTTGCCGGGGTGGGAAGCCAGCAGGCGATGATGTGCCGCGTCGATCTGCATGTAGTCAAACCCGCCCGGCCCTCCCGGAACCGCGATAGGAGTCTGCGGTGTCAGGAGGGGCGTGTCGGTGGCGAATGCTTGAGCTGCGGCGAGAGTCGAAAAAAGAGCCGCGCAAGCGGCGATGCGTGAGAGGTTCATAAATTCTTTCCTTGAAGTGAGTAGTGGGCGTTCGGCACTACTGGCCAGGGGCAACGCCCTGCTTTTGATCGCGTTTCTGACGTGCCGATAACCCGTCAGGCGTCTGCATCGCCTTGTCGCTTTTGCTGCATCCGGCCAGGATCGGCAGGAAGATGCTTGCGACAAGGGTAAAGGCCAGAAGGCGTGAAAGTGTTGTTTTCATGATAGCTCTTGAATGAATGTGGCAAATCGGAACTGCCTCGGGCAATAAGTTTGTCCGAGGCATCCATATTCTACGGCAGTGGTGTCGAGCTGGCGTAGAGACCGTTTGCGACGTTCTGACAGGACTCGCCTGAACCAGATATTGGGTAACTGCTGGGATCGTTGACACCTGCAACATATGTTCCGGTTGCACTGGGATCGTAGCACCAGTCGGTTGCAAGAGTGGGATCGACAGGAATGACAATGGTCGCACCTGAGTCGTTCCCACCTGTATACATCGCCATTCGCATTCTTATAGGCTTTACGTGACCGTCGACGAAGCACATATTTTCCAGCCCGCCATGACGGAGGGCTGCGGTGCTGCTGTACCGGCCTGACGCGTTATCATCCGCGACTGAGAGATTGTCCCAAGTATCGCCGAAGGCGACTGTCTCGGCTGGATTGACCAGGGCCGCAATGCTTCGGCCCGGCCGCAGGGTTTTCCCGTTGGCGTCCTTAGTCTGCGCTCCAATCAAGCCGTAGCCGCCGTCACTGGTGATCCCGTCATCGTAGCCGTAGCCGATGCATTCGCCCGTCGCGTTGAAGTTATCCCAGCAGCCGCCAACATCCAGACCGCCGGCCGGCCCCGGTTTCTTCAGAGGGCTGGAACTACCGGTGCCGTCAGATTTTGTCGCCAGTGCATCAGTGCGGTCCGGGCAGAGAAAAACGTTGACGTTTTTCATATAAGGCTGAAGAACCTCAAAATAATCAGGCGTGTACGCTGTATTGTCGATGCCTCCGGGCTGAAGAGCTTTGGAAACAGTCGGTGTAAACTCATCGTAGTCCTGATTGTACATCGTGTAGGCAAGACCAATCTGTTTGAGATTCGACTCGCATGCGGCCCGGCGTGCGTTTTCTCGGACTTTCTGGAAGACCGGGAACAAGATAGCCGCGAGAATCGCGATAATAGCGATGACGACGAGCAGCTCAATGAGAGTAAAGCCCGTGCGTCGCGTGCGTATGGACATACGAAACTCCTTATCAATTTAGAAAGAGGCAACCAAAAATGCCATCTCAAATTTACCTTGCAGGCGAATCCAATTGTGTTAAGGGAAGATTAAGTTTGCATTAATTCTTTCTCATAAACCTACCCCGTCGCTACGCGCCGACCCTCCCGAAACGGGAAGGTGAGCAAGTGGATCACTGGGAGGTTATCTTGGAAGATATGGGGAATGTCAGTTTATCAATAGAAAAACCAAGGAGGGCAAGCAAACATGGAAGATAGCAGGCCGCATCGGATTGTGATTGGACAGCGGGTGAGCGACGTAAAGCGTGAACTCGCGCTGGGAATGCGCCTGAATATGACGGCGGCGGAAGCGCTATTATGGAAACGCTTGAAGGGGGGTGCGCTGGGAATGCATTTCCGGCGGCAGCAGATCATTGCAGGCTTTATTGCAGATTTCTACTGTCATCAAAAGGCGCTGGTGGTAGAAGTGGACGGCTTGATACATAACGCAAACTATGATGCGGAGCGCGATGGTATCTTTGAGGGAATGGGGGTGAGAGTCATTCGGTTCACGAATACGCAAGTCCAGCAACAAATTGGGGTTGTGCTATTCCAAATCCGAACGGCGCTGGGACCTACCCCGCCGCTCCGCGTCGACCCTCCCGAAACGGGAAGGTAGAGTTTAATTCAGACAATAGGTTTGCTTGGATGAATAGACACTGTCAAGAGAGGAAAACTTTTCAGTGACTCACCACTTCACCTTCCCGTTTCGGGAGGGTCGACGCGGAGCGGCGGGGTAGGTCCCAGGGAGGGCAGGAACAATGCGGGACAGACCGCTTCTTGTGTGGTCGGCGGCGTTTGCGGGTGGGATTGTGGTCGGAGCGGAGGGCTGGCTGCCGCCGGTGGCCGCGTTTTGTGTCGCAGCGCTGGGGCTGGGAGCGCTGATGGCACGGCGCTGGTTGTCGCTTTTCCCGCTGGCATTGCTGCTGCTGGGTGTGAGTGTCGGGGCGCTGCGTCTGGCGGCATTTCAGACTGTGGCGCTTTCCGATGTCTCGCACCGGGCGGATCGGCCCTATCCCGTGACTGTAATCGGCATGGTCGGAAGTGACCCGGAAGACCGTCCGGGCGGGCGGGTGACCTTTTTCCTGCGGGCAGCGCGGGCGGAGAGCCAGGGTCAAAGCGCGTTGGTGACCGGGGAAGTCTCGGTGACGGTGGGGCCGGAGGCGGCGCGGGGCCTGCGGCTGGATTACGGCGATCAAGTTCAGCTTGAAGGGCTGCTGGAAACCCCCGAAGCGGCGACCAACCCCGGTGCGTTTTCCTGGCGGGAGTATTTGGCTCGGCGGGCTGTCTTCTGCCAGATGAATGTCAAGCGGGTGGGGGCGGCATCCGTGCTCGGGGCAGGCGTTTCCAATCCGTTTCTCGAAGTGGCTTGGCATGTCCGCAAAGCGGCGGTGTCGGCGATTGAACATAGCCTGCCCGCGACGGAAGCAGCAGTGTTATCAGGAATCTTGATCGGTCGGCGGACCGACCTGCCGCCGGGCCTTATGGTCGATTTTATCCATACTGGCACGGTCCATATTTTGGCATCGGCAGGGCTGCATGTGGGGATTCTTGCATTCTGGCTGGAGAAGCTTCTACATAAGCTGACCCTGCCTCGGAAGCTGCAAGCTCTGATTTTAATTGTTTGCTTGGTGCTGTTCGCGCTGGTGTGCGGCGGTCGTCCGGCAGTGGTTCGGGCCGTGCTGATGGCGTCGCTGTATTTCGGAGCGATCTTGTTTGAACGGGAGCCTGACGGGCCTACTGCCATCGGCGCAGCGGGTCTGCTGATCTTGCTGCTTCAGCCGACGGCCCTGCTGGAACCGGGATTTCAGTTGTCGTTTCTGACCATTCTGACTCTGGCGATGACGATGCCGGTCTGGAATGAGTTCTGGCGTCCGAGGCTGTCCGCGAAGATCAAGCAGCCGGTGCTGCACAAAGCCGCTCTCTGGGCAGTCGAGGGGATCGGTGTTTCCTGGCTGGCTCAATTAGGGGCGATGCCGGTTGTGGCAGCTTCCTATAACGAAGTCTCCCTTAGCGGCTGGCTGGCGAACCTGCTGGTCGTCCCTCTGTTGTTCGGCCTCATTCCTCTCGGCATTATCGGCATTCTGCTTGACGCTGCCTGGCACAGCGGCGGCGAAGCGCTGCTGGCGGTGGCTGGCCTCGGGATCGACGGCATTTTGCATGTCGTCCGTGGTCTGGGAGAGGTATCCTGGTCCTATCAAGCTCTGCCATCCCCGCCGCTGCCGCTGGTTCTGTTATTCTATGTGCTGGTTTACAGCGGGACAGATGCCGCTCACAGACTTCTTAGGAAGGTAGAGGCCCCGGAATAAATTCCGAGGCTCAGAAAAACCCAGTGTCGGGGCGACACAAGATAAAGCACAAGATAGTCTCATCTTATCCAATCTTCCGTCCCCTGGACTGCACTGGCAGACCTGGAAGGCGGTGTGCCCTTCCGAGCCTCGGAATTTATTCCGGGGGTTTGGACTCAACCCCGTTTATAGTTGTGGTCTCGGAAAGAAGGCGTTCTTGCTTGAGCAGCCAGCGCCCGTTTACTTTGAGCCAAAAGCTTCGGACGTTGTCGACGGTCTTGATAACGAGCGGCTTGCCCGTGGCCTTGCTGGTCAGAGACATGGTTTCCTGAGTAGTGACAACTGCACCGTCGTTCTGCAAGGAGCAGGTCAGGATCTGAGTAGAAGCAGTGACTGTATTTGCCAGGGCGAACATCTGACGTAAGGGTGCAGCGGCTTTGTCCTTACCATGTACTTCTTTTCCGTCAGCGAAGATAGCAGAATACGCGGGATGCAGATAAACCAGGTAAGCAGCGGAATCGCGACGGGCGAGCGCTTTATTCATGTTCGTGTAGGCAGAAGCGATGGCGGCGCGGGTGTCTTGAGTGGGGTCTGCGGAAATTGGAAGTATGAAGCCAAAACTGAGCGCTGCAAGTGTGCTTCCAGTCAGAAGTCGTGAGAGCATCATGATTTTATCGGTGCTTTCTGAGATCCTGTCCTTCAAAGTGGGAGCATTATACCCACAAAGTGAGCAGGATTTGCGGGGCTGATCATTGAATCTAGATTGACGATTTATGCACGGGTCTAGGGAGGGACAGATGCTGCTCAACGAACTGCTGGGGAAAGATTTCTCGCGAAGGCGACTTTTGCGCCTGGCACCGCTGCTGCTTGGGCCG
>JBPBQB010000009.1:0-11674 GCA_050954545.1 Janthinobacterium lividum | reverse complement strand
TGCCGCGCCTGCGGTGGTCGCTGCCGCGCCTGCGGTGGTCGCTGCCGCGCCTGCGGTGGTCGCTGCCGCGCCTGCGGTGGTCGCTGCCGCGCCTGCGGTGGTCGCTGCCGCGCCTGCGGTGGTCGCTGCCGCGCCTGCGGTGGTCGCTGCCGCGCCCAACGATGCGCCGATTGTGATTGCTGTACCGGCGACAGTGGCTCCGCGTAATCCGACTCCGTTGCCGCCTGGTATTGTTGTGCCACTGAAACTGCCTGTGCAGGTCGCACAGTCACTTCCGGTCATACCTATTCCGCCGCCACCATTACCTGCCGCTCCGGTCCCACTTGCAGTCCCGCCGAAAGTCACAGTAAGGCCTTTGAGCCTCCCGGCGCAAGTAGTACAGTCGATTCCGGTGACGAATATTCCGCCGCCATCACCATTGCCTGCTGCTCCGGTGCCGCTGGTAGTCCCGCCGAAGGCAGCCGTTGTGCCACTGAACTTGCCGACTCAGGTCGTACAGACCGTGCCGGTAACAAATATCCCGCCTCTGCCGCAAGTATCTGTCACGCCGCCCGCTATTGTGATACTGCCTAAAAAAGAGACGCAGATGGCGATGCTGCCGAAACCGGAGCTTCCTGCCCCGCTTCAGTCTTCTCCCGTTTCTCCTGCGTTAACTCCGCCGGCCGTGTTTGTTCCTGAGCCGAAACCAGCAGCCCCGGCAGCAGTAAGGAAATCAGCGCCGAAAGCCGAAGATATAACTGCGATTCAGCCACTTCTGGCGAAAGGCGACTCAGCGCTGGACAGTGGAGATGCTGTCGGTGCGATTGCCCTCTACCGGCAGGCCATCAATGGAGCGCCCCTCAGCATTGTCCCGCGCCTGAAGCTGGCCCAGGCCTACCAGAAAGACGGCCTCAGCGACCGGGCATTGGACGAGGCCCGGCGTGCTCTGGAGATCGCCCCGGATAACTTGCCGGTGCAGCAGTTTTTATCGGATTTAGATCAGCAGACTGGAACTACGGCAGGAACTCTTGTCCGTGACCGCGCTCTGCTGGAGCGCAGTCCTTCCGATCCCGCCGCCCATGCGGCTCTGGCAGATACGCTCTGGAACAACGGTGACCTCGGCGGAGCCGAGGCGGAATACAAAGCCGCGCAGGCGCTGGCTCCCCCCGGCGACCATACGGCGGATGCCCAGATTGCCCAGCTTTATGCAGCGGAAGCGCGTTATGATGATTGTTTAGCAGCACTTGGAACGGCAGGCAAAGGCGGGTACGCGCTGGCGATCCAGATTGTCAAGAATCGGGCTGAGACACTCAGCAGCACCCTGTCGGCCTCGCGCGATACCTTTGCCGCCGGTAAAAGCACGCGAGAGCAGTTCTATGACGATGCCAAAAAGCTCAGCGCCGAAGCGCAGGCGCTGGCCGGATTTGTCGACAAGGTGACGCCGCCTGCCGAGTATAAAATATCGCATCTGCACCGGAAGCTGTCTACGAACCTGCTGGCTCAGGAAGCCGCCACTCTGGTAAGCTTTATCGAGACTGCCGACGCCCGGCAGAATGACAGCATTTCGCTGCTGGAAAAAGCGGCTGCCACGGAAATGCTGACCGCGCAGGCCACAGAAGAGAAGATGGGGCTTTGGAAAGAAAAGCCGAACTGACCCGCCCTGAAGGGCAGGTCAGCAGAAAGAGAAGTAGCTGGAATGCCCTTTTGGAACCAATGGCGGCGCGGCAATTTAGAAGTTGCCGCCGGTGATCGTGCTCCGTTGCCGCAAGTCGGCGACACAGTCCGTCTTCATGCCGGTGCGAATGCCGAAGTCGGTGTTTACCAGGCCCGTGTCAAGGCGCTCGGCCTGCGCCGGATACTGCTGGAAAGCCCTGAAATGACCGCTTCTTCCGAAGACTTGGACCTTCCCTTCGCCTCGGCCCTGCCGCCCCGAACTTCCCTCACGCTGTCATTCATCCGTGGCGATAACCTGTATCAGTGCGAGACCCGCGTGGCAGGTCCGGCGAAAGCGGGATCGCTGGCTGTGATACGTCCCCGGATCGTTACCAAAGTCCAGCGCCGTCAGTTCTACCGCCTGCCGCTGCAATCTCCTACCACATTTCGGGTGCGCGGCGAAGGCGGCAGCACCATGCCGGTTGCTGCCCGGCTTGTCAATCTGTCCGGCGGCGGCGCACTGCTGGCCTCGGGCAAGCCGGTTCCCGGCGGCCTGCGCGTGCTGGTGCGTGTGCCGACAGGCAAACTGGGAGACCTGCTGGATATCGAATCCGATGCGTTAGACTGCCGTGTCGCCACCCAGGGCCTGGCCCGGATCTACTTGATCCGTCTGCGTTTTCTTGGCCCGCCGCATCTGACTGAAGAAGACCGCGAAGAGATTGTCGCGTACATCTTCGAGCAGCAACGAATGCTCCTGCGGAACCGAAAATTGCTGCGAGCATAGGTTCACGCAAAAAAAAGCCTGTGACCGAATTCGCGGGAAGCGTTTCGGCCACAGGCACCGCCAGAACGGCGGATCATGAAAAGGAGGACATGCGCTCTTTAACCTACGTCAGCATTTCGCCGATAGTTCCGCGTCTGCGCTTGTGCTGTCCAAGTTTTGTGAAAAAACTTGTCTATTTCTACGCTTATTCGCTCTCTTCGCGCTTATGTTCCTGGATTGTAACCACGCATTAACCGGTCAGCACAGGTACCGATTGACATGCCAAGAGCCATCGGCTAGAATGAATCTATGGAACGGTCGGTGCCAGCACAATCTGTTCATGGCACGGCTGCTGGGCGGATGCCGCTTTTAATTCTTGTTCTTTTGATCGGGATCAATCTGCTCTGGGCCGGTTCGTCCCTGGCTGCCAAGATCGCCCTCCAAACCATTCCTCCGATGACTCTGGCCTTTACGCGCTTTTCTCTGGCTGCGCTGCTGATGTACGGCATCGCATTGATCCGTAAAGTCGACATGCGTGTCGCTCGCCGTGACTGGGGCGCGTTCTGGTCCATGGGTGTCTTGGGCCTCGCGATGACCTATCTTCTTGCGTACCAGGGGCTGCGGCTGACAACGGCTTCTAACTTTGCGCTGCTGCACGCGACCGAAACCGTGTTTCTGACCGTACTGGCATTCTTCTTTCTCGGCGAAGCGCTGCCACGAACAAAGCTGCTGGGCATCTGTCTCGGCCTGGCCGGTGTCTACCTGATTATCTCGAACGGCCTTGTGATCCAATCGTTTTCGCATTCCGCGCAGGGAAATCTGCTGGTCGCGCTGGCACTGGCCTTCGAAGCATCGTCGAGCATCGTCGGAAAAAACCTACTGGCACGGTATCCGCCGCTGTCGGTCGTCACGTACCAGATGCTGAGTGGCGCGGTCGCACTTGCCCCATTCTGCGCCTATGAGCTGACCCGTCAAATCTCGTCCGGCCATCCTCTCGTCCTGCCGCCGGTTGATGCCCTGTGGTCCCTGCTGTATCTGATCATTCCCTGCACTGTCCTGGGATATTTGATTTGGTTTACCGTGCTCGACAAGTGTGATGCCAGCGAGATGTCCGTGTTTCTGTTTATCCAGCCGGTCGCGGGTGCTTTACTGGGCTCCTATTTCCTGGGAGACAAGATCACTCCGTTTACAATCATCGGTGCATTGATGGTGCTGGTGGCTGTTGGCTTGGTCAACCACCGCCCTCCCAAAACTGTGCCTGCACCGCCCCCTGCCTGACTACCGGTTCAGCTTGTTCATGGCGGGCTGAATGCCGTCTGCCAGCCAGGTCTCCAGCGCAGCGACAGCTTTATCGATGCCGTCGTCGACATCTGCCTGCTCACTGCGCCCGAAGCGGCCCAGCACATAATCGATTTGCACGGAAGCGTCGCGCGGGGCACCGACTCCGAAGCGTAGACGCGGAAACTCCGGGCCGTGCAGGTGAGCGATCAGTGATTTCAGCCCGTTGTGCCCGCCTGCCGACCCAGAAGCCCGCAGGCGCAGCTTGCCGAGCGGCAGAGCAATGTCATCGGTGACGACCAGAATATCAGCAAGCGCCAGCGGCTTCATCCGTAGGAACGCCGCGACCGACTGCCCGGAAAGGTTCATAAAGGTCTGCGGCTTCATGAGAAAGACCCGCGACTCGCCTATGCGTCCGTCGCCAACTAAGGCTTGGCTGTCTTTCTTGGTCACCACAATCCCATGCTGCCGGGCAAACGTATCAATCACGGCAAACCCGATATTATGGCGCGTGTTCTCGTATTCCTTGCCGGGATTACCCAGCCCAATAATGAGTTTTGTGGAAGTGTCCATACTTGATATCTGGTATTAAGGAACTGATGATACGCGCCGGAAACAATCAAGTGACTATGGCAGATTGATCTGTGCTTTGACTGAAGTCGGCGGCAGATGGGAGGCGTAATCAAACGCGGCGACACTGTCGGCGAAGGCGAACGTATCCGTGATGAGCGGCTTGACATCGATCTTGCCGTCGCCCATCAGCGCCAGCGCACGCAGGAAGACATGGGCGTAGCGGAAGACATGCTCGACACGGGCTTCTTTGATTTGTGCCCCGACCACATCGTAAGCGATTGGTCCGCCGGGCATTCCTACCAGCACGACGCAGCCGCCGGGGCGCAATGGCTCGAAGACGCCTGCAAGTGCCGGAGCGCTGCCGCTGCATTCAAAGACAATATCGGCACCCCAGCCATCGGTCATTTGATGAACCACTTCCGCGACATTCTGCTCTGTCACATTGACAGGCGTGATCGCCCCGAGAGACGCGCCCAACTCCAGCTTCGGCTGCTGGGCATCAGTCAAGATGACCCGGCTGCAGCCGCCTGCCAGTGCGGCGAGTGCAGTCACCATGCCGATTGGGCCTGCGCCCATGACCACGGCTAAATCGCCCGGCTCGATTTTCGCTTTCTTCGCGGCCTGCATTCCGACTGCCAGCGGCTCGACCATCGCGGCTTCAGCAAATGAAACATCATCCGGCAGCTTGAATGTGTAATCGGCTGGATGGACTACCGAGGGCCGCAGGATACCATGCACCGGCGGGGTTGCCCAGAAACGCACTGCTGGGTCCAAATTGTAAAGGCCCATTCGTGTTGCCTGGCTATTCGGATTGGGGATGCCCGGCTCCATGCAGACCCGGTCGCCTGGCTTCAGCGTCGAAACCGCGCCGCCGACTTCCGTGACGATGCCGGACGCTTCATGCCCGAGTACCATCGGCGCTTCCACAATAAATGGACCGATGCGTCCACTCTGGTAATAATGGATGTCCGATCCGCAGATGCCGACGGTCTTGATCCCGATCCGCACGTCGCGCGGCCCCAGCGGCTCGTCCAGCGCGATCTCTCCCAGCCTTAGCTTGTGTGTCTCTTCTAAAATCAGAGCGTCCATAATGGTGTTCTTTCTGTGAAATGTTTTAAGGACAGTATAGCATATTGAACCTATGCCGGGGTTGGTCAGTCACCAGTTGCATAGCCTAGCGGTACGATCTCGCAGGCACCGCCGCTGTCATGGGCGATCTGCTGAAGTAAACTCGTTGCCTCAAAGGTTCGGTCAATTCCATCCTGATCTTTCCCAACCATGCCGACGCACGAGATACGCGCATGATTTTTGTTCCGGTGACGTATGAAGTCGGCTAAACTGTCGGGATCAGTTATCCCCAAGCCCGGAACGCCATCAGTCAGCAGCACTATCTCGTTGACATCAGGAATTGACAATGCCGCAGCTAGGCCCGCTTGTGTATCGGTACCGTCGTTGACATAAAGAGAATCCAAAAATGCGGATGCCTGCTTTATCGCGCCGGGTGTCGCCGGGGCTAATTCCGTGTCGAACGAATGCACTTCGTTGTTGAACGCGATAATGTCGAAGGTTTCGTCAGGCCGAAGGCCAGCCATCGCTTTGCGGATCTCCGCATCGGCTCGGACAATGCGGCTGGTCATGCTGCCGGAAATGTCCAGTACGTAGACGATATGGCGCGGGCCGCCGTCCCCGGCCAATCCACGCCCGACCCCGAACGGCTCCCCGGCATCCCGGCTGCTGCCGGAGCCGCTGCCGCTGCCGACGCCCGCCCCCTCACCTGCTCCTGCGCCCTTGCCGGACGTGTCTACTCCCGACGCACCATGTCCAGCCTGGGCTGTTGGAACCGCTTTCGGCAGGGGCGGGGCGGTAATGACACCTGGCACAATCGAGGGAATCGGCAGCGGAGGCAATGTGACAGGAAGATTATGGACAATCAGCGGCGCGGGCTGGTTCCGTGAAATGACCGGAACCGGCGGCGCAGCAGCAATCGGCGGTGCGGCAGCGCCTGCATCGGACCCGCCTGCTGCCTTTGCCGGCGGCGCAGGGGCTGACGATTTCACACGCGCTCCCGGCCTGCGATGCTTAATCAAAGGCTTGGGCTTGATTAAGTGCGGCTTCGGCAAAGGTGGGGGAACAAGCGTCACACTCAGTACCGGTTTAGGCACAGGCGGCACAAACACTGCCACACGCACCAGCTTGATTCGGGGACGCGGCACCGAAGCGGGAACCGGCTGGAAATGCCAGAACCACCCGGTCATTAGAAATGCGGCAGCGTTGATAAGTAGCGAGACAAGAAGGCTAAGCTGTAAGCGGCGGGCCTCGGACATGAGCAGGACGTTCCTCAGTGTATTGGACGCAAACTAGACATTGTGAGTTCCCGACCGATGGGGTTCTTGACTTCCGTAAAACAGAAAAGTTATAATGAAACCAGAATCCGTAGGAGTGTTCGCTATGTCCGATCAATTATTCCCCGTTTCTTCGCCCTCTCAGACCGTGGCCGCCCTGATTTTAGCCGCCGGCAAAAGCACGCGCATGAAGTCCCGCCGCCCAAAAGCTCTTTATCTGCTGCTGGGCAAGCCACTTCTGGGCTGGGCTGTGGAAGCTGCCGCCGGAGCCGGGGCCGGACGTACCGTGCTTGTGGTGGGGCATCAAGCGGAAATGGTTCAGGAAGCGATGGGGCCGGAACTGGAATATGTTCTGCAAGCCGAGCAGAAGGGCACCGGCCATGCAGTTCAGATGGCCGAAGCACTGCTCCAGGATTGGGATGGCCCGCTGCTGGTGCTGCCAGGCGACGCTCCGCTGCTGTCGGCGTCTCTGCTGGAGTCACTGGTGGCGCATCATGTCCAGACCAACGCCGCTGCGACACTGCTGACGGCGGTTCTTGAAGAAGCCGGCTCGTATGGCCGCATTGTCCGAGACCCGATGACAAACCGGGTGCAGGCTATTGTCGAGGCCCGAGATGCATCGCCCGCCCAGCTCCAGATCGGTGAGATCAGCACATCCGTCTATGTCTTCCAGCCGGCAGCCCTGTTCGCCGCGCTCCGGCGCATCACGCCCCAGAACGCTCAGGGGGAGTATTATCTCACCGACGTCATTGCGCTGCTTGCTTCCGAAGGCCAAAGTATCGAAGCCCTGATTTCTCCCGACCCCGATGTCGTGCGCGGTATCAACACCCGCCCGGAGCTTGGCGAGCTTCGTCAGGTGCTGCAGGCCCGCGTTCATCATGCCCTCGGCCTGGCAGGCGTCACCATTATCGACCCGCTGACGACCCACATCGATGCCTCCGTTCGGATAGGTCAGGACACGACTATTCATCCTTACACGATCCTGTCCGGTGTCACCGACATCGGCGAAGACTGCGAGATCGGGCCGGGGGCACGCCTCAGCGATGCCAAGCTCGGCAGCGGCGTTTCCGTGCGGGACTCCCATGTGGTCGCAAGCGAAGTCGGCGACGGCTGCCGCATCGGTCCGTTCGCCAACCTCCGCCCCGGCAGTGTGCTGGGTGCGAACGTCAAGGTCGGCGACTTCGTCGAGCTCAAGAACACCACCCTTGCTGACGGCGTTTCCGCAGGTCATTTTGCTTATCTGGGCGATGCCGAAGTCGGAGCACGGACCAATATTGGCGCGGGCACGATCACCTGCAACTACGACCCGTTTCTAACCCCAACCAAGAACATGACCGTAATCGGCGCAGATGCCTTTATCGGTACCCATTCTACGCTGGTCGCCCCTGTCACTATCGGCGACGGAGCCTATACCGCCGCTGGTTCCACCATCACCGAAGATGTCCCTGCCGACGCCCTCGCCATTGGCCGTGCCCGCCAGGTAATCAAGCCCGGATGGGTCGGCGCGAAGAAGCGGCGCAAAGAATAAACTCCTGCGTCTGCGAAGCAGACATTTTGCACTTCTCAAGTCCCGGTCTGCCAGACCGGGCAGCAAGGCCGCGACCTTCATGCCAGCCCGTATCTATCCTGTATTTGAGACCCCCATCGACAGCCTGCCCGAAGCCTCCGACACCGGCTTCGCCCTGGCCCGCGTCGTCGAAGCACACCCAACTCTGGCGTTGCTGCTGGACTTCTGCGCCGTCGACCCGCTCCAAATCGCCGTTGAAGTCGGCATGGTCTACCCCTACGAAGAAGGCGGCCTGGACGACCTCGGCGACATCGACTTCGGCCCGACGGAATGGTTCGAGCCTATTGCCGGCCTGCCCATCGTCGAACGGGCAATTGCCGCCGTTCACTCTGATCCCCAGAGTATCGCCGCCGCCATCTACGATCCCGGCCTCACCCCCGCCGCCGTGCTGGCCGATTTAGAAGCCATTGCCGATAGCCTTCGCACGGCCCAGCAGCATGAGACCCGCTTCCATTTCATTCAGACGTCCTGACTTGACGCCGCCTCAGCCACTATGTTATGATGCATACATTATGAGCTTGAAATTTAATGTCACTTTGGATCGTGATGAAGACGGTGCCTGGGTCGTCGAATGCCCTGCCATCCCCGGCTGTGTCAGCCAGGGGCGGACACGTGATGAGGCATTAGAAAATATCGAAGATGCCATTCGCCTGTGCTTAGAAGTCCGTGCCGAGCGCGGCCTGCCACTGACACGAGAGACCCGTTTGGTAGAGGTTGCGGCCTGATGCCTGTTACGCCTTTACTCAGTGGTGCCGAGAGTGTGAAAGTTTTCGGTGCATTTGGCTGGCAAGTGTCACGTCAGAGTGGCAGCCATGTCGTGTAATGTCGACTATGGTTGGTAATTTTCTAATATAGGGCAAAGGAGCAGCTATGCACCACGAAACATTTCAAGAGAAGTTTATCCGCATCCTCATGGCAAACACAAGGGCGAGGGGTTTGCTGAAAGAGATCGTGCGCGTCCAAAACTTGCTTGCCGACAGTCCTGAAGCCGTTGCAGAGCGCGAGGCTGCTCTTTCCAAGCTCTGCCAACTTGCAATGGGAGAATTAGACGCACCGCCTGTGTTCGTCAAAATGCCGCCCCGCCGCTGGTTCCTGTGGCCTATATTGGCCCATTCACAAGCGAAATAAGACGCTCCGCTGTGGTGCGGAAATATTGCAGCATGAAGCAAGTGAAACGCCGCTATGCCCAAACATGGAACCCAAAACCAAGATGCAGTCGTCTGGCCTCCTGCTGTGCTCCTGCCGAACGTAATTCAGCCTGACCCGGTTCTCGTCAAAGCGGCACGCACCGGTAAGTACTCACTGTGGGCGTCAGGAGCAGGCGTAGGTTGCTGGCTGTTTACCTGGATTGGGGTGATGATTTTGGCTTTCGTCAGTAAAATCATCCTAAACGCGGATGCGCCGATTCATACTGCATACTTTACAGGTCTCGCTTGTGAGATTTTCGGGCTTTGGTTAGGTGTCCTTAGCAGGAAAGCGAAAGCAGGTAAGATCGGGGCGGCGTTGTCAATAGGTGTATTGTGCTTGATGGTCGTTTTAACAATTGTAAATCATCAGGCGAATGGAAACGTCGGATGGATATGGAATGCCAATGAGGGCGATGATCTCAATTGCGGCTGTGATAATTCAGGTTGAACTCTCTCGTGCAAATTGTCCGACTTGACGCGCCTCGCGCCTGTATGTTATGATGCAGTCGGGAGGGCGCACGTATGTCTATGCTGGGCCGGATGTTCGGGTTGGGCCGAAATGAACATTATGACAAAGGCATTCGCCTGTTTGATCAGGGTCTGTTTGCCGAAGCGATTTCCGAGCTGAACTTGGCCGCTCGGAAGAACCCCGACGAATTGACCGAGCGGCTGGCGTCGTTTTATATCGCTGAGGCTCATGCCAGCTTAGGCATGGCGGCTCTGGAGATCGGAAACTACGCTTCCGCACGCGCTGCCTTTGCGTCAGCACTAGCGATCAATCCGCATTATGCCGATCTGCATTTCCAGTCCGGTCGTGCTGCCCGTGCCGACGGCGACTCTCCCGCTGCCCTTGCCGCTTTCGACGCGGCGCTGACCGTCAATCCACGCTATGCCAAAGCGCTCTTCTATCGCGGCCTGTCGCTGTATGCACTGGAGCAGCCTGACGACGCCCTCGCCGCCATCCAAAGCGCCGTCGCCGTTGATGATGCCTTTGCAGTCGCGCCCTACGAAGACGCCGTTGCCGCTCATCAGTCCGGGGACTATGCTCTAGCAGTCGCCCTGCTGACCCGTATCGCCGAGACCGACATCGACGACATCACGTTCCATTCCCGCCTCGGCACAGACCTCTACCGCCGCGGCATGTATGTCGAAGCGGCAGCCGAATTCGAAAAAGCCCTCGCCCTCAACCCCAACTACGCCGACATCCGCAACTCTCTCGCCATTGCCCTGAACGCTCAAAAGCTCTACGCCGAAGCCATCGCCGAGTTCCACCGTGCCCTCGCTCTCAATCCCAACTACACCGAAGCCCGCATCAATCTCGGCCTGACTTTTCGCGCCGCCGGCCTCGATAAAGACGCCGACGCCGAGTTCTCCCAGGTACTCAAAGATGACCCCAGCAACACCATCGCCCGAAGTGAACTCGGGCGATGATGAGCGAATACATGGCTTCCATCGAAAAATCACTCAGTAGTGACATCAACAGTCCTCCAAATGCTCCGGTCCCGCGTCAGGATTGGGAAGAACAGTTTCAGCGTATGGCGGAGAATGGCGATGATACGCTGCTGGATGCCAACGTTCCCTCGCTCACCAACTGGGACGATGCAGACTGGGAATGGTAATACGGTTTTCATCGCCCCATGACGAGCGGCAGCCATCGGTACCCAGCCCGTGTCGCAGACAAAGGTCGCCTGGTCAAGCGTTTAGGCCGCGTGACAGAAGAAGAGCAAAAGGCCATTCTGGCGTGCCTCGCCGAAATGTTCGCAGAGTAAGCCACCACCGCAGTTTTATCATGAACCACTACCAAAAACTCGCGACGCTTGTCTTACGCCTCGTCACTTTTGTTTTCGTCCTGCTTGGCCTCATGGGTATGTTCTATTATTTGATTGCTCCGCATTCAGAAGACTCCGGCGGACGCTTTCTTTCCAGCATTGGGTTTACTGTGTTCGGGCTGATTGGCTTCTTTCTCAGCCCCCTGCTTGGGAGGCTGATTGGAAAAGATTTGTAATGTGGTTTCTTCCCTCTACTTACAAAAAATATCTAACGACTTGGATAGGAACCTGATGTGAAGACACAAAAATGGCATTTGGATTATCCGATGATTGCGCTTGCCTGTGTTTTATTTCTGGTTGCATTAGTCTGTCTTATTCCGCTCCAGAAAACCCGCCCAGACCCCGCGACTGAGATGAATAAGCAGATTGTCGAAGCTGCGCGGAATGGAGCCGAGGCTGCCATGCCGCTTTACAAGGATTGGTATTGGCGTCGATGCTTTAGCGATTTAACGGGTGCAGTCCACTACCGTTTGGAGAGGCAGCAGACGCACAATGCGGTTGTT
>JBPBQB010000075.1:0-11725 GCA_050954545.1 Janthinobacterium lividum | reverse complement strand
GTACCCTCGGTTCCCGCTGAGCCTGACCCCGTCGGTGGGAGGATTGTGGTAGTTCCGGGATAGACAGGCGGCGCTTGTGCTAGCGCCGCCGGACCTTCGGACAAGCAAGTGACGAGGCAAACAAGAACGGCCAAAACCGGAAGGTAGTAGCGCATCGACAAAATCTCCGGGCATAATAGAGAACCTTGTCAGACTTACGTAAAGCCGGCCTGGAAGGAGAGGATTGAGAAAGTCTCAGATCTAATCTTATTATATAGCACAAATCATGCAAACAAGCATACAGCGCAGGCTAAGACAAAAATAAAGGCCGCCAGCTTTGATGCCGGTGGCCTCTCTTTGTCATATCTACGCAGCACCTAATGCGGCTTCTTTTCAGGGACATTCTCAGACGAGTGCCCTGGGTTGACTTTGGCGGTCGGGTCGATATGCGCTTTGGCGTGGTTGACGGCAATCGCGGCCTCGCCGAAGCCGGTCGCGATCAGCTTGAGTTTGCCGTCATAAGTGACAATATCGCCGGCACCGTAGACACCGGGGATGTTGGTCTCCATGCGGGAGTTGACATGGATGGAGTTGCCGACAATCTCGAACCCCCACTGCTTGATCGGGCCTAAATTGGTCAGGAAGCCTAAGTTCAGCAGCAGCTCGTCGCAGGCGTAATAAGACTCTTGATACTGTCCGAACTCATCTTTGGTGCGGTTGTCGAAGATCGTGACGCCCTCGACGTGCTCCTCGCCATGTACCTGCTTGACTTCGTAGAACGGCTTGAACTCAATCGGCAGAGCCATGACTTTCTCAATCGTGTCTTCGTGCGCTTTATACTTGTCCGAGCGGTGGATTTGCAGAATGCTCTCGGCGGCATCATACAGGTTCAGGGTCCAGTCGAACGCGCTGTCGCCGCCGCCGACCACAACCAGTCGCTTCCCAGCGAGAATGCTCTTGTCGTTGACAAAGTAATGCACTCCCCGCCCTTCCAGCTCTTCCAGCCCCGCCTTCGCGATCTTGCGCGGCAGGAACGCTCCGACCCCCGCTGCGATGATGGCAGACTTCGCGTAGTGGGTGCGGCGATGAACGATTTTATTGATCTCCTGCTCGGTCTCCATCGTGATCAGCCCGCTGTCGGAAGTCAGGCTGACTACTTTTTCGTCTAAAGCCAGTTTCGGCCCGTACTGCATCATCTGTTCGCTAAGATTGTCGACGAGGTCCCGCGCATAGACTTTCGCATACCCGGCGACATCAAAGATATACTTTTCCGGGTACAGCGCCGACAACTGCCCGCCAAGCTGAGGCAGGCTATCGATGACTTTTGTCTTCATCCCGCGCAGGCCTGCATAGTACGCCGCATACTGGCCTACCGGCCCGCCGCCGACAATCGCAACGTCATCTATGTCTTGTTCTAAAATCTCGTCCGTGTTTACGTCACTCACAGTCAGTCTCCGCTTCTAAAACTCTGAAACCTTTGTCTTTTGAGCCTTTAGTATGAGCGAAAAGCGCTGGCATTGTCAAGTTCGGCACTGGGAAAACAGAGGAGGCTGAGAAGCTGATCAGCTTGGCTTGGGCTTGCGAGGACTGGGATTACGCTCGTCGGAAACAATGTCGGGAGCGGCAGTCAGCAGGTCTGTCAGGTAAGCGACCTCCGCCTCAAGCCGGTATTCGAAGTGACGAAGCGCCCATTGCTTGGTCAGTCCTACATAGTCTCGTACATCTTCATTGAGCTGTTTGCTCTCCGTCAGCAATGCCCGCATCTTGTCCAGGCGTTCTGCTAAGACCGATGGTAATGTGGCCCAGGTTTCGGGATTAAGCCGCGTCAGTGCGAGATCAAAGGGATCGAATTTGAACACGACCTCGCTCAAGCCCGTCTGCTGAAGCATCGCGAGGGCTTCGTGTCCCTCCTCAGTGATCTCATAAAGCTGGCGGATGGGCCGGTTCCCTTCGCGCTCCCGGCCCGATTCCCGCAGCAGCCCCTCCGAAGCGAGCCGCTTCATCGCCCCATAGACCGCGCCGACGGAAATATCGGTCCACAAATGAACGCGATTGCGCTCGGCCTCAAGCCGGAGGCGGTGGCCGTGCATCGGCCCGTGTTCGGCGAAGGACGAAAGAATAAATAATCGAATAGAGGACATGTTGCTTTCGCGAAAGTAATCGGGTATACTCCGCTCAATTACTCTTGCAAGAGTAATCGAGCAGACGATAGATCGTCTGTACGTACAGTATACCTGTATTCACAAATGTCGATTGAGAAAGGACTCTAAGATGAAAGTTTTTGTCACCGGAGCAACCGGGTTCATCGGGTCAGCTCTGGTTCCTGAGTTGCTTCAAGCGGGCCACACGGTTCTCGGCATGACGCGTTCGGAGAAGGGCGCGGAAGCATTAACCAAGATGGGGGCCGACGTTCACCGCGGCACTCTCAAAGATTTAGAGAGCCTCAAGGCAGGAGCATCTCAGGCCGATGCCGTCATCCACTTGGCGTTCAATCACGACTTTTCAAAGATCCAAGCAAACTGCGTGGACGATCAACGCGCAATCGAGGCGATGGGCGAAGCGCTCGCCGGTTCGGGGCGACCGTTCATCGGCACGGGAGGTGTTTTGAACGAGAGTCAGTTGCCCGGACATCCCTTAGATGAGGACGATACAATGTCGGTCGGCAGATGGCCTCGGGTCTCGGAACAAGCCACGCTGGCGACTCTTGAGAAAGGGGTTCGAGGAATTGTGATGCGCCTCTCGCAGATTCACGACACCCGTAAGCAAGGATTAGTAAGCTTACTGATTCAGATTGCCCTGGAGAAAAAGGTGTCCGCTTATGTCGGTGAAGGCAGCAACCGATGGGCGGCAGCGCACGTGAGCGACACCGCTCGGCTCTATCGGCTGGCGCTTGAACAGGGAACCGCAGGCTCGAAGTGGCACGCCGTGGGAGAACAAGGTGTCACAATGAAAGAGATCGCCGAAGCTCTCGGCAGCCGTTTGAGCCTGCCGGTAGTCTCGATTTCGCCGGAGGAGGCTCCTGCTCACTTCGGCTTCCTCGGTACTTTTATGACTCTTGACTCACCGACCTCGAATACGGAGACGCGGGAGCGGCTAGGCTGGGAGCCGACTGGGCCGTCACTGATCGAAGACCTCAATCAACTCGTTTTGCCGGAAGAAGCGTGAGCTTATCGGGATTTGTTGGGGTCAATACCCAGGTATCCAGTACGCTGACGAAGCAAAGGCCGCAGGCATAATGCCTGCGGCCTTTGCTGCTTTCATTCAGGGCTGATCGGCTCAAGCCGCGATTTTCTTCTTTCGGGCCGCAACGACTATGCCGCCAAGACCAAGCATCAACAGCAGGCCGAAGGAGACTGTCGTGGAGGCTTCGGGGACTGCGGCAGGCGTATCCGTCAGCGAGAAATTCTGGTAGTTGACTTGCTGACTGAAGGCTCCTGCAGGACCGCCAAGGATCAGGTAAATGTTCTGATTTGCCACGGTTGTCGTGAATGTCAGCGGTGCAAAGGGCTCGTTGTCACCCGCTCCGGGAGGTGTGACTGTCTCGCTGGCAAGGACAGAACCGGTAGCCAAAGAATCACTGGGTGTAGGAGCCGCCGTGGTGAACTCCAGCACAGAGGGGCCAGGAGGGGGGGTGCCGAAGTTGCCGACCAGACCGTTTAGCGTCAGTGTTTCGCCCGCCGCTCCGGTGGTGCCTAAAAGCTGGTACACAGAGCCATCATTGATGTAGATGCCGGAGTTGAAGCCCTGGGTATGATTGCCGAATGAGTAGGAGGGGGCGGTGTTCATATCGCCCAAATTGCTTGTGAAGTTGTAAACGTCGTTGCTGTTGCCGGCGGAAGCAAAGACGCCATTTTGGAGGACAATCGTGGACTGTGCGGCGGCAGGATGGGCAGCGGCCAGGCCAAAGACGGCCAGTGCTGCGAATGTGAGAGAAAAACGAGTATTCATTTAAGATCCTTTCAGAATCCAGCGAAATGCTGTCGGTAGGTACTGCAGAGAACGATGGCACTGCGAAAAGCAGTGAGATGGCTCAAAGTGCCATATATTGTGATAGTTGCGATGACATTTCAGTCATTGATGGCCTCTGCTGCCGACCTTCGCCTCCGGCAACGGCGCAGGTACTCTCTGCTACCCGCGTGCCGGTTCAGCCATGGTCTCTTTAGCCTGCCGAACCAGAGATGGGAGCTCATCTTCATTCTCTATCACCTGAGATAAATGATGCATCCGCTCAGGCGAGGCAGTGCGCCGCATCACATCGGAATGGGTCTGCGTCACCCAGAACCGGGCGGCGCTGTTGATGAATCCGCGCAGCTCATTCAGGTCCACCGGGGTATCGGCATGGCGGCTCAAGTTCAGCGTGAACATCCGCCGCCGGTTGCTGCCGCCGTAAGCCGCATGGTGCAGGTTGTGATTGAACACGACCACGTCGCCCGGCTGAGACTCAAGGGCGACCGCAGGGACATCCCGGCCCGCCACTCCGAAGCTCTCCTCGGAGCGGCCCACTTTTCGGACTTCCTCCACCCACTCACTTCCGATTTTATGGCTGCCGGGAATGACACGCAGGCAGCCTGTGCCCTGTGTCACCGGGTCAAGATAGAAGGCCATTTTGACATATAGGCCATGGTCATGCCAGCCATCGGAATGCCACCCGGTATCACCGACATAATAGTTGGCGTCGCCGCCCAGATAGTTAAAGTCATTTCCCATCAGCGACGATGCCGCTTCAATCACTTTGGGATGATCGAGCAGGCGGCAAAGTTTCTCGCTTGAATCCGTTCCGGCAATTGTCCGCCGCACTCCGTCGTGCTTCTCGGGAAGCTGGGTAAAGATCTCCTCGAAGCCTTCATAGATCCAGGGCAGATCCTCCGTCAGCAATCCTGGGAAGACAAGGAATCCGAATGTCTCAAAAAATGCGATCTGCTGCTGCGTCAACGCCATGCTGCCACCCCTCGATGAAGTTTCTTAATATATCACTATGACAGCAGGACTATTGATTTCAGTAGCTCTGCTAGCAGTGTGTCGATTATACAGCAAGATTTGGTTTCTGTCAAGCAAGGATTAAAAATACACACTATGAGCTTTAGGGATTAAAATCAGGCATTGACAGGACTGCAATCCCATCGTATAATGGTTCAACTCTGCTAGCAGAGACAAGGCGAAAGTCACCGGCATTTCTCGTGCCAATTCCACCGCGCAGGTCAGTTTTGCCAAATATACAAGCCGTCCCAATCAGTCCGCCTCTTGAGCCTGCAAAATCAAACGCCCACAAGGGAACGACAGGCCGCGCGTTCCTTGTCGGGATCGTTTGCGTAGCCCTGACCTGTGTCCTTGTTACGTGGGCAGAACTAGTCATCTCTACGATTCGGATCGGCTACCTCCAATTGCCGCCGGTTAGCATCGCGCTGCTTATTGTGGTACTTGGGCTGACACGCGGTTTGAGCAGGCTACTCAAAGGCCGCTGGGCTTTCACACCGCCGGAACTTGCGACCGTTTATATTATGAGTGTCGTGGCGGCAATGATCGCTTCACACGGCATGGCCCAGAAGCTGCTGCCGCTGCTGGCGGCAAGCAACTACTTTGCGACCAGCCAGAACGGCTGGCAAAAGATCTTCGGTGAGCATATCCCTCGCTGGCTGGTTCCGTATGATCCGATGGGAGCGCCCAAGCAGGCGGTGACAGCCTGGTATTATGAGCGGCTCCCACGCGGAGAATCCATTCCGTGGCATGCGTGGGTCACGCCCCTGCTAGTCTGGGGCCTGTTTTATGGGCTGGTCTTCTTTGCGTTCCTGTGCCTGACAGCCCTGCTTCGGCGTCAGTGGAGCGACAATGAAAAGCTGGCGTTTCCGCTGACCCAGCTTCCCCTAGAGATCATCGGCGAGGAAGGCAGCCGGTCATTCTTTGCCGATCCCAAAGTCTGGGCCGGAGCCGCGATCCCCATCGCGATCTACGGCATTGATTGGGTTCATCAGATCGTGCCGAGCTTCCCTACTGTGACTACGTCTTTGCTGCTCAACGATTACCTCACGACACCGCCCTGGAACCAGATGGCGTACACACCGCTGATCTGTTCATTTGCAGCGCTGGGCTTCTTTTATCTGCTGCCGCTGGACATCTTGTTTTCACTCTGGTTCTTCTTTCTGCTGACGCGTTTGGAACAGGTCATCGGCATCAGCTTCGGTATGGACATGCCGCATATGCCGACGACCTGGCTGCCTGTCTTTGAAGGCTACCAAATTATCGGCGCGTATCTGGTGCTGGCAGGTTCATTCGTTTGGATCGCCCGGCCTCATCTCCGGCGCGTCTGGGCGTCCGTCATCAGCAAAAGCCGGAGTGCGGATGACGCCTCGGAAATGCTTTCCTATCGAACCGCGTTCTGGGGCCTGCTGGGAAGCCTTGCGGCGCTGTGCGTGATGATGACCTTGATGGGCGCTTCCTGGTGGGTTTCCGTGCTGGAAATGGTCTGCGTCATCTTCATCATCGGCCTTGTCATGGCCCGCTCGACCGCCGAAGCCGGGATGCTGATGACGGAAACGACGTTCCAGCCGTATGACCTGTACCGGATGACCGGAAGCCTGCATAGTCTGGGACCGGCTAATCTGACGATACTTGCGTTTGTCGACCATCTTCTGAGTCACGACCAGAGAGGCTTGCTGCTGACTGGAATGCTCGACAGTGCGCGGATCGGGGATAAAGTCAAGCTGCACCGCCGCTCACTGGCGCTGGCAATTGTGGCCGCCATTCTTTGCGCCGTCGTGATCGCCGTGCCGCTTCAGCTTGTTCTTGCCTACAAGATCGGTGCCCTGAACATGGATGGCTGGATGATGCAGGGCAGCCCGCTGATGCAGTTTCGGGTCAATGCGGCCAGCATCCAGACCGGTGCAAACGGCTCGGCGGGAGACTGGCAGGCTCCGGCCTTCTTTCTGGTCGGCATAGCTGTGGCGTTGTTTCTGACAGTCATGCGCTCTCGTTTTTTCTGGTGGCCGCTTCATCCCCTGGGATACGCGCTGGCCGGATCACAAAGCACGATTGAATTCTGGTTTCCCTGCCTGCTTGCCTGGATGCTCAAAGCGATGACACTGCGGTACGGCGGCATTTCGTTTTATCGTGCGGTTCGGCCGGTCTTCCTCGGTCTGATTCTGGGAGAGTTCAGCATGGCTGTTCTTTGCTCTCTGGCAAATTTGTTTTTTCACGTCCCGGCACCGCCGTTCCCCTGGCTGTGACCTCAGATGGATCGTTAGGAGAATGACTTGTATCAAATTGAAGACAGTTCGCTCAGGCTGTCCGTGTTCGAGCAGGAAGGCCAGATCCTCGCGGAGCTGTCCGACCTGCACTCTGGCGTCGTTTGGGGTCCGACGCCTGTTTTCACGCTCAGTGTGATGTCTATATTGTTGCAGAGAACAGAGCTGATGAGGGCTCCCGCTGTCCGAATTTCCCAAGAGGCTGATACTCTTGCCGTCACGTTGTCGGTCGATAACCAGTTCTTCAGCGCCTCCGTGACAGTCCGTTTCTCTTTGGAAAACGGAGAGCTTGTCGCGCAGGTCCCGACTGACCAAATTCAAGAAAAGCGGCCTGAAGTCTCTCTGCTCGACAGCGTCAGCATCCTGCCGTTGATCCGTACCGGCCCGGATGCTCCCGGCCACCTTGTGCTGCCCTACCGGACGGGGGCACTGTGCTACCCGGAGCGGCACTCCCGGTTCCGTGAGAGCTTTTTGATTTACGGTGAGCAGAAACGCTGGGAGCTGATGCCGATGCTGCCCTGCTGCGGCGCGGTCCGAAGCCAATCCGCCTTGATGGTCATTGTCGAACAGGGAGATTGTGACACGGAATGTCAGGTTGAAACAGACGGATTGGGCAGCGGGGAAGTGCGGCTGGCTCTGCGCTACCGGTATACACCGATTGATCCAATAGACCCGATTGACCGGATCATGCGCTTTGTTCCGTTGCGCGGAGAAAATGCGGGTTACGCCGGCATGGGACGGCGGCTGCATCAGTTTATCTTGAAAAAAGCCGGACGGGGCACCCTTTCTGAGCGTGCTGCCCGGAACCCGGACCTTGCGTATGCAGCCGAATCATTTGTGCTCAAGATCATGCACGCTTCCAAGGAGATCGGCTCGCTCGACGGCAGCGGGCGGCTGCATGTCTATACGACCTGTGAGGAGGCAATGGTTCAGCTCTCCTGCCTCAAACAACTCGGCATCGACCGGCTCATGGTCCAGTTGACGGGCTGGAATCTGGAAGGCCATGACGGGCGCTGGCCGACCCGCTTCCCTGTCGAACCGGCCATTGGCGGCGCGGCAGGGCTGCGGCGGCTGATCGCGCATGGTCAGTCATTGGGCTACCAAATGCAGGTGCATGACAATTATCTCGATCTTTACCAGCGCTCCGACCGGTTCGATCCTGACCTGTGTGCAGGGTCTCTTTACGGCGGCCCGCTGAAGCGCGGCTGCTGGGCCGGCGGCATCAATTACACAGGCTGGCCCCTGTCTTACCCACAGTCTTATCTGGATGACCAGATGCGCGAAGTCCAGGCTCTCGGCCCCCGAGGAATCTACTATTTGGATGCGATGGGAATGCCGCTTGAGATCTCCTACAATGAGAAGCACGGGGAATGCCGCTATCGCCGGGCCTGCGCGGATGGGGTCAACCGGGTTCTGAAAACGAGCCGCGAAATATTCGGTTCCAGCGGTACGGAAAACGGCTACCTGTACTGCGTCCTGGAAAGTGACTACATCGGCTCACCTTTTGTCGGCGCACAAAGCGAGCCTGTCAGTGAGCTGATCGATGCCGAGGTTCCACTGTGGTTCATGGCCGTGAAGGGCCATGTCTTCAGCAATTTGAACGACACCTTTACCGCAGCGATTGATTTTGGCGTGGATTCGCCCCAGACTGTCAGCCGCCGGATGCTCCGCATGGCTGAATATGGGCTTCTTCCACGTAATGAGGGAGTCTCGGTTTACGGGGACTGGGGCTATCCCCTGGAAGAAACTCTGGAAGCAATGAAGCTGGAATACGATCTCCTGATCGTCAATCTCCCAGGGATCGGCCTGGCGGCCCTGGAAGACCATCAGATCCTCGAAGGCGATTCCATGCAGGGTGAGTACGTGTCGCGCTCTCGTTTTTCGAACGGCATCGAAACTCTGTGTGACTATGGTCGGAACCGGCTGGAAATCAATGGCCGAGATTACCCTCTGCCGAACGATTTCGTGAAACGGCCTGCGCTTGCGATCGGGCAGCGTTCGCCGCGTGCTGAATAATTGATGTTACGCAGAAGAGCCACAGAACAAGATGCCACGGAATAAATTCCGAGGCTCAGAAAAGCCATCGTCCAGGGGACGGAAGAAAGAATAGCTCAAAGCTTTCTTACTCTTTATATTGTGTCGCAGCGACACTGGGCACTTTCCAGCCTCGGAATTTATTCCGTGGCTCCTCTGCGTAACATCACTGAATAGTATCTTTACGGGAGCAATCACATGAACACCAGCCGACAAAAGATCATGCAGCGTATTTTCCTTACTCTTGGCATCTGCCTCATCGGGTCTGCGGCAGCGATAATTCCCAGTGCCGCTGCGACGCCTGCGCCGGCGGCAAAGGGACTGACACCGGCATTTGGCCTGAACGGGCTGTCTTCCCTGAAGTTCAACAGCGACGAGCTTCTCAGCAGCGGGCAGTTCACTGTCAGAAAGGTCATCTTCACTCGGCCCGACGGCAGCCCCTCCGAACGCAGTTTGGGGCTTGGAACGCTGATTGTTGACCCTAAAAACCGCCGCGTCACTCGTACTTACCCTTGGGGCACTGTCGGCTGCGCTTACACGCTGCTCCCAGGTCGTGTCAACCTAGACATCACTATCACAAACCGCTCAGGCGATGTCCTGAGCGGTGTTCTCGTGCAGGCGCTCACGCTTAGGTTTCCCGGCGGGGTCACGGCTTTCGAGGACAATATACGTGCCGGTTCCGGTGTCGATAGTCCGACGGTCGTGGGGGTAAGCTACCGGAACGGAACACTCGCAGCCGCGAACGATGACGTCGCACGGCCTCTTTATGTCGGGTTGCCGGGCATCGATCCAAAGCAGCCAAACACCGTCTACCCGCTCCTGACAGCGACCTACCGAGACGATGTTTTTCCCCGCTCCTGGCTGGGATCGCCGCGCATCAGCCGTCCGATTTATCCAGGCGAATCGGACCATCTGCATCTTTCGCTGCGGGTCGGCCTGCCGGGGCCTGCGCCCGATGATCTCGCTGCGGATGTCTACCACCATTATGCAGCAGCATTTCCTTTTCATCTCGTCTGGAAAGACCGACGTCCGATTGGGTATCTGAATCTGTGTACGACTGTGCCTCACCCCGCGAGTGGCAAGAACCCACGTGGCTGGTTCAACAATGACCCAACGGTAGATGTCACGACCCCGGAAGGACGACTGAGCCTGCAAACACGCCTGCTTGATCTCGCAGATCACAGCATCCCGTTTCTGAAGGCGACCAATGCTCAGGGGGTCATCATCTGGGACATCGAGGGCCAGGAGTATCCCCATGCCATGAGCTATGTCGGCGATCCGCGCGACCTGCCGGCAGAGGTCGATCCCGTTGCTGACCGCTTCTTCCAAAAGTTCCGGGATGCCGGCCTGCGCGTAGGTGTCTGCCTGCGGACCCAGAAACCGACAAAGACTCTGTACAGCAATGTCGCGGAGCAGACTCAGGTGGCCGACAATCTTTACAACTTGAACGACAAAATCGCCTATGCCAAGAAGCGCTGGGGATGTACGCTGTTCTACGTCGACTCGAACGTGCATTTCGAGCTGGGGCAGAGCTACAGCGATGAAAAGGCCTACGAGCTGCTCCCCGCGAAGCTGTTCCAGGATGCCGCGGCGGCGAACCCGGACGTGCTGCTTATTCCAGAGCAGCAGGCGACCCGGTATTATGCCTATGCACCTCCCTATGACGAGCTCAAACAGGGAGTCGCATCGACTCCGGCATCGGTGCGCCGAGTCTACCCCGGTGCGTTTACGGTAATCTCCGTCGCAACCGACACGGGCGGCGGGCCGCTGGATACGCGCCGGGCAGAACTGGTCGATGCAGTGCGTCGCGGGGACATACTCTTGTTCCGGGCCTGGTACGAGACCCCGGAAAGAAAACCGGTGCAGGAAATTTATACTGCGGCAGGCCATTGACAAAGTGGAAGTAACGCCGTATAATGTCTCAACTGTGCTGGCAGAGTAGCTAACTATCGAGTACTCTGCTGGCAATTTCTCTCAGCCGCTGGTACTGCCCTCAAACGCTGGTAGTATACATTGGACTAATCGAAATTATTGCTCTACGAGACAAGCATCTCGCCGACATCTATTCTCTCCGCATCGCCTCTCAGCAAGACCGAACCATTTTCGACTTTTACGCTTTGGCAGGATAACAGGAAAGTCTCTTCGATTATTTCTCTTTCGCAACTATTGCGATACAAGCTCAGGAGGATCGGAATGCTCATGTCTATTCATCACGACAACAGGCGGCAATCGAACCGCCGCTTCCCGCTAAGATGCGGCAGTCTCGGGCGGCTTAGTTGCCTTCCGCTCATCATGCAATTTTCACTCGTGGCAGCGTTTCTGCTCCTTATGGCCGCCATGTGTTCGGCCCACACTCCGTTTACTGGGACACCGGTGGCGATCCCCGGCACAATCAACGCCGTCGATTATGACAAAGGCACCCAGGGAGATGCCTACAATATCCAGCAGCCCGCATCGAGCGGCGTGTACCGCAC